>JADJRJ010000028.1:1299048-1623811 GCA_016712265.1 Gemmatimonadota bacterium | reverse complement strand
CGATGACGACACCCGCGCGCCGGCGAGGCGACACACCGCACGCCCTGTCGACACCTGTGCACGCCTGACATGAGCTAGCGCGATCCGTGCCGACAGCACTGTCGGCTTCACACACGACGCCGCGGCTCGTCCACGCCCCGCTACTGACCTGACGAGCGACAACGCAGCCAATGCATCCCGCAATGCGCAGCGCGTAGCCACCACTGCGCTGCGGGCAGGAACCACTGCGCCGCGTGCAGGGATCGCTGTGCGCTCGCCAGCCGCCACGGCTCACCGGCCCGCCACCATCGGGCCATGCGCTTCCCCCCGTTGCTCGGACGCCCGGCGGGGGCGCGTTTCCCGCGTCCACACCGCCCCAGGAGGGGCTTGCCCATGTTGTCCAGGCACAAGCAGTCCGTCTTCGTCTTCCGTCGCGTCCGCGACTTCCTCAGACAACCCGCCGGAAGCGGGTTCGGCTCCATCGAGAAGGTGGTCGCCCACCTCGACGCCGTGATCGAACGCCTCGAGGCCCACGCGGCCGATCCGGGACGCACGGTTCCGCGGCGTCAAGGCGTCGACCGAGGTCTCCCGGGCGCAGGTCGCCGCGCTCCGGCAGCAGTACATGCGCCCGCTCACGCATGCCGCCCGCGTCCTCTTTCCGCAGGACGCGGCGCTCCTCGCGGCCCTCAGCCCCACCGCCGCGCGCGACTACGCCGGCACACTGGCGGCGGCAGAGGCCATGGTGCAGATCGCCACGGCGCAGAAGTCCGCCTTCATTGACTTCGGGCTGCCCGACGACTTCGTCGAGCGGATGGTCCGGGCGACGGCGGACCTCCGAGCGCGGCTCGATGCGCGTTCGGCGGACATCGGGCGGCGTGCGGCCTCGACGGCGGGACTCCACCGGGAGTACCAGGTGGGCCGCGAGGTGGTGCGCATGCTCGATGCGATGGTCGCGCCGCGACTCTCGGCGACGCCGACGCGACTCGCGGCCTGGCGGGCGGTCTCCCGCTTCGCCCGACTGGGGCCCCCCGCTCCCTCAGGCCCCCGCTTCAGGGACACTGTCCAGTCCCCCGCCCGCTCCACCCAGCAGCTCAACGACGGGGGCCAGCCGTCCGCAGCACCACCCCAGGAACAGGCGGCGTGAGAGTAAACGGTCCCTATCGGCGCCTCGACGGGGACCGTAAGCTGTAGCGCCACGACACCGGAGGGTAACCGCCATCCCGCCAGAACATCGGTTCCCCGGAATCGACCGGGGTCCGGCGTCCGTCGCGCTCCAACTCGTTGTCCCGCTTGAGGTAACGTGATATCGAGGTCCGAAGGGATCTCCCCGTGCCAAGGGCTCTCGAAGACACGCAAGACGCGTTTCGACCACTCGTGACCGTTTACTTGGTGAGCCCCCCTTCGAACGCGCGTGCCCTGCGCCGCGCTCACTTTCAACGTCATGACCGACCTCATCCCGCCGCCTGACGCGCTCCCCTCCGGGCCGGAGCCCGACGATCTGTCGCGATGGACTCCGCCCCTTCCACCATCTCTCCAACCTCTGGAGAGACGAGTACCGCAGCCTGCTGAGTTTCGCGCGCTCCCCTGGTCGACCCTCCTCACGCGGAGGACGTGGTGCACTCCGCGGTGCTCCGCCTCATGAAACGCCTGACCGAACCCGCGGCGCCCACGGAACCGGAGCGGCAACTGGGAATGCTGTACCTGTTCGTGCGGGACGCCGCGCAGGCGCAGCAGAGGCGACAGCGGCGACGCACCATCCGCGAGGTGCTCATCACTGGCCCGACAGAGGCCCTGCGGCGACAGGTAAGTGCGGCGTTGCCCTCGCAGAAGCGAGAGGTGCTTCAAACCGTCGAACAAGCCCTCGCCGCGTTGCCGCCCCGTATCGCGGAGACCTTCTTGCTCGCCTACGACCACGCCGTCGGGTATGACGCCATCGGCGCATTTCTGGGCATCTCCCCGCCGCGGCCCGTTCCAACTACGCCAAGGCCTGCGCCCGCCTCCGCGACGCACTCAGCGCGGCCGGCGTCGAGCCCGGTGACCTCAACGAGCCATACCCCTCATGAGCCGCGAGCGCCGACCGCTTGGCCCGCCTTACTCGGACGAGGAAGTGGCCGAAGAGCTGATCGCCGAAGGCACCTTCAACCTCACGCCCCAGGACGTGGAACTCGCCGAGTTCATCGCCGGTCGCCTCCCGGATTGGCATCAGGCAGACGTCGAGCGGCGCGTCGAAGAAGACGACCAGTATCGGGCGTGGGCCGCCCCGCTCCTTGCGCTCCGCGAACTTCGGCCGCGGCGTGTCGACGACATTTCCAGGAACGATGTGTTGAGTCTGGAGCGGGCAATCGCGGGAGGACTCGCTGGGGGTGCCGGAGGTCCGCCCCCGGAGGAACTCGCACGGCGCCGGCGCGTCGTCCGGGGCATGCTCTGGCGGTGGCTCCTCATGTTCGGCCTCCTGATGGCGATCCCCATCATGCTCGTGCTCAACCGATCCCGATGGCTCGGTCCCGATACGGCGAATCAACGCCCGGTCCCGGCGTCGACGCCACGTCCAGTCCGTTGAAGCGACCAGGAATGCCAAGGTGACCCGGCCGCGCGATCACTTCGGTCCGCCGTATTCCGAGGCGGAACTTGCTGAGGAGCGTGCCTTTCATGCGGCGCATCCGGAGGATGGGGAGCTGGATACCCTCGGACACTTCCTCGCGGGACGGGTGCGACCACGCCCGGTCGACCTCGTCGCTCCCGATGCGGTCACCTCATTGGAACGCGCCATCGCGAACTCCCTGGCCACGACGCCGGCCCGGCCGATCGGCCCGCCGGCTCGGCCGCGCCTCAACCTCCTCGTGCGCGTGGTCGGTCGTGTTGGCGTGGCCGCCATCTTCGCCACCTGCGCCGGCAGTGTCGTCCTCTATCTCAACGAGGATCCCCGCCATGACGTCCTACGCCCCACCTACACCCGTTCCCCACGGGTCGAATTCGACTTTAGCAGCGGAGGCCGGGCCTTGGGCAAGGCGCAGCACGACGCCGATGGCGTGGAGCGCGTGACCGTCGTCGGCCCCATCACGCTCACCGTGACACAACCCCCACCAGCCGAGCGGGCCCCAGGTGAACGCGTGGCGCTGCGCCTGGTCACGCGGGAACACATCGTGGACATGTTCGAGGGCCAGCTCGCCGTGTCGTTCGATCGATCGGGGCAAGAGATCCTCACGCTCTTGTCACCCGGCAAGGCCAACTATCGACTCAGAACCGAGGGGCCGGAACGACTGCGCCCCCTCAAGCTGACCTCGCCGTAGCCCGGAGAAGAACCGCCAGCTCCATGCTGCACCCTCGCCATGCGAGGTGACGACCATCCGTCGCGTGCGATTTCCGCCCCGGATGATCCCTCCCATGGCCACCAGTCCTGCCTCACGTCGTGACGGACGCGCCACGGCGTACTTCAGGACACACCCTCGCTCTACCTCGGACCCGCCTCGCGCATCGTGCGCTCGGATTCGAGCGTGACCACCTTCTTCCCATCGCCCCATGGCAACCCGCCGTCGCAAGCGCAACATCCATGTCGTTCCCTCCGGTGGCTGCTCCGCCTTTGTCCCTCGCGTGGCGCGCGGCAAGCGACTTGTCGAATGCCCCCGCACGCAAACCGAGGCGATCGCGATCGCCGTCCGCGCGGCACGCCGCCGTCGCGTCGAGGTCGTGATCCATCGGCCCGATGGCACGATCCGGGACTCCGACAGCTACGGTCGTGACTCTCGGCGACATCGCGATCTGAAACACTAGACCCGCTGAACGAGCGTGCGCCTTTTCAGGCGCACGCTCTCCCGTGGTTCGCCCCTGGGTGCAGGAGTCGTCGCCGAGGGCAACCCGGACATTCTCAACCGAGGCAGAAACGTCACCGTAAGCTGCATCGCGGCGACGCCACGCGCCACCAGGGAGCACGGCACCGGGCATTCAAAGCTTAGGCCACGTACCGCCCCTATCGCTCCGCCCCCGCGTCGGCATCGACGGACGCGTTCCAATCACGGAGCAATCGCGCGAGCCGACGCGCCACCTCCGGACGCTGCGCCGCCAGGTCCCGGGCCTCTCCCGGATCCTCCCGCACATTGAACAACAGCGCCGACGGTCCGTCCACGAGCAACTTCCAGTCGCCGTCTCGCACGGCCTGCTGCGTCACCCCCGGCACGGGTGCGCCAGTAGAGCTGCCGCGGCTGCGCCGCCCGATTGGAGAGCGCAGTCGGCAGGAGGTTCACCCTTCATGGCCCGCGTCACGCGGGGACGTTCGCGCCGCGCACACTCCCCAACATTCCGTGCTCGATGCGAAACGTAGAGTTGTCGGGAAAGGCCATGCCCTATCGATAGTGCACGCGACGCGCGTTCGCCATTGTCCGTGAGGGAGGGCGTTAGCGCGCCCCAGCGCGCGTGCCCTCCCCGCATGGTCCCCTACGGCGTCGTCGCCCCGCGTCTCAACGGAATGGCCAGCTTCTGCTGGAACAGCGTGAATCGCGGCGACACGCCAGTCACTGGCTCTGCGAATTCGACCATGATGCCAGATGGGACGGACAGAAAGCGGCGGTTGCCCACGTACGTGAGCGGAAAAGGATCTTGCCCTACGGCCTGCCCTTCAAGTGCCGCGCCATTGCGTCGAATGGTGATCGTGAGGCCGTACTCGGGTGCCGCATAGTCACCCGCGAACGCGGTCGCGGCCGAGTCGGGGAGTGCTGCGGGCATAAACGATGGCAGCGGCTCCGCCGTGCCGTAGAGAATGTCCCATACCTGAAAGAAGACGCGGTCGATTGGATAGTTGTGGCCGTTGATGGTCAACGCGAGCGAGAGGGAGTCGTCGGGCACATATCCCATGAGTGCGGTGTGCGCACCAATCGATCCATTGTGCGCATGCCCGGATTTGTTGGCGCCAGGAATGGTGAACGGACCAAGACCTTTGCCAGCGTCGCGAGTCCCCCGACAAAGCCGTGCGTGAGCTCAGACCGCGACGACGCGGAGATCAAGCGTCCACGGAACAGCGCCGCGAGGAAGCGCGTGAGATCACTGGTTGTCGACACGACGCCGCCGGCGCCACCGCTGTTTTCGATCGCGTCATCAGGCTGGCGCTGCCAGTGGTTATCGGCGAAGTAGTAGGCGCGCGATTCGTTCTTCATGGGATCGACCGCGCCGCCATAACGCGTGCGGCGCAATCCGGCTCGGCGGACAATGCGACGCTGCAATTGCTCGGCGTACGACGATGACGTGATAGACTCCACGATGTAGCCGAGCAACACGAAGTTGGAGTTGCTGTATCGCCGTTGCGTGCCCACGCGAAACTGCGTTGGCATGCTGGCGATGCGTTTCAGGATCGAATCGCGCGTGATGGGCACGATGCCGTCCATACCCTGCGTGAAGTCGGGCACGCCGCTGGTATGACCCAACAGATCGCGAATGGTGATCGAGTCGGCGTTCGGGAGCCGCGGAAAGAACCGGGACAACTTGGTGTCGAGCGTGAGTTTTCGTTCATCAATCAGCTGGTAGATCATCACCGCCGTGAATGGCTTCGCGATAGAGCCCACGCGGTACATGGTGGCGCTATCGGCCGGCACCCAGCCTGCGGCCGCACTATCGCGGTAGCCGACGCTTCGCTGATACCACACGCGCTCGCCTTTGCGAATCGTGACCGTGCCCATCACGCGCTGACTCGTCCCGAGGATGTCAAACAGACTGTCCAACCGCGCCCGATAGTCGGGTGCCTGGGCCGCGGACGCGCCAGGCAAAGCCGCCAACAGGCATGATGCGAACATGGGCGCCCGTGCAGACCGCAAGAGGTTGGGCATCAGTGTCTCGAGAGAGTGGGCCAACGGCCGTGAAGAGCGAGTGTTACCCTTTGTACTGCTACCGACGGTAACATTCTGATCGATCGCTGTCCAGCCCCCCACCTCCTACGTCGCCCGTTCGAATGGGCGACGGCTTGACGCGGTCGTCGTCTAAGTGCTACAAATGGTAGCAATATGAACACGCAACCCGCCGGCGAGCCCCTCCCGACACTTGGAGACCTTGAGACCGAGGTCCTGCAGATGTTGTGGCAGCACGGTCCGTCCACCGCCGAACTCGTGAGGGAGCGGCTGGATCGCCCCCTCAAGGAATCGACAGTGCGCACCGTGCTTCGTCGACTGGAGGAGAAGGGCTACGTCAAGCACGACACCGAAGGGCGTACCTTCGTGTTCTCGGCGGCGACGCCGGCGGCGGAGGTTGCGGGGCGCGGCGTGCGAGATCTAGCCAATTGGCTGTACCAAGGCTCGGTCCCCGATCTGTTGGTGGGGTTTGTCGACTCAGACCAACTGCCGCCCGCCGAACTCGATCGCCTGGCCGAGTTGATCAACGCGGCGAGGAACAAGCGACCAGGAGCGACGTCATGAACGGCATGACGAACGGCGCGATGGTGCAACTCGTGCTTGAGTCTGCGATTCGCGCCACAGCACTCGGCCTCGGCGTATGGGGCGTTTCGCGCCTGATACAGGTTCGGCGCTCCGTGCATGCGTGGACCATGTGGATTGGCGTGCTGGCTGCCTCTGTCCTGATGCCAATCGTGGTGGTCCTGACCGCGCGTGCATTCGCGAGCGCGCCATCCGACACGACATTCGCTTCCTTGGCAAGCCGAGCTACAGCGGCTGCGACCGATCTTGGCATCTACGGTCGCATAGCAGGTATCGCCTACCTTGGCGTTGCCGGGCTGCTGCTTCTTCGTGTAGGCATCGGTGTGTTCGCGCTTGCTCGTGCATGGCGTACCGCGACGCCGGTCGCGAGGCTCTCCGCTGTCGGCGTCCGCGTTCGCTGCAGCGACGCGGTCGCAACGCCCGTTGCAACGGGCGCGGGCATCCTGCTTCCTGTTGATTATCCCGGTTGGAGTGCCGATACGCGCACGTGCGTGTTGACCCACGAGATCTCGCATCTGGTGCGGAAGGACTTCTACTGGCAGCTCCTCGCCCAGGTGTATGCGGCGGTATTCTGGTTTAACCCGTTCGCGTGGTTGCTGCTCCGGAAGATCGTTCTGCTCGCGGAGCATGTGAGTGACGACGCTGCGGTTGCAGCGATTGGCAGACCCGTAGACTATGCGGCGATGCTACTGCAGTTCGCCGGTCGACGGCCGAAAACGCTGTTGGCCGTTGGGATGGCCAGACCAGCCACCGTGTCGCTGCGCATCGAGCGGATTCTCCGGGGCTCACCGTCCACGTCGGTCGGCCGAGTTGAGCGGACGGTCCTGGCTGCGTGCATGGTGCCCGCGGTGTTGCTCAGCACGCTGAGTCCGCAGTTGCGCGTGCTGGGTCGCGCAGGCGTGACATCGCGCGCACCCGCACTGATGCCGTCGACGGTGCCGTTTCAGCCGTTGACCACGTCGCGCGTGGCGCCGCTGAACACGTCGCGCATGGCGGAGTTGAACACGTCGCGCATGGCGGAGTTGAACACGTCGCGCATGGCGGAGTTGAACACGTCGCGCATGGCGGAGTTGAACACGTCGCGCATGGCGGAGCTGGCACCGCCCCGGTAGGCGCGAGCCTAGTGCCGAGGACGAGCGGGCGCGCCGCAGCAACCGCCATCCGATCGGCATTACGAGGGGAAGATGACTGGAGTATACGCCGTGCGCACGAGGAGCGACACACCATTGGCGCCCTCAGTTTGGCACCAAGCAGGCTTCCCCTGCGGCACCCGATCAGTTCAAACCCTGTGTGATGTGGGAGCGTCCAAGGGGCAACCTTAGCTGCCCCAGTTTGATGGACACTGGGTTGAGCCGCGCTACTGCGGCCTGAAGGACCGGCTTCGGTCTCCATCGGACTGCGATACCCCAAGGTAGAATGCCTGGCGGCGCGGATTGTACCACCGCTCGATATACCGCCCCACGCCCTCCCGGGCCGCCCCGGGGTCGCCCAGTGCTGCTGCCGGAGCAGCTCGAATTCCAGCGTCGAGAAGAAGCTCTGCACCACGGCATTGTCGCAGCAGTTGCCGGCCCCGCTCATACTCGGAACCACGCCATGCCGGGCCAGCAGCGCCTGGTACGCCCCGCCCGCGTATTGGGTGGATTCAATCGGTCGTCGCAACACCTCATAGTGGAGGTGGACGATGGCGAAGGTGCGTAAACGCAGATCCGGACGGTCCACGCGAAGCAAATTGCGGTCGCCCGGCCGCCCACCGGTGCTGGCCCTGGGGGCGCGGCGGCCCGATGTCGACTTCGGCAGCGGAGGCCGGTTCCTTGGCAAGCCGCAGCTCGACGCCGATGGCGTAGAGCGCGTGACCGTCGACGGCCCCATCACGCTCACCGTGACACAACCCCCACCCGCCGAACGGGCCCCAGGCGAACGCGTGGCGGTGCGCCTGGTCACGCGGGAACACATCGTGGACATGTTCGAGGGCCAGCTCGAAGTGTCGTTCGATCGATCGGGGCGAGAGAAACGAGCGTGCGCCTTTTCAGGCGCACGCTCTCCCGTGGTTCGCCCCTGGGTGCAGCAGTCGTCGCCGAGGGCAACCCGGACATTCTCAACCGAGGCAGAAACGTCACCGCAAGCTGCATCGCGGCGACGCCACGCGCCACCAGGGAGTACCGTAGCGGGCATTCAAAGCTTAGGCCACGCGCCGCCTCTATCGCTTCGCCCCCGCGTCGGCATCGACGGACGCGTTCCATTCGCGAAGCAATCGCGCGAGCCGACGCGCGACCTCCGGACGCTGCGCCGCCAGGTCCCGCGCCTCTCCCGGATCCTCCCGCACATTGAACAACAGCGCCGACGGTCCGTCCACGAGCAACTTCCAGTCGCCGTCTCGCACGGCCTGCTGCGTCACCCCCGGCACGGGTGCGCCAGTAGAGCTGCCAGGCTGCGCCGCCCGATTGAGAGCGCGGTCGGGAGGAGGTTCACTCCTTCATGTCCCGCGTCACGAGGAACGGTCGCGCCGGCGGCCGCCGCGATGGTCGCCGTGAGGTCCATCGTGATCCCGACTTGCGCGGTCGTCCGCCCGGCGGGGATGCGCCCGAGCCAGCGCATGATCGTGGGGACGCGAATCCCCCCTTCCCAGAGGGTCCACTTGCGATGCCGGAACGGCGCATTGCGCGAGAGCCACTCGCCCCCATTGTCATTGGTGAAGACCACGAGGGTGTTGCGGGCGATGCCCAGCGAGTCCACCAGTCGTACCAACTCCCCGATGCCCGCGTCTGCGCGTTCGACCATCCGGGCGTAGTCGGCGCGGGTGCCGGGGTCGTCGTCACGGGCATCGAGATGCGCCGCGTTGCGCGCGGCGCGGGTCTCGCGTCCTGGCGGCTGGTACGGCCAATGGGGGGCCGTGTACGCGACCTCGAGGAAGAACGGTCGCGCCCGGTGCTCACGCACAAACCGCAGCGCGCGTTCCGTGATGAGGTCGGTCATGTAGCCGTCCACCGTTGTCGGCGTGTCGCCGTCGAACAGGTCCGGGCGGCCGGCACCATCGGTGTGATGGTAGTAGTCGACGTATCCGCTCTTGATCCCCAGAAGGTGTCAAACCCATGGGCGCGCGGCGAGAACTCCGGCTTGTAGCCCAAATGCCACTTGCCGATGAGCCCCGTGGTGTAGCCCCGACCCTTCAGCAACTGGGGGAGCGAGCTGCCACGCACAGGCAGCCCGCGCTCGGCGAACGACGACGACGCGCCGCCGAACGCCTCCTCGATCGCCACTCGTTGCTGGTAACGCCCGCTGATCAGCGCCGCCCGCGTTGGCGTGCAGAGCGGCCCGTTGGCGTAGAACTCGGTGAACCGGATCCCCTGCCGGGCGAGGGCGTCGAGATGCGGGGTGCGAATGTCCTGCGCCCCGGTGACGCCAAGGTCTCCGTAGCCGAGGTCATCCGTGATGACGAGCAGGATGTTGGGCGGCGCGGCGTCCTGGGCGCGCGGCCGGCCGGCGGCGATGGCCAGGACGAAGAGGGCAAGCAAGGGCGACGATTGCATGCCGCGAATGTCAGCCGATCCCTCCACCTGCGCCAGACCGGCGAGACGCGGAGCTCAGGTACACCTCCGCCTCCCGCCGATGCCCCATCGCCCCCCCCAAGGTCAGTCGCGGACCCCTCGCCACATCTCGAACGGCCAGGTCGCACCCACGACGAGTCCAGCGCCGAGTCCAACCCCTGCCCCGACCCAGGCGTCCCGCGCCCGGTGTTCGTGCTCATGGTCGAGGTCATCGATCGCGATGGCCGCCGCCATCCCAAGCCCCCATCCGACCCCCAGCAGGAGCGAGCTTTTCCACCGCGAGGCGCCGGTGCTGACCTGGGCCTTTGTGATGGACGTTCGGGCCACCCCCGAACTCCCCAGTGCCCCCTCAGGCGCAGCCAGACGGAGTCGGTATTCGCGCGCACAAACTGCCCGATCACGTTCTGGCGCGCGCGTTGGAATGGCCCCTGCCGCAACGAGTCGCGAATGGTGAGCTGCACCCGATTCCCCACTGGGGTCTCCGCGAGTGTTTGCGCACCGGCCGCCGTCGCCGCTCCTGCATAAGTAGCAGCCACCATGAGGTGACCGATCAATCGTAGTGTCGTTCGCACAGCTCCCTCCCTGTCGTCGCGGACCGGGTCCGCGTCCACACCGGTCCGCTGCATCCCTTGCGTCAGACGCTGCCACGCCAACACGCGGCGCCGGCGTGCACCTGCATCCTACCTCAATACTCGTCGCCGGGACATCAGCAATTGGGGCACCCGGTGTGCAGGAAACTCGCGTCGGGGATTCCTGTCCGAGGGTGTCACGGGTGGCCACACGCGAGCGGGCGACACCTCCTCGCGACAGGCGGCTGGGGACCGGGGGTGCGGTCGCGCGTTCCATGCCGCAGGGGGCCGGACCTCGGAGTCGGGGCTCACCGCCGGGGGGGTCTGGCCTGGCGCTGCAGGCGGAATCCGGGCGGCGCCTGGCCGGCGCCCCCTGGCCAGTCCGGCTCGGGCAAGACCGCCAACCGACGAGGCCGCCCGGGGTGGCTTGACGCCTACGTGACGGCGGATGCCAGATTAGCGCAACCGTTCTTCGGGCGTTGACCTTGTCGCGCTCGCGAGTCTCCTTATGCGCGCGCTCACTTTCGGTCCGCCAGTTTTCGAGACCCCGATTGCCCGGATCGAACCCGACGCGGAGATCCTGTTCGGGGTGCTCCTGTACGTGTCCGCGTCCGACCCGCGTGGGGTGGCGCGCGACGAGCTGTGCCGGATCATCTGGCCGTCGTCCACGGGTGAACAGGGACGGCACTCGTTGCGCCAGGCGTTGTATCGCCTGCGCCAGCTTGGGGTTCCGATCCACCTGCGCGCGGGTCACGTCTCCATAGACGAGAATGACACCGAGATCGACTTGCGGGAGCTATTGCATGGCCCGATCGATCGCAGCGAGCTGGTGCGCATCGGGACCCAGCCATTCCTACCCGGCTACTCGTCGCAGTTGGGGAGCGCCTTTCGGGAGTGGGTGGAGGAGCTGCGCGATCGGGCCGCCGCCGTGCGTCGACGAGCGCTGGCCGCTGCGATCGTGGACGCCAGGGCGCAGGCGCGTTTTGGCGACATCCATGAGCTCGCACGCGCGCTCCTGGCCCTCGATCCGCTCAACGAGACGGCGACGCTGGCGCTCGCTGAAGCGCTGGTGATGGACGGCAGCAAGGTAGACGCCCTGATGCTGCTGGACCGGTACGAATCCGAGGTGGGCGAGGTCAGCGACGCGTTGCGCATCCCGGTGCGGACGTTGCGGCGCCGGGTGTCGGAGGGGATGGATGACGCCCTGATGCCGTTGCGCTTCGAGGTGCCCTTTGTGGGCCGCGCGAAGGAGTTTGGGGAGCTTGCGAGACGTGTGGGCGGGGACGCGTCGCGGCATGGGGCAATGCGCGTTGGTGACCGGGGAAGCGGGGATCGGCAAGACGCGCACATCCACGGAGCTCTTGCGTCTGGCGGTGCTCGACGGCGGGCTCGTGGTGACCTACACCTGCGGAGCTGGCGACACCATCGCTCCACTGTCCAGCCTGTTGGGATTGACCGGGATGTTGCTAAGCCAGCCCGGGGCGTTGGGGTGTGGCCAGGAGCACCTGCATTACCTGCGCCGGCTGCTGCACCCGGATCCACAGCAGCCACTCTCGAGCGGCATGACGGCGGACCTGGCCTATGCCCAGCTGGTGTATTCGCTGTCCGAGTTGGTGTCGGCGATCGCGGAGGAGGCGCCCCTGGTGATCTTCATCGACGACGCGCATCGGTTGCACCAGACCTCGTGGCGCATTTTCACGGATGTCACGCACCGGTTGCCTGAGCGGTCGCTGTTGCTCCTGATGGCCGCGCGCCAGCTCCCGGACTTCTATGCGACGCTGGGTATTACGGGATCGGATGGCCGGGTGCGTCATGTGCGGTTGCCGTCGATGGCGCAGGGCGATGCGGTGGCGTTCCTGGAGCGTTGGTCGGAGCGGAATCGGGTTCCGTTCACGCCGGCGGAAGTGACCCGGTTTGCGGCCACCGCGGCCGGGAACCCGTTCTACTTGGGGGAGCTGGCGGCCCATCGTGGTCGCGGGGGATCGGACGACGCGCCTCCGTCGACGATTCGCGGGCTGATCGAGCTGCAGTTTGCGGGTTTGCGCGAGCATGCGCAGCGGGTGTTGCTGGTGGTGAGCCTGTTGCAATCGCATGCGACGCTGGAGCGTGTGACGCGGGTGTTGGGATTGACGCCGATGGAGTTCTTATCAGCGCTTGAGGAGTTGGAGCGCGCGGGATTGGTCTTGTCGCATTCATCCGCCATCCGCCTTAGGCATAGGACTATTGCAGAGGTGATCCAGCGAATGGCGTCCGCCAGTGCCCTGACATTCGCTCGCATCCGTACGGCCGAAATACTCGAGCGCGAGGCCCATGCAAACCGCGACCCCGACCTACTCGCGACGGCGAGTGAGAGCTGGGAGCTCGCGGGGTCCTCCGACCGAGCCGCTGAGGTAGCAAACACTCTCGGCGAGCTTCTACTGTCGCTTGGTCTCGCGAACGAATCCTCGCAGTCGCACAAGCGCGCAGCGCTGCTAGCTTCGTCTGAGAAGGTGCGCCGCAGGGCCAAGCTGCTTCTCTTGCGGGCGTTATACGCAGCGAACAGCTGGGCCAGCCTCACGGAGGAACTCGCCCTGCTGACCTCAAGCGCAGGCGACAAAGTCGACGTCGAACTCAGCCTCTATCAAGCAAGCGCCGACTACTTCTACCGTCACATACCGCCGAATCCAACCGTCGTCGTTGCAGCGCTACACGCGGACGGTCTACCGGACGCACTCCGGGCTCATGCTGGGCTTCTGGCCGTGGCAGCCTGGGACGAGTCGCTGGGGACTTGGCCACTCCCTGTGGAGTACGCCCGCGTCGAGTCAGTCGCGGCGACATCAGCCAGCACCGAAGCCAGGAGCCTTCAACTCATCCTGGCTGCGATCGGCGGTGACGGGGAACGAGTGCAGGGACTGACGAGGAGAGTCGTCTCGACTGAGCGACAAACCAACCCTGCACTCAGGCTCCGGGAGCTTCGCCATGCCGCCTATGCCTTGATCCGCGTCGGCTCCTCGGACCAAGCCTGGGAACCACTTTCCACGGCGCTGTCGGATGCGGCCAGACTTGGCCTATCACCAGCATGAGCACGCGACGTTGCTAGGACTGGCGCAGATAGCCGCGCACACCGGCCGCGTGGACCGACTTCGCAGAGTCGTTGAACGCTCCCGCGAGCTCACCAAGCCAGCGGAGCCTCTCGCCCTTCGGCGTCACATTTGGATCCTGAGTCAACTCGCGTTCCTAGATCCAGCCGAGGACTATTCACTGGAGGCGAGTGATATACTCCGCGCGCTCGCTTTGCGAATCGCACCCTCTCGATGGGCCGGCGGAGCGCGTCGGCCTCCAGCTGTTTTTGCGCCGCGCGTTCAGTTGGCGGAAGGCGCGGAGGTCGACGCCGGGATTGAGGGACCGCTGCCTGTCGTGATGGCGCGGGGCGCGTGGGACCATCTGGCGCTGGCGGCGGCAAAGCACATTTCCTTGACTAGCGGCGTAAAGTACGCCAAGGCGTTCTGGGCCTCGTATACCGAGAAACTCCGGCGGGATCGGAAGGGGCCAGCCCCCGCGATCCTTACGTGCCTCTCGGAGCTCGCTCTCGCGTGAACCTACGCCACGGTGGCGGTAGGGGCCGCACTCGGTTGCGTGAGCTGCGACCTTCGCGCTGCATGGTAGAGTTCCTCCAAAACCTCCTTCAGACACTACCGCGTCGCATATCGCTGGATCGAACTGTCGGCCCCGGAACTTGATGAACTCCTTCCTTGCTTCCTCGGGATCCAACGCTCGCCGGTACGGCCTGTCCGTTGTAATGGCATCGAGGGTATCAGCGAACATGATGATCCTAGACGCCAGGGGAATATCCTGACCCTTTCGACCATCCGGATAGCCTGTTCCATCCCAGTTCTCGTGGTGATGGCGCACAGCGGGCACCAGATCCCTAAGGCTCGACACTAAGCCTACCAGCTCCGCACTTCTGATGGGATGACGCTTCATGATGTCCCACTCCTCTGCGGTCAGCCGTCCCTCCTTCGCAAGAATCCTTGCGAACTCCTCATTGATCTTCCCGACGTCATGCAGCAGGGCTGCGACTTGGACCCGCTCAACCTCCTCGGGCTTTAGACCTATTGCCTTGGCGATCTTCGTCGCTGCGGACGCGACACGCTTCGAGTGGCCCGATGTATACGGATCGCGCGCCTCGATTGCGGCCACCATCAGATCGAGAAGCTCTTCGGTAACGCGAGTGAGCTCGATCGTCGTGCGCGACAGCTGACGGACCGCAAGTAGCGGCAATACCATCCCGGCCGCACCGAGCCATCCAAGATGGGAGGCGAGCCACGCGAGGTAGAAGGCGATGACCACCTGCAACCCGACCAGGACCGGCATGGGACGCAGCGTTGTCCAAAGCGATCGTAGGAACGGCTGGTGCCTTGGTCGCGGCTGATGATAGCCGCCACGCAGAACAGCGTTTACCAGGGTCATCGTCGCAAAGGCCGCTGCTGCCGGCAGTATGCTCGATCCTCAAGCCCATCGACAAAACTGAGGCTCCCATCGCCTCCGCGCGATATCAGCCCATCGCAATGCGACGATTGCGCAGACAGCGGAGAGCAGCCACTGGGCGACATTGAAGCCAACCTTGAGTGGCGGGCGGCGATGAACCGCCTGGATCCGCGACTGCGCGGCCCCAATCATCAGGGGCACGGAAGTCAGGCAGGACGAAGATCGCGGCGGCGAAAGGAATGATCGCCACTGATCCCACGGCTCCACGAGATCGACCCTGGTACGGCAGGAATTCCGCGAGCGTGCCGAGGCCAATCAGAACCAGTGCGACCGTGGAATGCCCCTGACGACATGGGATACCACGACGCACAGCCCCAAGCGGCAGCCACCGCCGTAAGATCGCGACGCCGGCGAGAACCAAGGGCGAGCGCGCCGCTGCTCCCGAGCTGGCGCTATGCCGTGCACCCGTTCGGCGATCTTACTCCACGGCCTCGCTTCGAGGCGAGAGTTCCTCTCGTTGCTCAAATTGGCGCCTACCGAGTCACGACTTCTGCGCGATGTGGAGTGGGCCCCCGTTGCCCGTTGCTAGCCCCAGTGCAGGCCGCCCGTAAGAAGGGCCGTCAGCCATTGAATCAAAGACATACCGCGTAACCTCCCATCGAATCGCGTAACTGCGACGTGCAGTCACGAGTTTTTCCGGTCGGCTCCGCTCACGTACCTGTTGTTCCCGCTCGAATTTCGCTCAACCTGCCGAACTACTTTCCTGCCAGGAACGGGGGCCCTCAGTTGTCCTTCGCGTCGATGTCTGCTCGCCTCGGTCGAAAGAGTTCGATGTCCGTATGGGTCACTACCACCGCCTAACGACGGCCCAACCACCGGTTCGTTGCGTCCAAGACCGACAACACACTCGCCGTCTCGGCACTGTCCTTCAACTCGCAACTCCCCGTCAACATCGCGCTCGCGCGCGCATGCTGTACCGTCACCCCAACGAAGACGAACTCACGGTCAAACGCCTCGATCACTCGCACCCCAGCCAGATCCAGTAACCGCAACGACTGGTCCGCCTCCGCCAGCGCCCGCAATGCCGCTCGCGCCGCCAGCTCCACCCGGGATCGCTCGTTCTCCGTGCCTTCGGCTTCTCCCGTGAAGGACTTGCCGCCTCGGGCCAGAGTAACGCGACAGGTCAGCCCCTTCGCCCGGGACCGACTCACCTCGACATCCTCGAAGTAATACGCCCGCCGCAGGGTGCTGCTCCCTGCCCCAGGCTCCACCACGGCCGCTACCGCGTCCCCCACAGGGGGGCGCTCCCCCACCGCAGGCTCCGTAAGAACCGCCACAGGGACCTTCGCGTCCGCTACCGGCGGCTGCACCGGCGCCCCGGACACCTTCCGGCCATCCACCGAGGTCGCCACCGAAATCTTCCGGTGGTCCACCCGCATCCCAAGGTGCGCGATCAGGGCGCTCTCCACGTTCCGGACCGTCTGCTTCGGCGTCACGTCCGCCGTCGTCAGCATGTGGATCTCGTCCACCGCCCCGGTCTCACCTGCGATAATCTTCGCGGCGATCACCCCAGGAAGGGTCGCCAGAAGCTCCTCCGCACGCTTGATGGGGAGAACACTCCCGGCGATCAACGGCGACGATTGTGGTTGCGCCACGCGTGTATTCCTCGAAACCCGGTGAGGGACGGCTACATTAGCGCACGTTCACATACAAAACCCCTCCGCCACCCCCCGAGAAACCATGCTTCGGCCGTGAAGATGCCGGTCCCACTCCGCATTTTCAAGGACAAGAACTGCCGGGCACAACCGTGGTACCAATTGCTTACTCCTCAGTCACCTCGTCGCCCGCTTCAAACGGCAATCCGCCAGCCTCGTATTCGCGAATCTTGCGATACAACGTCCGCTCGCCGATGCGCAACACATCAGCCGCACGCCGACGGTTCCCACGGGTCGCGCGCAACGTCAGCTCGATCGCGGCCCGCTCAATCTCCGCCATCGTCATCCCGGCGCTGATCGCAACCGGTGGCTCCTCCCCATCACCGCGCGGGGCAATGCCCCCGACCACCCCCCCGACCTCGGTCACTTCGTCCGTTCGAGGCATCCCGGATACCCACCGGTCCGATGACCTAGCAAGCAGTGGG
The DNA here is from genome assembly GCA_016712265.1 of Gemmatimonadota bacterium. Lineage (NCBI taxonomy): Bacteria > Pseudomonadati > Gemmatimonadota > Gemmatimonadota bacterium. Next base: position 1,606,698 of record JADJRJ010000028.1, on the reverse strand, counting down.
CCACCCGCAGCCAGCTGCGACTCGTCGAGCCGACGACGCAACTCTTCCACGTTCAGCTTCAGCTCGACCAGGCTGCGCAAGATGAACTCCAGCTCCCGCCCGTCGGCCCCGGCCTGACCCCGGACCACTGGACCGATCGGAACCGGCAGCAGACGCGACCCTCCCTCCCGGATTTGGGACGGAATGTCCGATGCCCCGATCTCCCGCCCGGGACTCAGCACCACCATGCTTTCGATCAGGTTCCGCAGCTCCCGGATATTTCCGGGCCAGGGATAGTCCACCAGCACCTGCATCGCCTGGGCCGAGATGCCGTGGAACGGCCGGTCGTGCGCCTGCGACAATTCCGCCACAAAGCGCCGCACCAGGGTCGGGATGTCCTCGCGGCGCTCGCGCAGGGGCGGGAGGTAGATCCGCAGCACGTTGAGGCGATAGAACAGGTCGGCCCGGAACGTGCCCGTCGCCACCGCTTCCCGCAGGGGAGCATTTGTCGCGGTCACCACGCGCACGTCCACGGGAATCGTCGCCGTCCCCCCAACGCGCGTCACCTCCCGCTCCTCCAAGACCCGCAGGAGCTTCACCTGCGTCGACGTGGGAATCTCCCCGATCTCATCCAGGAAGATCGTCCCGCCGTGCGCCAGCTCGAACCGGCCCAAACGACGCTCTGCGGCCCCGGTAAACGCCCCCTTCTCGTGGCCGAACAACTCGCTCTCGAGCAGCGTCTCCGGCAGCGCCCCGACGTTCACGGCAATAAACGGCTTGTTCCGGCGCGGGCTCCGCAGGTGCACGGCCCGCGCCACCAGTTCCTTCCCCGTCCCGGACTCCCCCTCGATCAGCACCGTGCTCGACACTGGAGCGATTTGCTCCACCTGCACCAGGACGGCACGCATCGCATCGGACTCGCCAATCAGCCCGGTCTCCATCGACAGCCGCTGTCGCTCCAGCAGCCGTCGGACGCCGGCGGCCACCTCCTCAATCGCCAACGGCTTGGCCCACAACTCGGAGAACCCGGCGGTGCGCAGCCGCGCCTCGACGGCCGGATCGTTCACATCCAGAAAGCCAACGGCGGACACCCCCTCCCACAACAGGTCATGGACCACGGCCAACACGTGGGGTTCGAGCAATCCACCGGAAAAGACCACTACCCCAGGCCGTTCCCGCTTGAGCGCCGTCCGCAAGTCGTCCAACGGCGAGACAACCGCGGTCTCGATTCCGGATTGCTCCAGCGCCGCATTCACGCGCACCGCCGGCTCAACGTCGGTGAGCGTGACCAGCACCTTCGATCCCCGATCCGAGGCACGGCTCATGGCGGGAGCATCGCGGCAGAGTGATCAGTCGCCGCACCGCGGGTGATCTGGACGGCGTGGGCCACGATGGGGTCCAGCGCGGCCAAGGCATCCTGAACGCCACCCGGCGAGCCCGGGAGGTTCACCACCAGGGTACGTCCCCGAACCCCGGCGAGCCCCCGGGCGAGGGCCGCCCGCGGGAACGAACCCATCGACAGCCCGCGGATCCGCTCGCCGAGCCCGGGCGCCTCACGCTCCAGCACTGCCCGGGTCGCCTCCGGCGTGATGTCGCGCGGCGAAAGGCCGGTCCCCCCCGTGGTCAGCACCAGGTCCGCGACGTCGCCGTCGCACCAGGCGAGGAGCACGCGAACGATCTCCACCGACTCATCAGGCACCACCGCACGCGCCGCGAGCTGGCGATCGGGCCGCGCGGCCACCCACGACGCAATCGCCTCGCCCGATGCGTCCTGCCGCGCCCCCGCTGCGCAGGCGTCCGAGATGGTCAGCACCGCCACACGCATCGCCGGTCGACCTACAAGTGCGACCCCTGCGTGTAAAACGGCGGCTTGACCACCGTTGCGGCCACCCGCTTCCCGCGAATCTCGACCTCAAAGGTGGTGCCCACGGCCGTCGACCCCGCCGGCAGGTAACAGGTCCCGATCGGGATGCCTAACGAAGGGCTCATCGTCCCGCTGCACACCACCCCCGAAGGGGCGCCGCCGCAGAACACCGGGTACCCATGACGCGGGATCGCGCGGTCAGCGAAGGTGAACCCGACCAGCCGCCGCGTCAGCCCGGCCTCCTTCTGGCGGAGCAACGCATCACGGCCGACGAAATCCCCCTTCTGCAGCTTGACGATCCACGCCAACCCGGCTTCCAGCGGGGTGACGGTGTCGTCGATGTCGTTGCCGTACAACGCCATCCCCATCTCCAGCCGCAGTGAATCCCGACACCCCAGCCCGGCCGGGGACACCTGGCCGCCGGCCATCAATGCCTGCCAGATGGTCGCCGCATGGGCATTCGGGAAATACAGCTCGAAGCCATCCTCGCCGGTGTACCCGGTGCGCGAGACGTACACGTCCTTGACCCCGGCGACGGTCCCACGGGAGAAGTGGTAGTACTTGATGTCGCCTAACGTGACGTCGGTTAACGGCTGCAGGATGGACGCCGCCTTTGGGCCCTGCAATGCGAGCAAGGCGATCTGGTCGCTGATGTCCTCCAACGTGCAGTCGAACCGGCCCAGGTGGCGACTGATGTGGGCGAAGTCCTTCGCCGCATTCGACGCGTTCACCACCATCAGGATGCGGTCCGCCTCGCGGTAGACGAGGCAATCGTCCTCGAAGGTGCCCCGGTCGTTGAGGATCCCGGAGTAGTGCACCTGCCCAATCGCCAACTTGGCCACGTCGTTGGTCGTGACGTAGTTGACGAAGTCGACCGCGCCCGGGCCGCGCACGAGGAACTCGCCCATGTGCGACACGTCGAACAACCCGCACGACTCGCGCACCGCCTTGTGCTCGGCGGTGATGCCGGCCGGGTACTGGACCGGCATCTCATACCCGGCGAAGGGGACGATCTTCGCGCCGAGGGCGACGTGGATGTCGTGGAACGGAGTGCGACGGAGGGAGGTGGATTCAGACACGCAACAGCCTCGACGGGGGTGAGCCCGTAATCTGGCCGGTTGGCGGCAGTGAGGCCAGCCGTAATGGCAGTCTGGCCCCTATCCGAGGCGGTCCAGCACCTCGGCCGCGTGGCCATCGACTTTCACTTTCGGAAAGACGAACGCGACGCGCCCTGTCTGATCGATGATGAACGTCGTGCGTTCGACCCCCATCGACGTCTTCCCGTACATCGACTTCTCCTTCCAGACGCCATACGCCTCGGCGAGGACGTGGTCAGCGTCGGCCAACAAGGCGAAGGGGAGCGCAAACTTCGCCTTGAACTTCGCCTGGGCCGCCACGGTATCGGGGCTGGCGCCGAGGATCACTGCATCGAGTCCCTCGAACCGAGGGAAGGCGTCGCGGAACGCGCACGCCTCCGTGGTTCAACCAGGGGTATCGGCCCGCGGATAGAAATAGAGAACGACGGACCGCCCACGGAACTCGGCGAGCGTTCGGACGGCCCCCGTATCGTCAGGCAGCGAGAAGTCCGGGGCAAGATCCCCAATGGCGAGTGTCACAGCGATTCTCCTCCAATCAGCACAGCCATGATGGCCTTCTGGATATGCAGGCGGTTTTCGGCCTCATCCCAGACGCGACTCTGGGGGCCGTCAATCACGTCGGCACTGACCTCCTCCCCACGATGGGCGGGGAGGCAGTGCATGAAGATCGCATCCGGCCGTGCCCGAGACATCAGGCCGGCATCCACGATGTAGTTGGCAAAGACGCGCTGGCGCTCGTCCTGTTCCGCCTCCTGGCCCATGGACGCCCAGACATCCGTATTGACGACGTGGGCGCCCGCCACGGCCTCCGCGGGGTCCCGCACGACGGTCACTCGCGCCCCCTCGCGGGCCCGCGCCAGCAGTTCCCCGTTTGGTTCGTACCCCGCCGGGCAGGCCAGGCGCAGTTCGAAGCCGAGGCGCCAGGCGGCGTTCACCCACGAGTTCGCCATGTTGTTCCCGTCGCCGACCCAGGCCACGACCTTGTCACGCAACTCGGGACCGAGGTGCTGACGCATGGTGAGCACGTCGGCGAGGATCTGGCAGGGATGCAGGAGGTCGGTCAGCCCATTGATCACCGGGATGCTCGCATGCTCGGCAAGTTCCTGCACCTCGGTGTGCTTGTAGGTGCGGATCATGATCCCATCGACGTACCGCGAGAGGACGCGCGCGGTATCGGCGATGGGCTCTCCCCGTCCCAGCTGAACGTCCTTGGGGGAGAGGAAGAGGGCATGCCCACCGAGCTGCCAGGTGCCGACCTCGAACGACACGCGGGTCCGGGTGGACGCCTTCATGAAGATCATGGCGAGCGACTTGCCCGCGAGCGGGCGCCGATCGTAGGCGCCAGCGCGCATCCGATCCGCCAGGGCAAAGAGCGCGTGCAGCTCGGCCGTGGTGAAGTCCGGAATGGCGAGGAAGTCGCGATGCGACATGACCGTCGGGGATAGGGGCGCGCGGGAAAGCGCGAAACCTAAGGCAGCGTCGGTCCCGGGGTAGTGGGAGCTAGAGGATGTACTTCCGCAGGTCCTCGTCGTCGAGCACGGCCTTGAGGCGGTCGCGCACCATCGCCGCGTCCACGCGGATCGGCTCGCGGCCGCCGTCCGGGAGGGTGAACAGGACGTCCTCCAGGAGCGTCGTCATCACGGTATGGAGCCGCCGCGCCCCGATATTCTCCATGCGCACATTCGCCTGCGTGGCGATCCGCGCGATCTCGCGAATGCCGTCCTCGGCAAAACTGAGCGACGCGCCCTCGGACTCGACCAGCGCCACATACTGCCGGGTGAGGGCGTTCTCCGGCTCCGTCATGATGCGGACGAAGTCCTCCTCCGTCAGCGCCGTCAGCTCCACCCGGATGGGGAATCGCCCCTGCAGCTCCGGGATGAGGTCACTGGGCTTGCTGACGTGAAACGCGCCCGCGGCGATGAACAACACGTGGTCGGTCTTCACCATCCCGTGCTTGGTCTGCACGTTGGATCCTTCAACGATCGGCAGCAGGTCACGCTGCACCCCCTCGCGCGAGACATCCGGCCCCGTGCGGTCCCCGGCACGGCTGGCGATCTTGTCGATCTCGTCGAGGAAGATGATCCCCAGGCGCTCGACCCGCGCGATGGCTTCCGTCGCCAGGTCGTCCTTGTCGATCAACTTGTCCTGCTCCTCCTGCAGCAACACCCCACGCGCCTCGGACACCTTCATCGTGCGCCGTCGCGTCCGCCGCGGCATCATGTCCTTGAGCATGTTGGAGATCGACTCCATCCCTTCCTGCCCACCGGGGCTCATCATCCCCATGGGCGTCGGGGCGGCCTGCGTCACTTCAACCTCCACCTCCCGATCCTCGAGCTGCCCTTCCTTGAGCAGCTGCTTGAGCTTCTCCCGCGTGCGCTGGTAGCGCTCCCGTGCCCCGGCCTGTTCCTGCGACACGGCACCGGTCGGTGAGACAACGAAGACACCGCCGGGCCCTTCCTCCAGCTTTCCTTCCTTTGCCTTCGCCTCAGGCGGCACCGGGAGGAGGATGTCGAGCAGTCGGTCGTCCACGCGTTCGGCCGCAGGGACCTGCACCTCCACCTCACGCTCCGTGCGCACCAGATCGATCGCGCTCTCCACGAGGTCGCGCACCATCCCCTCGACGTCACGACCCACGTACCCGACTTCCGTGAACTTGGACGCTTCCACCTTGATGAACGGCGCGCCAGCGAGTCGGGCCAGCCGGCGGGCGATCTCGGTTTTGCCGACGCCCGTTGGGCCGATGAGGATGATGTTGTTCGGCGCGATCTCGTCCCGGATCGACTCGGGCGCACGTTGCCGCCGCCACCGGTTGCGCAGCGCAATCGCGACCGACTTCTTGGCGGCATGTTGCCCGACGATGTAGCGGTCGAGCTCCGCGACAATCTGGCGCGGGGTGAGGTCGGCGAGTCGCGCGATGGCGGCTTCGGTCTGGCGGGAGGGCATGATCAGGCGGTCGGCTCGACGACGGTGATGTTCTGGTTCGTGTAGATGCAGATCTCGCCGGCGATGAGGAGCGCCTTGCGCACCACCTCCACGGGCGGGAGGGTGGTGTGTGCCACGAGGGCCCGGGCCGCGGCGAGGGCATAGGAGCCGCCAGATCCGATGGCGAGGATCCCGTCATCGGGTTCGATGATGTCCCCGGTCCCCGAGAGCAGGAACGAGTGGTCGCGGTCGGCCACGGCGAGCAACGCCTCGAGGCGACGTAGCACGCGATCACTGCGCCACTCCTTCGCGAGTTCCACGGCGGCCTTGGGCAAGTTCCCCGGATACCGCTCGAGTTTCTCCTCGAACTTCTCGAAGAGGGTGAAGGCGTCGGCGGCCGCACCGGCAAAGCCGGCCAGCACGCGCCCGCCGGCCAGGCTGCGCACCTTTTGTGCGTTGGCCTTGGTGATGGTGTTGCCCATCGTCACCTGGCCATCGCCACCGAGGGCGACCAGGCCATCGCGGCGCACGGAGAGGATGGTGGTGGCGTGAAAGGTCGTCATGGAGGACTCGTCAGGCACGGGGGTGGGCCTTGCGGTACGTCGCTTTGAGGCGCTCGATGCTGGTGTGCGTGTAGATCTGCGTCGTGGACACGGAGGCGTGACCCAGCAACTCCTGGACCGCACGCAGGTCCGCGCCGGCGTCCAACAGGTGGGTGGCAAACGAATGGCGCAGGGAGTGCGTGCTCAGCCCCTCCGCGTCACTCACGCGGGCGAGGAAGCCGTCCACCACCTGCTGGATCCCGCGATGGCTCAGCCGCTTGCCCGTGCGCGAGAGAAAGAGCGCCGCGCGGTCGGCGGCCTTCCCACGCAACCGGACCAGCTCGTCGCGCTTCGCCTCGTAGTTGCGCAGGGCCCGCACCGCCGGCGTCCCAAACGGCACGATGCGTTCCTTGCGCCCCTTCCCTCGCACCTTGAGCTGTTGCCCGAGCAGGTCGAGGTCCGTGCGGTTGATCCCCTGCAGCTCCGAGAGACGGATTCCGGTCGCGTAGAACAGCTCAAGGATGGCCAGGTTCCGCACGTCGTTGAACGCCCCTTCCATCGCGCGCGCCATCGCGGCATCGAACAACCGATCGGCCTGCGCCCGGTCCAGGTACTTCGGCAGGTATCGCTCGAACTTCGGGGCCCGGACCACCCGCGCGGGATTGACATCCGCCAGCTCCTCGCGCTGCAGGTAACGATAGAAGGTGCGAAGGGCAGACATCGCGCGCGCCATCGATCGTTGCGACAGGCCGCGCTTCTTCAACCAGGCCAGGAACCCTCGCATGGCGAGGCGATCCACCGATGTGAAGAAGGTATCGCCGTCCTGTCCCTCCGTGCCGAGGTACTCGCTGAAGAGCGTGAGGTCGTGCGTATAGGCGGCGACGGTGTGTGGGGAGAGGTCGCGTTCACTGGCCAGGTGACGCAGAAAACCGGCGACCTCCTCGCGCGGGGCGGTCGTGCCGTCGCTCATGCGCGCGCCGGGACCGCGACTACCGTGTCGCGCCAGGTACCCAGCGCGGCCAGGGAACGCGCGGCGAACGCTTCCCGCTTGAGTCGCTTGTCCTTCACCGGCGTCGCCAGGTCGTCCAGCAACCCGAAGTTGGCGTTCATCGGCTGGAAGTGTTTCGGATCCGCTTCGCGCAGGTAGCGATACAGGGCTCCGAGCATCGTCTCTACTGGTGGGCAGGCGGCCGCCTCACCCGCGAGGAGGCGGGCCATGTTCACCCCGGCGAGCAGCCCGGTGGCGGTGCTTTCCGTGTACCCCTCCACACCGGTCAGCTGCCCGGCGAACAGGAGGCGATCATCGTCGCGCGCCGACAGGTGCGGCGTCAGGACGGCCGGGGTGTTGAGGTACGAGTTGCGATGGATCGATCCGTAGCGCAGGAACTCGGCATCTCCCAGGCCGGGGATCATGCGCAGGACGCGTTGCTGCTCCGGGATGCGCATCCGCGTCTGGAAGCCGACCATGTTCCACATGCGCCCGGCGCGATCCTCACGACGAAGCTGCACCACGGCCCAGGGACGTCGCCCCGTGCGGGGATCGGTAAGCCCGACCGGCTTGAGGGGCCCAAAACGCAGGGTGTCGCGCCCGCGCTTGACCATTTCCTCGACGGGCATGCACCCCTCGAAGTACGGCACCGCATCGAAGGCGTGCCCCTGGTGTTGATCTGCGGCGGCGAGCGCGTCAATCAGGGCCTCGTATTCGTCCCGCGACATGGGGCAATTGAGGTAGGCCCCTTCGTCACCGGCCCCATCCATCGTCTCCTTGTCGTACCGCGCGGCACGAAAGGCGATGCCGTGATCGATGCTGTCCACGTCGACGATCGGCGCAATGGCATCGTAGAAAGCGAGGGCACCGGTGCCCAAGCGCGCCGCGATCGACTCGGAGAGCGCCGGCGACGTGAGCGGACCGGTCGCGACAATCATCGGCGACGACAAGGCACTGACCTCGCCACGCACAAGGTGAACGTTGGGGTGAGCGACGAGGGCGTCGTGGACCCCCTGGGAAAAGAGGTCGCGATCCACGGCGAGGGCGCTCCCGGCGGGCACACGTGCTGCGTCTGCGCATCGCAAGACGAGGCAGTCGAGGGCGCGCATCTCGGCCTTGAGCAGACCGTGCGCGTTGGTGGTCTCCGTGCTCTTGAACGTATTGGAGCAGACCAGCTCGGCGAGACGATCGGTCTTGTGCGCCTCCGTGGGCCGCAACGGACGCATCTCGCACAGTTCCACCGCGATGCCGCGGACGGCGAGCTGCCAGGCGGCCTCGCTCCCGGCAAGGCCGCCCCCGATGACCCGGACCACAGGGGAGTTACTCATGGGCGTAAGGTAGTACCCCGCCCGCGGGACATCAGCCGACGGCGACGACTTCCTCCACCGGGACCACGTCCCACTCATTGGCGCACTTGAGGCACTTCCGGAACTCGCCGCGCGTCTTGTTCGACTTCGCCTCGGCCCCGACGTACCCGCACTCCGGGCAGCTCTCCTTGACCGGCTTGTCCCAGCAGACGAAGTCGCATTTCGGGTAGTTCTCGCACCCGAAAAAGGTCTTGCCGCGCGCCTTGGAACGCCGCTGGGCGAGTTCGCCACCGTCTTTGGGACACATGACGCCCGTCGGCATGGACCGGGTGCCCCGGCACTTCGGGAACTTGGAACAGCCGAGGAAGTCGCCGCTGCGGCCATGGCGAATGACCATGGGCGCGCCACACTCGTGGCACATGTAGTCGGTGACCACCGCCGGCTTCTTCTCGCCACTGACCGGACGGGTGAAGTCACAGGCCTTGGGGTGGTTCTCGCAGGCGACAAACGGCCCGAAGAAGCCGCCCTTGGGCACGAGGGCCCCGCCGCACTTGGGGCACTTGTCGGTGGCGAGGGCCGAGAGGTCGTGCGCCTCGGCGATCAACCCGGGAACGTCCACGTCCGCGAGCGAGGTCTCGAAGGGACCGTAGAAGTCCTTGAGGACCCGTCGCCAGGGGAGCGCCCCCTCCTCGATCTTGTCGAGTTCGCCCTCCATCTCGCTGGTAAAGCCGACGTTGAAGATGTCCGGGAACTGCTTCACCATGACCCGTTCGACACTCTCGCCTAACGATGTTGGCGTGAAGCGTCGCTGCTCCAGGAGCACGTACCGACGGTCCACGAGGGTGGAGATGATGGAAGCGTAAGTGGACGGCCGGCCAATGCCGAGCCGTTCCAGTTCCTTGACGAGGCTGGCCTCGGAGAAACGCGGCGGCGGTTCGGTGAAGTGCTGGTTGGGGGTGAGCGTCTGCAGGGGCACGAGTTCGCCGACGGTCGCCACGGGCAGGGCCTGCTCGTCCTCGAGCGCCTTGCCGTCGCCCTCCTCGCGCGACTCGCGGTACAGCGCCAGGAATCCCTTGAACTTGATGACGCTCCCGGTGGCCCGGAACACATACCGCGCCTGGCTCCCGGCGAACTCGAAGTCGAGGGTGGTGGTGTCGAAGACGGCTGGCGCCATCTGGGACGCCATGAAGCGCTGCCAGATGAGCTGATAGAGCTTGAACTGGTCGTCCTTGAGGTACTTCCGCACCTGGTCCGGATGACGCGACGGATCGGTGGGGCGCACGCATTCGTGGGCGTCCTGGGTGTTCGCTCCGGCCTTGCCGTACAGCTGCGGCGCGTTGGAGAGGTACTCGGCGCCGTACTGGTTGCGCAGGAGGTCGCGGGCCTGGAGGGCCGCGCTTTCTGCCACCCGGGTCGAGTCGGTTCGCATGTAGGTAATGAGGCCGACCGCGCCCTCGTCCTTCCCCAGCTCAATGCCTTCGTACAAGTCCTGCGCCAGGCGCATGGTGCGTTTGGAGCCGAAGCTGCATTTCTTTGCCGCCTCCTGCTGCAACGTGGAGGTCGTGAACGGTGCCGCCGGGTTCTTGCGACGCTCCCGGCGCTTGACGTCGGTGAGCGGGAAAACGCCTAACGGGCCACGCGCCGCGGCCGCCCCGCCCCCCGCTTCGCCGCAGCCTGCTGCACATCGGCGACAATGCCGTGGGCATGCGCCGCGGTGTGCACCTCGAGCTTCTTGTCATCAATCGCGTGCAGCTTGGCGGCGAAGGTCTGCCCGCCCTTCTGTAGTTCCGCCGCGATGCTCCAGTATTCCTGCGGACGGAACGCGCGAATATCCCGCTCGCGCTCCACGATCAGCCGGAGGGCCACCGTCTGCACACGACCCGCGGACAGCCCCTTCTTGACCACCTTCCAGAGGATGGGAGAGGCCTTGTAGCCCACGAGGCGGTCGAGGATGCGGCGGGCCTGCTGGGCCTCGAAGAGACGCGTATCGATCGCCCGCGGCTTCTCCATCGCCGCGCGCACCCCTTCCTTCGTGATCTCGTGGAACAGGACCCGGTGGACCGGGGCCTTCGACTTCGACTTGCTGCGCGCACCGGTGATCTGCTCGGCGACGTGCCACCCGATCGCCTCACCCTCGCGATCAGGGTCGGTCGCGATATAGACGGCGCTCGCGTCGACCGCGGCCGCCTTGAGTTCGGCGAGGGTCTTCTCCTTTCCCTCGATGGTCACGTACTCCGGCTCGAACTCTTTGTCGAGCGCGATGCCGAGCTTCTTTTGCGGCAGGTCGCGGACGTGCCCAATGGTCGCCTTCACGCGATAGCCGCGACCGAGGTACTTCCCGATCGTCTTCGCCTTGGCCGGGGACTCGACGATGACGAGCGCTGCGCCGCTGGAGGGCGCGTCGTCGACGACCGCTTCCATGATGTCGGCGGCAGCGCGACGCGCCGGCGCCGGCCGCTTGGCCGCCGCCTTCGTGTTGGCGGCCTTCTTTGTTGCCGCCCGTGACGCGCCACGCCCGACGACACGCCGGACGCCTAACGCCTTCTTCACTGCTGCCTTCTTCTTGGCTGCCATGAGTCCTCAGTGCACGATGAGGGGCTCGCCGGGCGAGCCGCTCCCATCCCAGAATCCAGTGTCTACCATGGCCCGGGCGTCCTCCAGGGACACCCGCGCATCCACCTGCATCAGCAGGCGCTCGATCACATGCTCAAGTTCCATCGCCCCGAGGGTGCCCGCGGCGCGTAATCCCAACAGGTATCCCCACGCGTCCGGGGTGAACCGGCCGCGTTCATGCGGCCCTTGCACCCGCACCGGCCACGCTTCTTCCAGCGGCCGCTCCCCACCCTCCTGAACCCGAATATCGGTCAGCCAGGCGGAGACAATCGTGCCAATCTGTCCCCCATCGTACCCCTGAGACGACAACCAGGCCTCGACCTCGGAGACATGGTCCTCACGGCCGAACCGACGACGCAGTTCGGCGACCAGACGATCGAGACGGGGCTCCATTCCCTAACCTACGCGCCCCGGCCAACCAGAGGCAAGGCGAGCGACCTGATGCGCAACTGCTTGTGGCGTATAGACTTCGGTGTCAATCGTCACATCCGCCGCCGAATAAAGCCCCTCCCTTTCGGCCAAAATGCCCGCCAAAACCGCCGCCGGATCCCCTTTCATTAATAGCGGGCGCCTGCTCACCCCCGCGCCCATGCGACGCACCGCGACCCTCGGACTGACGGTCAGCCAGACCAGGATCGTGCGGGGGCGGATAAGGCCGACGACCTCGGGGCGAGTGACCCAGCCCCCCCCTGGCGACAGCACCGACGCCGGCGCGGTGACCAGCTCCTGCGTCAGCCCGGCCTCCATCTCCCGGAACGCCCCTTCCCCATCCTCGCGAAAGATCTCCGCGATAGTTCGCCCGGCGCGCCGCTCAATCGTTCGGTCGAAATCGACCAGCGGGTAGTTCAGGATGTCGGCGGCGAAACGCGCCACCGTGGACTTGCCGGCCCCGGGAATCCCGATAAGCGCGACATGCCACCCCTCGCTACGCATCGCCCGGCCGGCCAAAGCCCCGGCCCACCTGATCGAGGTATCCGCGCACGTTACGGGAAGTTTCCGTCAGGGAATCGCCGCCGAACTTCTCCATCCATGCCTGCGCCAGGACGACGGCAACCATCGCCTCGGCGATGACCCCCATGGCCGGGACCGCCGTGACGTCGGATCGTTCGGCCACGGCGGAGGCGCTCTCGCCGGTTTGTGTATCCACCGTGGCCAAGGGTCGCATGAGGGTGGCAATCGGCTTCATCGCCGCCCGGAGCACCAGCGGCTCACCGGTCGTAATTCCCCCCTCGAGCCCGCCCGCGCGGTTGGTGGGGCGTCGGACGCCACCTGCCAGCGGCCGTGCCGGGTCGCCCGCGATCTCGTCGTGCACCTCGGCCCCCGACCGTCGCGCCGCCTCGAAGCCCAGCCCCACCTCCACTCCCTTCACCGCGGGAATCGACATGAGCGCGGCGGCCAGCCGACCATCGAGCTTGCGGTCCCACGCCACGTGGGAGCCGAGGCCAACCGGAAGTCCCGTCGCTATGACCTCGACGATCCCGCCTAACGTGTTCCCGCTCGCCTTCGCCGCGTCGATGGCGTCGACCATGCGAGCAGCCGCGTCCGGGTCCAGCGTTCGTACCGGTGACGGGTCCGCGGCGGCGTTGAGCGGCAGTGGCCGCGGGTCCGGCAAGGCGGCGTCGATCCCGCCGAGGTGCACCACGTGGCTCCCGATGGCAATCCCAAAGTGAGACAGCAGGTGTCGACAGACGGCACCGGCCGCCACCCGTGCGGTCGTCTCTCGGGCTGACGCACGTTCCAGGATATCGCGTGCGTCCTGCCGGTCATATTTCAGCATCCCGGCGAGATCCGCGTGTCCCGGGCGTGGGCGCGTGACCGGGCGCCGACGGAGCGCGGGGTCACCCTCGCGCGGCGCGGGGTCCATGATCTCCTGCCAGTTCTTCCAGTCGCGATTCTGGATCAACAGCGCGATGGGTGAGCCGATTGTCTCGCCCGCGCGCACACCCGAAAGGAACTCGGCCGCGTCCCGCTCGATCTGCATGCGCCGGCCCCTGCCGTAACCGAGTTGTCGTCGAGCCAGTTCCACGTTGACGTCGGCGGCGAGCAGCGGAAGCCCCGCCGGGATCCCTTCGAGGATCACGACGAGGGACGGTCCGTGTGACTCACCAGCCGTACGAAAGGAGACGGTCACGGGCACGGGGTAGGCGTGGATACAACACGAGCCCGGCCGGGGCCGGGCTCGCGAAGCAAACGGGTCGTTCTATCCTGCGCAAGAGGACCCTACTGGATGTCGCTCGTCCTCACGTCGATCATCACGATCCCTTCCGGCGTGAGGCCGAACAGCTTCACCACCAACGTGGGGTCCGCCGCCTTCTCCGCGGCGCTGGGTAACGACGCCCGCAGCGGGCCATACAAGTTACGGCGAATCGGGATCCGCCCCCGCAACCGGTAGGTGTACGAGTCGACAATCTGGATCGACTGGTCGCCGGAGGCCACGAAGGCCACGCGGGCGAGCTGATCCGTCGTGTTCTCGTCGCTGTTGAGCGGGTGGAACGCGATCCCCGCTCCCGTGTTGAAGGTCGCAAACTTGCCCTGCAACCGGAGCGACGAGTCGGCGAAGAAGGTCTCCTCGCCATGCACGCCGATGTTTGCCGAGTTGGCGTTGATGTCCAGGCCAAAGACCTTGTCCGAGGCGTTGCTGGTCAGGTCGGTGACCTCGATGGGCGCGGAGTACTGCGCGCCATCGGCCGGCGTGCCGGTGGGGTCGAAGACCACGAGGACACGCCCGGCGCGGTTGCCCGTGTTCCCTTCACCGAAGGCGACGCGGCGACGATCGCCGCCCGCGGCCACGAAGTTGGTGTCGGGCAGCGAGAGGGAGGCGGCGGACAGGTCCTTGATCGCGACCAGGTTACCGTTCACGGGCGCCTGGCGGAGGGTGAGCACGGCCCCTTCCACGGTCAGCGAGTTGACGCAGACGGCGGTGTTGGGGTTGTTGCCCGGGGTGTGCTCGCAAATGATGATGCGATCCGGCACCCCATTCTCGCCCTCGATGACGTCCACATCATCGGCGTTGATGATGACGTAGCGGCCCTTGAGGAACTTGCCGTACTGCCAGATCTGGCGCGGCTCGGCGCGCGCATCGAGGAAGTTGTCGATGCGTCGGAGCGTGCCGGGGATGGCCGTGGACGTCGGCTTGGTGGAGTAGTACAACGCGCCACTCGCCGACTGGGCGATGTACTGCGGGCGATCCGAGTAGTCGATGATGGCCTCGACCTTGAACTTGAAGCCACCGCTCAGCTCGTCCTTCACGTAGCTGACGTCAAAGATGTACTCGTTGGACGTCTTGACGCGCCCCGTCTCGTTCCGAGTGTCCAGCTCCACCTTGGAGATGTTGGTCCCGGCAGAGTTGGCGACGAGCAGCAGCGAGTTGGAGTTGTCGATCACCATGCCCCAGGGCTGCGCCCCCACCGCGACCGACGGCAGGCTCGACAACGTGGATGCATAGTTGAACGCTTCCAGCTGGTTCTTGTTGATGTTGGATACGAAGACGGTGGTGCGCGCGGTGTCGACGACGATGTCAGCACCGAGGCTGCCCTCCGGCAGCGCGGTCGTCAGTCCGTAGGCGTACACCACCTGGTCGCGCTTCGCGAGGGTATCCGTGCTGACCGAGATCGTCGCGCCGGTGGGCACGGCGTATCCCGTCCGGCCGGCCGCGTCGATGGCGTAGGCCGTAATGAACATGGTCTGGCCACGCAGGGCGATGGGCGCGCGGAATGCCTTGCGTCGCGTCACCTGTTGCGCCGGCGTCGCCAGCGTATCGGCGGAGCGATAGAGTACCTGGCCAGCGGCGTTCTTGGCGAGGAAGCCGATGACCCGCACGAGCCCGTCCGCGTCGCGCGCGGCCAGGTCCAGTGAGTCCGGGGTCTCGAGGCGTGGAGCGACGGTCTGGTAGACGATCGGCGGCAAGAGGTCAGGCCCGGCCGCCGCGACGCGCACGGTGAACGGCTGCCCCTGTGCCCGCAACCCGTCGCGGTTCTCGGCAAACGGCGTGATGACGATCGCCGAACCCGCGATGAGGTTGGCCGGTACCTGGAAGGTGTACGTCACCGTATCACCCTTCGGATACGGCACCGGGAAGAGCGTCGAATCGGCGCGAGAGAAGCCGGTGGCAATCGCGCGGTACCCGGCCTTGGTGAGCCCAGTCGTGTCGATCACGGCCAGGTCGAAGGCGTACGTCCCGTTGACGATAACGTTAGGCTGCGGCTGCACCATCGCGACCCGTGGCACGTTCGGGTCGAACGCCACGGCGGTGGCCTCACCGGAGGCGGCGTTCCCTGCCCCATCGCTGACCACCGTACGGACGGTGATCACCTGACCGGGGCGCACGCCGGACAGCGGGATGGTAATGGTCTTGTTGTAGTTCGCGTTGGCGACGGCAAAGACGACGGAGTCCCGGCCCACGGTCTGGGTGTCCGCGAAGACGCGGGTCACGACCTGGGTGAGAGCTGCGTTGTCCTGCGCGTTCACCTGCACCTGCAGCGGCACCCGCACGGACACGGAGTCCACGCCGTCGGTGCCGATCTTCCCCTGGATCGCCACCGCCACGCGCGGCACGATGCGATCCGAGCCGGTTGAGGCGATGTCGGTCGACGCGCACCCACCCACACCAAGCAGGGCGAGCACGCCCGGGGCGACGCGACGAATAATGGTCTTCATCGTTGGCTCCGGATGGGGTTACTTGCTTTCGCCTTGCGGCGGCCGAACCGGATCCCCTTCATCGATGATCGTCGGGGTCATCATGATGAGGAGGTCCTTCTTTTCCTCGCGCGAGTCCGTCTGCGAGAAGAAGCGGCCGATCAGCGGCAGATCGGAGAGGAACGGAATCCCCGAGCGGTTCTTGACGATTTGGGTCTGGGTCAGCCCACCGATGACGGCGGTTTCCCCATCGTTGACCAGGAGCTGCGTGGCCGCGTTGCGCTTGTCAATGATGAAGCCGAGGTCACCGCCAACGATCCGCAGTTCCGACTGCTCCGCTTCCATCTTCATGCGAACCTGGCGGTTGCTGGTGATGTGCGGGGTCACCTTGAGGATGATACCGGTCTCGCGGAACTGGACGTTCGCGCGAGCGGGCGTGCCGATCTGGCCGAGCGATCCGGCGTCGATCACGCGCACCGGCGTTTCCTGGCCGACGACGAGCCGGGCTTCCCGATTGTCGAGGGTCACGATGCTGGGCTCTGCCTGGATGTCGGACAGTTGCGACTCGCGGAGGGCGTCGAGGAACGACGTCAGCGAGTACTTGCCGAGGGCCGTCGAGAAGATCAGCGAGAGGGCGTTGCCCTGCTTGTACTTGCGGGTGGCGTTCGCGACGCCGGCGATGGCATCACCACCCAGTTCCACCTGCGATTCGAACTGGCCGGGGGCGGTGGCACCCTCGGGAATCCGCGGCAGCAGCGTATTGGAGAAGGTGGTTGCGGAGCCGATGTCGTAGCTCAGCCCGAGCTGCTCGATGTTGGTGCGCTGGATGGAGATGATCTTGGCCTTGAGGGCGACCTGCGGCGTGCGCACGTCGAGCCCCTTCACGTAGGTCATCAGGTTCGGCAGCCGTGAGGCGACCTCGGAGATGATCAGTGAGTTGGTAGCCGAGTCGGCCGCGACAGTTCCGCGGACGATGCATCCCTGTGGCACGGATGGCGCGCCACCACCGGCGGCAGGAGACCCGCCCCCCTGTGACCCAGGCGCACAATCCTTGTAGAGCAGGCCCTGCACGGTCGGCAGCAGCGAGGTCGCCGACACGTAGTTGATGTTGACGAGCTGGGTCGCCGTCGGCTCAGACGCCTGCTTCTCCAGGATGTTCTTGTAGCTGTCGATGGTGATGATCCCCGACGACTCCTCAATGGCGGCGAGTCCCTGCGCCTCGAGGAGGGCCTTCAGGGCGACATCCCACGGCTGGTCCTTGATCTCGGCAGTGATCGTCCCCGCCACATCCTTCCCGACGACAATGGTGCGCTGGGAGAAGGTGGCAAAGGCGGCGATAACGTCGCGGATGTCGGCACCAGCGTAGGTGACCGTGATACGGGCCTGCTGGGCAGGGATCGGTGCCGCGACGGGCTCGATGCGCGCTTGGCGCGTGCCGGCTTCCTCGACGGAGTTGGCTTCCGGCTTGGGCGCGGGCATCGGCTCGACCTCGCCGCGCGCTTCCACGGTCGTGGTCTTCTCGGCGGTCACTGCAGCCACCTGCTCGGTAAGCAGGGCGCCGCTGGAGTGCCAGGCCGCGAAGGTCACGTCGGTGGTGAGCAGCACACGGATCGTATTGCCCTCGCGCACCACTTCATAGTCGCGTTCGCGGTCCAGGTCGAGGACGACGCGGACGACGTCGGTGCTATACTGAGAGAGGCGGATGTTCGAGATACCACCACGCGACACCCGATCGTAGCGCTGGGCCATGGGAGCCAGCCGGGCCCCCGTGAGGTCCAGGACGATCCGGTGCGGGGACGGAACCGTGAAGTCCTGCACCTCGACCGGACCGGTGAGGGTCACGACGACGTCGGCGCGACCGTCCACCGGCACCAGCGACAAGCCGGTGACAGCGCTGGCAGGGACCACAACGCCCGGGTTCCCGGCGGCCTGCAGCTCACGGGAACCGACGGACAGCGCGATGGTCGCCAGGGCGACCAGCGAAACGACTCGCCTCATTGCTTCCTCTCTTTGTTGGAATCACCCAGCGCCAGCGTCTCCTGGCGGCTGTACCCGAACTCCTCGATCGTGAATGCCACGGACTTCGGCGAGATGGATGCGACACGCATCCGTCCCACGCCCTGCCCGATGCGCAAGCGGTACTGCACCTTCTCCTTCCCCGAGACGTCGTGCACCACGGCGACCGAGTTGCGGCCACCGGTCGGGTCGTACGCGACCGCGACGAGGCGCAGGTCGGAGATCAGGGGCCGCAGCTCACCGTTCGCCATCAGCGAAACGAAGGGGTCGCGGCGCCCACCGCGATCGTACAGGTACGCTTCGCGCTCGAAGGCCGAGCCCGCAGACTTCACCGACGTTGCACCGGCGGCCGAGTCGGTGGACATGCTGAGTGTCGGCACCTGCTCGACCTGTCGCACCGACGGGGCCTTGCCGGTGTCGGCCGGGAGGGTCGACGACTCCTTCGTCCGGGCATTGGCCGCCGTCACCGCGTTCTGGGCGGCCTGCTTGGGCTTCATGATCGGGGGCGTGCTCACGTTGACCTGCGCCGATCCTTCGCCGGCGACGGCCACGAGCAGGGCCAGGGACAGGAACCGCATCAGGACTTCCCTCCTCGTGTGACAGTGCTCGTCCGTGCGACGTAGGTTTGGATCTCGAAGCGCGTGTCGATCGCCGAGGCACCGTTAGGTCGCCGACGGACCGCGTCCATGTTCGGGTTCGACGCCGGCGCCAGGCTGAGGTTCACCGGCGCGACGATGCGGGTCAGCGAGCCCACGTTGGCGAGGAACTCTGCGACCGCGTGGTAGCCGCCGGTCACGGCGAGCTTGTAGCGGTAGGTGTCGAACTGTTGGCCCTCGATCACCGGCTCTGGCTGGACCGTGGCGAGGTCCAGGCCGGCGCGACGAGCGGCGGTCGAGACCTGTTCGAGCAATGCGGGCACCTCGTTGCCGGTCGGGACGAGCTGGCGCATCACCTCGAGGTCACGGGCGAACTGCTCGGCCTCGACCTTGAGTTTCTCGGCGTTGCCCTTGGAGGCCTCGGCCTTGGCCCGGTCGTTGTTACTCTCCAGGGTGTCCACCCGCCCGGTGAGGGCCGCCAGCTCAATGGCCTTCGGGTTGTAGACAAAGTTCCAGTACGCGGCCACCAGGGCCAGCGCGACCATGGTGACGAGCACCATGACCTGTTCACGTTGGGTCTTCGGAGGAAAAGCCACGGTTACCTCACCGACAGCGAAACGGGGGCGGTTGTGATCACGGAGCGATCGGGACGCTCATACTCGGCGTCCAGCTGGAATTCGGTGACTTCCTTGCCATCCAGCATCACCAGCTCCGACTTGGCCAGCTGAACGTTCTGGACGAATGGGGACGTCTCCAACAGCTTCATGAAACGGGTCAGGGCCTGGATGTCGACGGTGTTGCCGACGACGCGGAAGCGCATGGGCTCTTCCGTCGGTTCCGGATCCTTGTTCTTCTTCGCGGAGTCCGGCTTGGTCCCGTCGGCTACCCCGGCAGGGGTCGAGACCGCCGAGGTCTGGGCCATCGACTTGAGCCAGGTGTACGGCGGCAGGGAGCGCGACACCTCGTCCATGATGTGCGGCCAGACATAGCGGTCATCATCGATCGACCGGATGATGGCCAGCTGCTTGACCACGGAGTCCCGCTTGGCTTCCGCGCGGCGACGGTCCTTGAGGATCATCGCATAACGCGTGGAGTCCCGCAGGGCCTCGGTCTCACGCACACCGAGGTCCTCGGCGGTCGTGCCCTGGCTGAGGTGCAGAATGCCGACGCTGGCCACGGCCACGATCACGCTGGCGACTGCAGTCAACAGGTAGGGATCCTTGATCTTGGTGGCCACACCGGCCGCCAGAGCCTTGAAGGACACACCGGAGCCGGCCTTGCGATTCCGGGCTGCCCCAGGCAGCAGATTGATCTCGATCATCGGTAGGAATCCAGCTCGGGGTTACGCTGCCTTGCGGAGCGCGAGGCCAATGGGGAGCATGAGGAGCGGGGCGACTTCGTCAGTGATGAGGTTGTCCAACGCCCCGGCGCGCACGCGCAGGTTGGCAAGGGGATTGGCCAGCTCGACGGGGAGCCGGAGGCGCGTGCCAAGGGCCTGCGCCAGTCCGGGCACGCGGGCACCACCACCACAGAGGTAGACCGCGCGCAGTTGGCTGCCACCGCGTGAGGACGAGGCCAGGAAGGCGGCGGCGCGTTCCACACCGACCGCGATCTCCTCGCCGCGGCTCTCGATGACGGCGTCGAGGTGCGGCGAGCGGTCATAGCCCTGGAGCAGCCCCTCGGCCTCGTCGGAGCCGAGACCACGTTCGCGCTGCAGGTCCTCACGGAAGCGGCGGGTGCCGATCGTGAGGTCGCGCGTGAGGATCGGGACGCCGTCGTCGAGGATGTTGATGTTCGTGACTTCGTGGCCGATGTTGATCAGGCCAACGACACCCTGCATCGCGTCGGGGTGGTTGATCTCAAACGCGTTGTGCAGGGCGAAGGCATCGACGTCGACCACCGCGGGGGCAAGGCCGGCGTCCGTGAGCAGCCGCATCTTGTTCTCGACGAGGTCGCGCTTGGCGGCGACGAGGAGCACGCTCATCTCCATGCCGTCCGCGTCGGGATCGAGGATCTGGAAATCCAGCTCGACCGATTCCATGTCGAAGGGCACGTGCTGTTCCGCTTCCCAGCGCATCAGCTCACGCGCCTGCTGCTCCTTCACGCGCTCGATCTGGATCTTCTTGATGATGACGTCGCGGCCGCCGACGGCGGTGACCACGTCCTTCGTCTTGAGGCCGGCCTGTTCCATCGCACTGCGAATGGCGTCGGTGACGATGCCGGGGTCCATGACCTCCCCTTCGACGATGGCGTCCGCCAGGAGCGGCGCGATGACGACTTTCGCGAGCTCCGGTTCGCCGCGACCGTGGTCAATGACCGCGATCTTGATGAGCCCTGAGCCGACGTCGAGTCCGACCGTCGTCTTCTTGCGACCGAAGAGCGCCATAACGAGTGGGGGTAAAGGTCCGGATGCTCACGGGAACAGGCGGGGCCACGAGACCCGGAGCGTCTGCCCATGACACGACCGCCATGTCTGCGGGGTAACAGCACTTTGCGCCGGCCATTGCGGATCGCCGGATCGGTGCGCCCGATCACGCCAATCGCGGCTCGTTCCGTGAGCCAGGTCACATGGGGAGCCAGGCTCGGCCAGTGACGGGACGCCAGCGTGCCTGACGCGAGAGGACGCCGCCGACGAGGCAGCCCGCGCGCTCGACGCGCAGTCCGTCGCCCACCTCCGGGTGATCGCCAGGCGCAGCGGCCGTATCGGCGGCCAGCACGGCCCCACGCAACACGCCGCCCCCGGGGCCGGTCCGCAGGTCGTCGCGCACAATCACGATGCCGTCAAACCGTGCGCCGCCGGACACGGTGAGGTCGCCGTCCACGAGGAGCATCCCCTGCCCCCGGCCGCCGCGCAGCTCGACGCTGCCCTGGGCGAGGATCAGCGGCGCGTGGCGTGCACACGGCCCCGTGCCACTCGGCTCTCCCCAGTTTGAGATGACGGTGGTGTCGCACGCGGCGAAGGCGGTGACCGGTCCCGGGGTGATGACGGCCCCAGCGGCGAGGCGCACCTGGGCGCGCGCCGCGAGCGTGCCCCACGACTCCGATCCGTACCGGGTGTAAGGCGCCATCGTCCCTGCGGTGGCGTCCTCGAGCAGCGGTGGGACCCCGGCGATGCGGCCCATCCCCGTCCGACGCAGGGTGTCCGGCATCGCGACCCCCGCCACACCGGTCCCGGGAAGGCACCCGGCCAGCAGCGGACTGGTCGTGGTATCCGTGCCAATGACCTCGCCACTCCCGACCACACCGACGGCATCCCGCACGGTCAAGGCCGCGAGACCGCCGATATCCGGGAGGTCTTGCCGCACCACCATGGTCGCGTGGCGCGCGGTGCGCCGTGCCAGGACCGTGTCCGGGAACCACGCGGTGGCCACGAGCTGCCAGGTGACCGGGGAGATGCGCACCGCGCGGACGTCCACCAGGGCGGAGCCGGCGGCACGCCGCACGACGACCGGAGGATCGCCCACGTGCAGGGTATCGAACTCATGGACGCGCGCATCCCGCAGCACCCCCCAGAGCCCGGCGGTGGCACCCGTCGTCGCCACCACCACATCCCGGCGAGCCGCGGAACGTCGGTGCGCGCCTAACGACACGTGATGGAGGGCGAGCGAGAGCCAGCCGAGCAGCGTGGCGAACACGAGGGTCATCAGCAACGCGGCTCCGCGCCGCGGCACGGCCTGGATCATGGGCGATTGGGGAAGTGGATGAGCCGCTGGACGGAGTCCCGGTGGACAGTCGCCCCCGTGGCCGAACGGACTGCGGCGCGCGTGGGGGCGGTCGCCAGGAGCCGCAGCGCCATGGGGTCGCTGGCTCCGGGTGCCAACACACTGTCCAGCCAGGCGAGCCGAAACCCGCTCCCCGGCGGTTCCAGCGGACCGGCCAGGGGCTGGATGGTGGACCAGGCGCCCCCGGGCCCTTGCTCGGAGTAGCCGAGTGCCCATTCTGTTGCGGACCGGTAGAGGGCGAGCCGGGACGGGCGCGTGATGCGTGCCGGCGCCCCGATCCAGGTGGAATCCACGGTGGGCACCACGTCGAGCACCCAGGCGCCGAAGGCGGCGTCAGCAACGGCATGTAGGAGCGGAGTCGCTCCGCATCCCCCGCGCACCCACCGAGCGGACTGCACCAGGTGGCGGCTCCAGCTGTCGTCCGCCGCGTGTGGCGCGGCGCCATCGTCGAAGAGGTGGAGCAGGTCGCCGGGCTGCGGGCTGCTGGTGTGGCCGCCCAGGCGGAGGCCGTCATGCCGCGTGTCTGCCGCGACGGCGACCGCGCCGGCCACTCCGCAGACGGGACCATGGGCGATGGTCGCGTGCCAGACCACGGCGGTATCCGCGAGGCGAATGGCGTCCCCCGCCGCTGCCGAGAGGGCGGGCAGGAGGTGTGACCCGGATTCGAGGGCGACCGCGAGTTGGCCATCGCGTTCGGTGCGAAGGACGACACGCTCGGTCTCCCGCACGGCGGTGACCAGCGAGCGCACGGCGAGAGCCCCGAGCACGCCGAACATCGCGAGGGCGACGAGGACCTCGACCAGGGCCACCCCCCGCCGAATCAGCACGGTCCCGCGACCTCGAGGCGCCACGGGGGCCCGCTGGTCGGTGACACGACCAGGTCATAGACCGCGCCGGGTGGCTGGTGGCGCGCCGTCCAGGTGATGGCGCCCTCGGCGCGGGAGATCGCGCCGGCCGCGCCGCGACAGCCCAGCGCACCTAACGAGTCCGCCAGGCTCGCCGCGTGGGCCGCGAGGATCCGTTGGCTCGTGCTGCGGTGGGTCCCCCGGGCGCTGGCGAGGTGGAGGGCCAGGACCCCCTGCAGGGTCGCCCCGAAGAGGAGGAGGGCGACCAGGACCTCGAGGAGGCTGAACCCCGACCGGGTGGTGTTGAGCTGCGATCGCATGCCGGAGTATTGCCCGGCACGGGACGGCGGCCGGTACCCCCGTTATGCCACTCGCAGCATTTTCACGCACGGAAAACCAGAGGGGCGGCGGTCCGTGTGGACCGCCGCCCCCTGGGTACCGCCGAGCGAGGTTAGTCGCTTACGGCGTGCACTTCGGCTCAGCTTCAACCGTGGCCGGCGCAACCGCCGCCACACCAACGAAGATCGCGCAGGTCTTGGTGGTCGCGCTGTGCGTGGTCGTCGCGCTCCAGCCCGTGCCGCCCGACGCCGTCGCCGTCACCGACACACCCGCCGACGGCACGAAGCCGTTGAGCGAGCTGGTCGAACCGGACAGGTTCGTCGCGGTACCAGCGGTGTAGACCTGGTTGTCAGCGAAGTACGACTCTTCCGTGGTGGCCATGTTGCGGAGGTCGGACTTCATCGAGGCGAGGTATGCCTTTTCCTTCGTGTTGGCGAACTTCGGGATCGCGATCGCGGCCAGGATGCCGATGATGACGACGACGATCAGGAGTTCGATCAGCGTAAAGCCCTTCCGAGTCGTGTTGCGCATGGTGTCTCCGGGTGCCCGTGTGAGGAAAGTGAGAGGTGCGAGGAGTCGTGTCCGTCTCGATGGTGAAGCAAGGCAAGTGATGGACCACAAGCGGGGGTCTGCGCCGAACTCGTTGCTGCTACACGACTTGAGCGACTGGTTGGACTGCGCGCAGTCCGCGAACACTTCCTTCCTTTTGCGCGCCGTCTTGCAGTCTGCCACACGCCCAACCCACCCCGCAGCTCTGACCAACCCCCTTGCCTTGATCACCCACCGGCCGAAACCCGGCCCGCAAGCACCGATTTGACGCCTGTGCGGTACATCAGGTAACGGTGCCTCACGTGACGGATATCACAGTGGACCCGGGACGATCCGGGGTGCACCTTGGCGTTAGGTAAAGCGGGAGCTCCCGGCGTGATCGCCACGGAAGCGGCTCTTGCTGGCGGTTTGTCCCCGGGCGCTGGAGGCCACGGCGGACACGAGGCCCCGGATCTTCGCGTGCTCTCGCTCGCGGGTCCGGGGCAGATGCCGAATCAGCGAGGCGGGAACAGGTTGAAGCGCACGATGTGCCAGAAGGCGGCCACGCCATCCTTCCAGTTGATCTTCTTCCCCTCGGCGTACGTTCGGCCGGAGTAGGAGATCGGGACCTCGTAGATCCGCACGCGGCGCGCCGCGAGCCGTGCCGTCACCTCGGGCTCAAAGCCGAAGCGGTCCGACGTGAGCGTCAGCGAACGCGCCACCTCACCACGGATCGCCTTGTAGCAGGTCTCCATGTCGGTGAGGTTGAGGTTGGTGAACATGTTGCTCGCCATCGTGAGCATCTTGTTCCCGACCGAGTGCCAGAAGTAGAGCACGCGATGCGGTCCGCTCAGGAAGCGCGACCCGAACACGGCGTCCGCCTTCCCCTCGATGATCGGCTCCAGAAGCTGGGGCCAGTCCGCCGGGTCATACTCCAGGTCGGCGTCCTGCACCATCACCACGTTCCCCGTGCTCGCGGCGATCGCCGTCCGGATGGCGTATCCCTTCCCGCGATTCACCTGCTGGTGGATCAGGACGTCGATCAGGCCTTCCGCCTTGAGTTCCTCGAGGATCTGTTCGGTCCCGTCGGTGGAGCAGTCGTTCACGCAGATCACCTGCTTGCGCACCGGGACCGAATGCACCTGGTCCAGGATCAGGCGAATGGTGTTCTTCTCGTTGTACACCGGGATCAGCACCGAGAGGATGACCTCGTCGGCGGGAATCGGGGTGCGACCGCGCATGCGCGGGGTCGGCGCGTCGGTGAGAACGTTGGGTGAGGACACGGGAAGGGTCATGGCGTCTGGCGCTGATAAATCAATACGTCCGGGGTACGTCCCACGTAACGCAGGAGGGGGCTGGGACCGGCCGCGAGCGTGCCGGCCGTCCGGAACCCCTGCTGCGACCCGATGAGGAACCAGGACGGTCGGTACGAGGTGAAGATATCCCGGACCACTTGCACATCCTCCGGGTCCGTCAGGTTTCGGACCCGCTGACTGGGAAGGAAGGTGGACGTGGGGACGCTCTTCCGGTTGGCATACAGGTAGACGATCAAGTCGTCCTCAGTGCTCAGGACGGTGGTCGAGTCGGTGTACCGGGCCGCCCATTCGACGATCGGCTTGGCGCGCTTTCCGGCGTCGCGCTGGGCCGAGACCCACCATTTCCGGGTGTACCCCGTCCAGTTGTACTGGACGGAGCCCCCCACGAACGCAGCCGTGAGGAGGGCAATCCCAGCGTGTCCGGCCAGGCGGGCCGGGCGCGCCGCCCGCCCGGCCGCCGTCCAGGCGGCCAGCACGCCACATCCCACCAACAGGGGCCACAGGGGCCATAGGGCGAGGGTGAAGCGGACGGGGTCGAACGGCCAGAGCATGATGACAACGGTATACAGGATCAGGAATCCCAGCGTGACCGGGGCATTGCGACGGAATCTTCCTGTCCCCAGCAGGGCGAACCCGATGACGGCGGCGAAGACCACCAGGCGCGGCCATACGGCGAGGACCGGAAGGAAGTGGTACGAGAGGACCCCCACGAGCCCTTCCACGTTCTTCACGAGCACGGCTTTCGCAAACTCCACGCCGCCCTCGCGGTACCCGTCGACCAGCCACGAGCCGTACGAACCGAACTTCCCCACCAGGACCGGGGCGATCTCGGCCTGGTGCGCCCCGACCCACAGCTGCCAGGGGACCAGGAAGACGCCGGCCCCCACGCCGGCGGCGACCGCGGCGGGCAGCTGTCGCCGGAGCAGCAGGGTCAGGCCGAGGGCTGGCACGGCGAACACCCCGAGGGTGCGGACCATCGACAGGGCGCCCAGACACAGCCCGGCCACCAGGGCATCCCGCCACTTCCCCGTCTCGACGGCGCGCTCGGCCGCCAGCAAGGCCGGGAAGAGGACGGCGAGGAACATCGGCTCCGACATCACCACGCCGGTCACCAGCAACACCACGATGGACAGGGTCCCGATCACGGCGACCGTGACCGCCCCGAGGACCGGTGTGGCGAACCGACGCCGCGCAAAGACGTAGGCGCCGGACGCAGCCGCCCCCAGGAAGAAGGCGTTGAGGAACTTGAAGGCGACGATGTTGTCCGGAAACGACGGCCACACCCGCCAGATGACGGCGAGGACCAGCGGATACCCGGGCGGGAAGTGCGTCGCGTTAGGCTCCCCGGGAAGGTTGAGGAAGCGGAACCCGCGCCCCTCGGCCAGCGACTTGGCGAGGACCGTGTACATCGCGTCGTCCTGGAAGGCACCGACGGGCCAGGGCGTGATCGTGAGGATGGCGACCAGGGCCACCACCATCGGCAGCGCGACGTGGATCATCCGCTCCGGCGGCGCGGGCATCTGGCGCAGGCGCTCGAGCCAGTGGGTCATCGGGCCCTCGCGATGACGAGGGAATCCGCGGCGGCACGGAACCGTGTGGCTCCCACCCCATCGCCGACCAACTGTGCCACCTCGGTGGCCTCGCGCAACATGGAGAGATCTCCGGCGTAGATGGAGTGCGCCACCATGTACTCCCGCGCGGCGGCAGGCATATCCCCGGCGGCGCGCAGGACGCGGGCGGCCACCCAGTGCCCGTGATAGGACTCCGGGTGATCCTCAAGCAATTGCAGCGCAAAGGTGCGACTGTCTCGCCAGGTGGGCGTGCGGGTCCACGTGCGTGCGGCACCGGCCACCAGGAGCAGCGCGATGACGACGCGTGAGGCGACGCCAGGCGTGGCCGGGTGCATCGCCAGCCAGGCCAGCCCAAGTGCGACGCCCGCACTGGCGAGGTAGAGTGTGCGCTCGGCGAGCGCGACACCGGTCACGACCACGACGTTCGACACGGGTCCAATCGCCACGATGCTCCACCCGATCGCCACGGCCAGGAGCGGTGCGCGCCGCCAGGCGCGATACAGTCCCCAGCCGGCCAGGGCAACCAGGAGGGCACCGGCCAGGACCATCGGGGTGATCGTACGCGCCGCCTCCAGCACCCCGGGCTCGTAGTCCGCCGAGAGCTGTGCAGGGACGAGCAGGAGCCGCGCGTAATGCGGCACGATGCTCACGACCGTGAGCAGGCGATCCCCGACGGGCAAGCCGACAAACACCGCGCTCTTCGTCGAGAGGGTGGCATCGCGCAGGGCGAACGCCATCAAGGTGCCCCAGGCCACCGCAACAGCGGCGTATCCCCAATAGAGGGGTCGCGCACGTCGCGTGTCCCCGCCCGGGATGCGATCGACGAGCGCCGCCAGGAGAGGAACAACCACCGCGCCCTCCTTGGAGCCGAGGGCCGCCGCGAAGGCGACCCATGCCCATGCGGAACGGCGTCGATGCAACAAGAGCGTCGCCAGGCCGAAGCTCGCGGCCATCAGCTCCAGCCGCCCGACCACATTGGCGACCGCCTCCACGTGGACCGGATGGACGGCAAAGAGGAGGCCGGCGACCGTACCCAGAGCCGCCCCTCCCAGCTGAACACCAAGCAGCGCCAGCAGCGCGGCAGCAGCCGCATGCCAGGCCACGTTCACCAGGTGAAACCAGGTGGCAGTGTTCCCGGCCAGCGCGTGATCGAGGGCAAAGGAGAGGATGCCCAGGGGACGGTACTGCCCGCCGCCCACCTCCGCGGGCCAGTACGGCGAGAGAATGGCGCGCCAGGCCGTCCCCGGCTCCTGCACCAGGGTGTTCTGCAGGATGATCCCGCGATCATCGAGGACAAAGCCGTTGACGCCGGCGTTGGCATACA
Source organism: Gemmatimonadota bacterium (assembly GCA_016712265.1). NCBI lineage: Bacteria > Pseudomonadati > Gemmatimonadota > Gemmatimonadota bacterium. The sequence continues at coordinate 1,578,494 of JADJRJ010000028.1, read as the reverse complement.
CCAGGAGCGACGCCATCGCGGCAACGAGCGGGGGCACCCACGGTCGATGGGTCATCGCCCGCCGCGCGCCTCGTCAGGCAGCGGCTGGTAGACCACTCCGCGGGGCAGTCGCGTCACTACGCGCAGTACCGGCTGCGGGCCGGTGGAGAGGGCGCGGCCCGCGGACGTCCCGTAGTCACTCACGGACAGGACGTAGTCGACCTCATAGGTCGCCAGGATCTCCCGGAGCGCCTGCGCAGCAAGCGCCGGCGTCTGGGGCACCAGGTGCTCTTGGGGGGTGAAGGTGTTGTTCGGCACAGTGCGCCGGCCGGTGTACAGGTGCACGAGCAGGTCGTCGTCGGTGGCGAGGACCGCGCTGGTATCGGTATTCGTGCGGACCCACTCGGTGAGTGGCCGCGCGCGTTCCGCGACCCCGCCCTGCACCTGCGACCACCAGCGCTCCTGGGCCGACTGGACGTTGAACTTTGCATACCCGGCCAGCAGGGCGACGGCGGCGAAGCCGGCGGACAAACGACGCGGCGAGAGCCGGTGGGCCTCGCCAGTGCCGGCCAGGCCGCGTACCCCAAGCACGCAGAGCAAGCCGATCACCGGCCAGATGCCCCACAGGAAGCGCGCGGGCGCGAAAGGCCAGGCCATCACGATCCCGATGTAGGCGAGGGCAAACAGCGCCACCACGCGCACGCGGGACCACGCCACCACAAACCCGCTGGCCAGGACGAGGACCACCCCGGACGTTGCCATCACCTTGAGCCAGGTGGGACCGAGCACGGTGCCGGTGTGGGTCCAACTCTCGAAGGCGAGCCGTCCCGCATTGAACCGGATGACCTCGCCCACCCAAGCCAGGCCACCGGAGCGCACTGCGTCCCCCAGCCATCCCCCATACGAGCCATACTTCCCGGTGAAGACCGCGGGCACCTCGGCGGCATGCGCCCCGACCCACAGCTGCCAGGGGAGCAGGCCTAACGCGGCCACGACGAGCGTGGCCAGCGCGGCGCGCCAGCGGCGCCGCAGCAGCAATGCCACCACCGTGGCCGGCACGACCAGGACGCCTAACGTGCGGACCGTGGCCAGGGCCGCGCCAACGGCACCGGCGACCGCGCCATCGCGCACCGCACCGGAACGCGTCGCCCGTTCCCCGGCGGCCAGGGCGACGATCACCCCCACCATGAACAGGGGTTCGGACATCACCATCACCGAGAGGACCACCACTGGGGAGCAGGCGGTGAACAACACGGCAGCGGCGCCCGCACCGAGGGGGCCCAGCTGCGCGTGACGTCGGCCGAACCACCAGGTCAGGACGGCCGCGAGGCCGACCAACACCGCATTCGCGAACTTGAAGACGGCCACGTTGGCCGGGAACGAGGGGGCGACCTTCCACAGGGCGGCCAGAAAAAGCGGATAACCCGGGGGATAGTGCGTCGCGTGCGGCGCCCCGGGCATGTGCGTGAACCGAAACCCCTCCCCCGATGCAAGCGCGCGGGCCAGGACGACGTAGATCCCGTCGTCCTGGAAGACGCCCACCGGCCACGGCTCGATCGCCAACACGACCGCCGCCGTGGCCAGCACGGCCGCCGTCAGGGGCGCCAGGCGCTCCAGGCGGGCGGACCTCATGGTCGCGAACGACCGGTCACGCGGCACCGACTCACCCCTCGCCACCAAACCGCTGCAGCTTGCGGTGCAACGTCGACGGATCAATGCCTAACGTTTCCGCCGCCCGCGTCTTGTTCCCGCCCTCCGACTGCAGGATCCACATGATGTAGGCCCGCTCGATGGCGTCGAGGGTGGGATTCGGCGTCTCCCGCTGCTCGACCAACCGGTCCGGTGTGCGGGACGTCAACTTCTCCGGCAGGTGTGAGGCATCAATCTCCTCGCCCGGGCAGAGGATCACCGCGCGCTCCAGCGCATTCTCCAACTCGCGCACGTTGCCGGGCCATGGGTAGTGCACCAGGGCATCGATCGCCGACTCGGCCAGGGTCTTCGGGGCCTCGCCCCGCGTCGTCGCCTGCTTGATCAGGAACGCATCCGCCAGCAGCGGGATGTCCTCCGCCCGCTCGCGCAGCGCCGGCAGGTGGATGGCAATGACGTTGAGGCGATAGTAGAGGTCGCGTCTGAACGCGCCCCGACGGATCTCGTCCTCCAAGTCACGGTTCGTGGCCGCCAGCAAGCGCGTGTCGATCGGCTGCGCCTCAGTGGCACCAACGGGAATCACCTCGCGATGCTGAAGCACCCGCAGCAGCTTCACCTGCGTGGCTGCCGTGGTCTCGCCGATTTCGTCGAGGAAAAAGGTTCCCTTGGCCGCTGCGGCGAAGAGACCACTCTTGTCCTTGTGGGCGCCCGTGAACGACCCCTTCACATGGCCGAACAGTTCGCTTTCCAGCAGGCTTTCTGGCAACGCGCCGCAGTTGATGGAGTGAAACGCCCCTTCGGTGCGCAGCGAGAGTTCGTGGACATAGCGCGCGATGACTTCCTTGCCCGTCCCCGACTCTCCGGTGATCAGCACCGTGGATTCGGTGGGCGCGACCGTTTCCGCCAGCTTGAGCACGTCCATCCACGCCCGTGACTTGCCCACGGGGCGGAGCAGCCCACTGCGTTGCTGGCGACGGATCTCCTGCTTGAGTGTCTTGTTCTCAACGCGCAGCGTGCGATGTTCGGTCGCGCGCCGGAGGATCGCCAGCAGCTCGTCATTACGGAACGGCTTCTGGATGTAGTAGTACGCCCCCTCGTTCACCGCCTGCATCGCCGACTGCAGGGTAGCCTGGGCGGTCATGAGGATGACCGGGGTGTCCGGATCCTTCTGCTTGACAGCGCTGAGGATCTCGAGTCCGCCGACGGACGGCATGCGGATGTCGCTGAGCACGACATCCGGCGCCAGGGCGGCGATCTGTTCCAGCCCTTGTCGGCCCCCGTGGGCCACGTGCGGCGTGAAGCCCTCGTTCTTGAGCAGGATGCGGAGGGAGTCGAGGATGCCGGCTTCGTCGTCAACGACGAGGACGTTCGGGCCCCCGGTGGTGGGCTGGCTCACAATGCGTCTCCTGGTTCGGCCTGGTAGTTGGGCAGCAGTACGGTCACCCGCGTGCCACGCGGGTCGGAATCGATGAAGACGAAGCCCTTGTGGGCCTCGATGGCGCGATGCACGACCGAGAGGCCGAGGCCGCTCCCGCCGGGTTTGGTGGTGAAGAACGGGTCGAAGAGCCGATCGCGCAGGTCGTCGGGAATCCCGGCTCCCTCGTCCGTCACGCGCAGCGCCACGCCGCCCCGGTCGAAGGACAAACCTGCTGGTGCATCCGAGCTGGTCAGGGGCGCCACGTCCACCTTGACCTGGCCCGTCGCCGGGGACGCCTGGACGGCATTCAGGGTGAGGTTGAACACCGCGCGATAGAGCAGGTCCTCATCCCCTTCCACGATGACGGGGGCCGCGGGGACGTTCGCTTCCACCCGCACGTCAGGGGCGCGATCGGGATGGGCGGCGGCGAGCCCAGCGGCCTCGCGGGCCACCGTGGCCAGGTCCACCGGCTCCAGGCGCGTCACACGCACGCGAGCGAAATCGAGAAACTCGGTGAGCAGCCGCGAGAGGCGATCCGACTCGCGCACGATGAGTCCGGTGAGCACCTGCTCGTCGGGCGTCGTGCGTGGTGAACGAGCCAGCTGTTCCACCGCGGACCGGACCGCGGCGAGTGGGTTCTTGATCTCGTGCGCCAGCGAGGCACTCAGCTCCGCCACCCCTTCCAGGCGTTCGGCTCGCAAGTGCAACGTATCGAGCTTCTTCTGGTCGGTGATGTCCTGGAAGATGGCGGTCGCCGTTCCCTCCCCTGGTTCTCCGGCGACGGTCACGGTGGTGTTGAGACCGATGGGGAACGAGCGCGACGCCGTCGTGATGGTCCCTTCGGCGCGCGTGGTGCGTGCACGGTCGAACGTGGCGCGACGCAGCGCCTGCGCCAGGGCCGGCGCGGTGACATCCAACGCGTCCAGCACGGAGGTGCCCATGAGCGCTTCCAGCTCAATGCCGAGCAGCGCACTGGCGGCGGGATTGGCGAACAGGAGCGTGCCCGATCGGTCCACCGTCACGATGCCGGATCGGATATTCGTGAGGATGTCGCTGGCCTGGAGTCGGGCCTTGTTGAGCTGCTGGACCAGCGCGGCCGCCCGCTTTTGCTCGTTCCGGAGGCGCGACCCGATATAAGCCGAGGTGAGCGCGACGGCCGCGAAAATCGCCAACTGCAACCACAGGGCGCCGGTGTTGGCAAACGGCCCAACGAACAACGTCTCCCAGAAGTAGAGCGCGCACCCCAACGAGGCGATGCCAAGCGACAGGGCGGGCGGGAGCAACAGCGACGCCATCGCGATGACCAGGATGTACAAGGCCGCGAACTGCGAGGCCCCATCCGCGGTGACATGGACCACCGCCGTGACGACCAGCAGGTCAAAGACACTTTGCCCCGCGAGGAAGCGGGTGGAGAGCGAGCGTTTCCAGATTTCCGACCACGTCGCCGAGACGGCCGTGAACGCGAGGGCAGCCGTGATCAGCAGGGAGGCGACGAGGGTGTCCTTCCGGTCCGCGTCCGTCCATGCGTAGACAGCCGCGAGGTAGATCGCCGCGCACACACCGACGCGACCGACGTAGACCCACCGAATCGCCTGGCGGGGGTCCACGAACGCAAAGGTCCTGCCTGACACGGGATGGGAGGCCGGGGGAGCCTGGGTCACGTGAGCCTGGTCTCGCACATTGCCACGCCCCGGGAATCGGGAGGTCTCGCAAAGTGCCAGACTCAGGACGAGCGAATGTGGCAAAGGGTAAGGCGACAGGGACGCGGACGAGCCGCGAGCGGGCGCACCTCTCGCGGCGCCCAGGATTGCGTGCGTCGCCGCGTCCGGTGTTACCGTATTCCGGCACTCCCGCCCCACCCATTTCCTCTCGCCCCGTGAGCCTCTCCATTCCCGACGACGAGTTGGTCTTCAAGGCGACGCGGTCCGGAGGCGCGGGCGGACAGCACGTGAACACCTCGTCCACCCGCATCGAGGTGTCGTGGTGCCCCGGGCAGAGTCGCGTGCTGAGCGAAGCCCAGCGGCTACGAGTGGCGACCGCGTTGGCGACGCGGCTGGACAGCGAGGGGTGGTTGCGGATCGTCTCGAGCGAGACGCGCAGCCAGGTCCAGAACCGAGAGCGAGCGGTCGCGCGCTTGCACGAACTGGTGCGGCGCGCGCTGGTGGTCCCCAAGGCGCGCCGCGCGACCAAGCCGACTCGAGCGTCCAAGCAGGCGCGCCTGGACGACAAGAAGGCGTCGGCGAAGCGCAAGGCGGAGCGTCGGCGTCGCGACTGGGACTGAGCAGCCGTGGTCTCCCGTGACACGGGCCGCCGCCTGGGCGACGCGGGACCGACCGTTAGTCGTGCAGGTGCTCCACCAGGGCGCCCGTGGTCTGGCGCAACAGCTGGGCGATCGCCTCGGCGATCATCAACGCATACTTGAGCGCGAGATCCGGACGCGCCTCGCTCATCCGCTCGAAGTCTTCCCGCGTGAGGATCAACAGCTCCGTCGGCTCCAGCGCGACGGCCGTGGCGGAGCGAAAGGTCCCGTCAATCAGGGACATCTCGCCAACCATCTTGCCGGCGCCGAGTTTGGCCATTCGGTGCAAGGTGCCGTTGGAGTCGGTCTTGCGGATCTCCAGCGAGCCGTCCACGACGATCGCGACGAAGGCATCCTGGTCGCCCTCGTGAAACAGCGGCGCCCCCTCGCGCAGGCGGTAGAGGCGCAGGTACTCCCCGATCCCCTCCTCTTCCTTCCAGCTGAGCCGGTGCGCCCAGGGGGTCGTCTCGAGCAGGTCGGCGCACTGTCGGGCCGACGTCGCGACGAAGTCCGCCCCCCGTGCCTTGAGGGACATGGCAGCGCTGGGGCGCGGCGGGACGATGGATACGCGAGACATCGTGGGGAGTATCGGCGGGACGGACTGAGGCGACACTCCAAGGGCACAACAACTGCGAGAAGCACGAGGAGCACGGGCGGCACGAGCGGCACGCGTCGCACGCGTCCCGTGCTGCCCTGATCTCGTGCTGCCCGTGCTGCGCCGTGGCAGTTCCCCTATCGGGCTGCCAGCATGCGTTCCAGGTCCGCCAGCAGCTTCAGGGACGCCTCCCGCACAGCCGTCGTCGGGAGGCGGTCGACGTCATCGACCGTCTGCATCATCTGGGTGAGTCGCTGCGTCAGTTGGGACCACGGCTGCGTTGGCTGTCCGCGGGTCCGTGCGGCGGACAGGCCATCGCTGGCGCGGTTGACGCCGTCCCACAGTCGCCAGGCGAGGTTGCTTTGCGACCGCACGTCGATCGGCGAGCTCTTGACGCGAGGGTCCAGGCGAACGCCGAGGGGCTGCGTCATGACCTGCCCGTCCACCGTGAGGCGCACCGTGTAGCGCCCGGGGGCAACGAACGGCCCCAGCGGTTCGGGGACCGTCTGCCCGGGGATGGCGCTGATCGGGAAGGAGAAGGACAGCGCCCGGGGACGTGGATACCTCAAGTCCCAAACGAAGCGATGCAAACCGGCCTCGGGGTTCAGCACCGGCGACGGTCGCACCCACCAATCCGGCCAGTGGCCCTCGGCGCGCGGATCGGGGTCCGGGTTCACCCCCTTCGAGTAACTGCGGACGACCTTCCCGGTCGCATCGAGGATCTCCAGCGCGAGTGATGAAGCTGGCGAGGCCAGGTGATAGTGGAGGACGGCGCCATCGGGTGGGTTGAGTGCACGCGGTTCGTCTGGCGGAAGCGGCGTGTCCGTGTACATCGAATACCGCACGCGCGTGGCCAACTGCGGGGCAAACAAATGCGCCGGTTTCCCCGTGGGATTGGACGCCATTTCGCGGAGTGGCGTGATGTCGTCGAGGATCCAGAAGCCACGCCCATGCGTCCCCACCACCAGGTCATCGTCCTTGATGACGAGGTCGCGGATCGACGTCGCAGGCATGTTCACCCGCAGCGACTCCCACGAGTCCCCGTCGTTGAACGAGACCCAGACCTGCGTTTCCGATCCGGCGAAGAGCAGGCCGCGTCGCTTGGGGTCCTCGCGGACCACGTTGATCGTCGCCCCGCTGTCGATTCCGGTCACGATGCGCGTCCACGACTTCCCTCCGTCGCGAGTGCGATAGATGTGGGGCCGCAGGTCATCGAGGCGGAGCGTGTTAACGGCCGCGTACGCGGTAAGGGTATCAAAGTGGCTCGCGTCCATCAGCGAGACCTTGGCCCACGGGACCAACGCCGGCGGCGTCACGTTGGTCCAGCTCCGCCCACCGTTGAACGTCACATGAATCAGTCCGTCGTCACTCCCGGCCCAGATGATGCTCTCCTTCCGGTAGGACGGCGCGATGGTGTACACCACCCCCGCGTGTCGCGCCGTCGCGCTGCGCTCGCGGGCGTACTTGCCCACGCTCGCCGGAACGATCGAGTCCTTGCGTGTGAGGTCCGGCGAGATCTCCCGCCAGTTGTTGCCGCCGTCGATCGTCTCCCAGATCGTGTTGGCCCCGAAGTAGAGCTTGCGGGGATTCACCGGGGAGAACAGGATCGGCGCGGTGCGCAGCATGCGATAGTTGGGGTCACGGAAGGGCTTCGGCGCCACGTTCTGCGTCTGCCCCGTGCGGTAGTCGAAGCGGGTAACCTTGCCGCCGTACATGATGTTCGGGTCCAGCGGGTCCGGGGCGACATACCCGTACTCCTCGACGCCCACCGGTCGCCACTCACGGAACGTGATCTGCCCATCGTTCCCGCGGCTCTGCACGCAGGCCGACCCCGACTCTTGCTGCCCGCCGCAGACGCGGTAGGGCCACGAATGGTCGGTCGTGACGTGGTAGAGCTGGGCGGTCGGCTGGTTGTACCAGGAACTCCAGCTTTCGCCACCGTTCACCGTGATGATCGCCCCCTGGTCCGCGGCAATCAGGATGATCTTCGGATCGTTGGGGTTGATCCAGATGCGGTGGTAGTCGTCGCCCCCGGGCGCCCCCCGGATCATCGTCCAGGTCGCCCCGGCGTCCTGCGACTTCCAGGTCACGATGCTCCCGCTGTACACCACATTCGGATTCCAGGGGTCCACCTTCACCTCGGCGAAATCCGAGCCGCGGTTGTGCACCCGCTCGTCGGTGGACGTCTTCACCCACGAGCCGCCCGCGTCGTCGGTCCGGTAGATCCCGCTCTTGTCGCCCGCATCAATCGTGACAAAGAGGCGCGACGGACGAGACGGTGCGATCGCGATCCCGATGCGGCCAAGCCCTTCTTCGAACGTCGGGAGGCCGTTCATGATGCGTTGCCACGTGTCGCCGCCGTCCGTGGACTTGAAGAGCCCGGTACCCGGCCCCTGCCAGACCCCATTCTCCCAGGGCCCCTGGCGGCTCTCCCACAGGGCGGCATACAGCGTGTTGGGATCGTCCGGGGCCATCACCACGTCAATGGCGCCGGTGTTCTCGTCGGGACCGAGCACCTTGCGGAAGGAGCGGCCCCCGTCGACCGATCGATACAACCCACGCTCGGCATTTGGCCCGTAGGGGTGCCCCAACACGGCCACGAACAGACGATCGGGGTTGCGCGGATCCACGACAATTTGCGGGATCTGTTGCCCGTCGCGCAGCCCGAGGTGCTGCCAGCTCTTGCCGCCGTCGGCAGACTTGTAGATCCCGTTCCCCGTGGAGAGGTCAGGGCGCTGGAGTCCCTCGCCCGACCCCACGTAGAGGATGTTCGGGTCCGACGGAGCCACGGCAATCGCGCCAATGCTCCCGGACGACTCGCGGTCGAAGATCGGGTTCCAGGTGCGGCCGAAGTCGGTCGTCTTGAAGACGCCGCCGTTCACCACCCCGATGTAGAAGGTGTTGGGTTGCTGCGGCACCCCCACCGCCGCCTTGGTGCGCCCGCCACGGAACGGGCCGATATGACGCCACTGGAGTTCGCGGAAGAGCGTGGAACGCTGGGCAGCCACGTCGCACACGGGCGAGGCCGCAAGGAGGCCCAGGAGCAGAGATCGGAGGCGCATGTCGGGGTTCGGTGACGGACGCTGGGAAATAGCGCCCGGCGTCGGTGACCGATAGCGTGATTCACCCGACCCGCCGCCCCAGCGCACCCGCGCGGCCGTGCGTGTCCCTCAGGAGCGCGCGACGATCTCCGTCTTGAGCCGGCGCAGGGCCTGGCGCGCGCCCTCGGCCTCTCGCGTCGAGGGAAACCGGTCGATCAGTCGGCGCAGCTCGGGAAACGCCTGCTCCGGTCGAGCCAACGGTCCCAGTCGCAGGTCGATCAGGCGCTGGGTGCAATACAGCTCCAGGTCCGGATGGCCTGTCAGGCGACGCGCCTCCAGGTATAACGCTTCCGCTCGCCCGTGCATCGCCTGACGCATGCAGAGGTCACCGAGTGCCACCCGAAGGCGCGGGTCCCCGGGAGTGCGGACCAGCGCGGCGTCGAACCAGGCCACTGCACCCTGGACATCGTCCGACGCCTCGAGCGCCAGCGCCTGCGAGAACTCGCGCTCGAACGGCGTGGACTTTCCCGATGGCTGCACGAAGGCGAGCATCGCCGCTCCACTCCCCCGCGCAATCCCGATCGACAGCCGAAACACCGCGTAGCCTGCCGTGGTCCCGCCAACAACCGCCGCGAGAGGGAGCCACCACCCGCGCAGCCCCACCAGGTAGGCAACGCCCCCGACGATCGGGCCGAACACAACCCCGATGACCGCGCTATACACGCGCGCGCTCACCTCGGCTCGGTCAAAGGTTGTCGATCGCATAGTCGGTTGAAGGGAGGACGCGGGTCCGGCGGTGTTGGTCAAAGCCGAACACGCCCTGTGCCTGGACGACGAACGTCCCCTCAGCCGGCCGCAGCCCCCGGCGCCGGGAGTCGCTCCGGGCGCGTCGCGATGGTCATCGCCGTCATCTGCGCGGTCGCGTTCAAGGTGGTCTTGAGCACATCCGGAAGCGCATCGAGCGCGATGAGGACCCCGACCCCCTCCGCCGGCAACCCCACCTGGACCAGGATCGGGGTGATGATGAACAGGCTCCCGCTCGGGATCCCCGGCACCGAAAAGCTTAACGCGGCGGCGGCCACGCCGATGGTGAGCACCGAGGACAGCGGGAAGTCGATGCCGTACAGTTTGGCGAGGAACAGCCCGCCGACGATCCACGAGACGGTCAGGTTGAGCCGGAAGGTGGAGACGCAGAACGGGATGACGAACCCCGCTCCGGCGGGCGACACCCCGAGTTTTTGCGTCGCGGCCTCGATCATGACGGGAATGGCGGCCAACGTACTGCGCGTCCCCGCGGCGATCGCTTGCGCCGGCAGGATGGCGCGCGCGAACACCCCGATCGGCACCCCGGTGAACAGAAACGCGATCACGTACATCACGAGGATCGCGACCACGAGCAGCCCGAGCAGGGTGGCGAAGTAGAAGCCCACCGCCCCGGCCGCTCCCACCCCGAGGCGCACCCCAAGGGAGACGGCGAGTGCGCCGATGCCTAACGGTGCGAGCGCGAGTACCCAGCGCACCATCACCATCATCGCTTCGGAGACGCCACGAAAGAAGGCGGCCACCGTCTCGCGCTCACGCTCCCCGAGCAACCGGATCGCCATGGCAAAGGCGATCGTGAACACGATGAGCGGCAGCATCGCCCCGTCCACCGCCGCCTTCACCGGGTTCACCGGAACCAAGCTCGTCACCCAGGAGACAAATGAGGGGATCTCAGGCGCGCTCGCCGCGCCTCCGGCCACCGAGTCCCGGAGCCGCTGGGCGGCGGCGGCATCCACCGTGAACGCCCGGTAGATCGGCGGCGCCAGCACCGCGGTCAGGCTCATGATGGCCACCAACATCGCGCTCATGACCAACAGGACACGCCCCCCAAGACGCCCGACCTCCGCACCAGCCCGACTCTGCGTCACCCCCGTGATCAGCAACGAGGTGACCAGCGGGATCACGGTCATCCGGATCGAGTTGACCCAGAGGGTCCCCACGGGGTCGGTGATGCTCAGCAGGCCGGACGCCGTCGGCGGGCTCACGGCGTTCAGCGCCGCACCAATGGTGAAGCCAATCAGCAGGGCCGCGACCGCGCGGATCCCCTCGGCACTGGAATTGGACGACGTGGGAGAGCTCACCCGGCAAGGCTACGACGCACGCCAGCTTTGGGCAAGCGTCGTCCGCGCGTGTGCTGACTGGCCACGTGCCGACTCCGGCTCTGGATGCGCCATCGCCGTGCTGGCTGCCCCGGGGACCGTGGGCCAGGCCCAGCGAGCTACTTGAGCATCAGGGGTTGGGTCCAGGCCATGTCCCCATTGGACTCGATGACCCGGGCCCGCACATACCCCTCGTCGCCCCGCACGCGGTACGTCGCCTGCGGCTCCGCCGTCTCCTGCAACACGCGGCCGCCGCGCCCGATGAACTGGATCCGGTACTTGCTGTACGTCGTTGGCTTGACGGCCACCGTCACCGCCGTCGGCGTCGCGCTGAGCTCGGCCAACTCCACGCCGGTGGACGCATAGAAGTCGCCGCGTTCGATGGCACCGAGGAGCGCACGCGGGGTGAGGGTGTCCGCGCGCACGTGGATCCATCCCTTGCCCGGGCGGGAGGCGGTGCGGTCGTCGTGGCGCTTGAAGTGGTGGGCGTCGTCGACGGCCATGCCGTACAGTAGCACGCCTCGTGACAGAATAGCGTCCCACATTTCTTCCAACGATGGCTTGCCGCCGCCGCCGACATTGTTCACCATCGGATGGCCGTTGTAGATCTCGAACAAGCGGTTGTTGCGCACCTGGGCCAGCTCATCCGCCGAGAGGGCCCAGCCAAAGTTGGGATGGTTGATGCTGGGGACGCCGTTCGCCGCACGGATAGCGTCCACATCGCGCTGGACCGCTTCGACGGCACTCGCCCCGCCCTGCGGCCGGACCAATCGGGACACGTCAAGCGCATTGATGTGCAGTGGCCGGTCCCCAAACCGATCCGTCACCTCTTCGCCGCGCACGACGAGGAACTGGTTGTCCAGGCCATGGACGGCATTCAACCCGTCCACGGTGGTCAGGACGTTGTGGTCCGTCAGCGCGACAAAATGATATCCGTGCGCCCGATACCACTTCACCACATCATCCGGGTGCGAATCCCCATCGCTGTTCAGCGTGTGGGTATGCGTATTCCCCTTGTACCAGCGCGCGCCCTGCGGTTGCGGTCGGGTGCTGTCGATCCGGACGAGGCCCAGGGTGCCCGTCACCACGAACAGCACCGGGAGCAGCCGGCGGGCGATCCGCGGGGCGACCACCTAACGCTTGCTCCCCAGGCCGGCGATGAATCCCACCCGCCAGGTGAGGAACTGCGTCTGGCTCTCGATCGGGGTGATCAACGGCGTCTGGCCGGGCCGATCCACGATCCCGCCTTCACGGAGGTACTGGCCCTTGCCGCCGTTGTGGTAGCGCACCCCGATATCGAGCGCCGCCTCGCGCGTGCGCCCGAGCGGGATGTAGAAGCCCCCCCCGCCAGTGGTGGCGAAGACGAAGTCGTCAAAATTCTTCGTGTCGGCAAACGAGCTGTTGTTGTTGTCCGATCCTTCCACCGAGGACTCGGTGAACAGGTACGAAAAGCCGACCCCGCCGCTGACGTAGGGCCGCACGGGACCCGACGGCGCAGTAAGCTGCGGCCCGAACCCGAGGAACACGATGTTGTTGGACGTGGTGACGTCCACCGAGATGCGTCCCACGGTCGAACTGAGGGGGACCCGGATCGTCTCGCGACCGTACTGGAGGAACCCGCCCTCGATCCCTAACGAGAAGATCCCCCGCGGATCGACCTTCCAGCGGCCGGTCCCGTCGACGCCGAATCCCTGGTTGACGTAGCGACCGAAGTCACCGGAAGGCCGGCCGTATACGGCGCCCGCTCCGCCAAAGACCGGGGACGACCGCGGCCCACCTTCGCGGCGCCGTTCGTCACCCCCACCCACGGTGAATACCTGTGCCTGTGCCACGGTCCCGGTAAAGGCCAACAGGCCGAGCGCACGAAAGATCGTCGTTTTCCCCATGATCATCACATTGCCGAAGTGCTGGGTTGTACGCCACTGCCCGACCCGGGTTTCAACGGTAACGATGCCCCTTAGCTTCCGGCGTCCCCCACCATGCGTCCCGTGTACCCGATCTCCGCCGAAGACGTCGCTGCGGCCCGCGCCCGCATCGCCCCCTTCATGTCACCGTCGCCCGTGCGCTCGTATCCCCTCCTCGACGCGTGGGTGGGACATGGGATCCGGGTGAGCGTGAAGCACGAGAACTTCAACCCGACCGGGTCGTTCAAGGTGCGCAACGGCCTCTCCTTCATGACCGCGCTACCACCCGACGAGCGCGCCCGCGGGGTCGTCGCCGCCACCCGTGGCAATCATGGATTGGGGATCGCGTTTGCCGGCCGCGCCCTTGGTATCCCGGCGACCATCTGTGTGCCCCATGGCAACAACCCGGACAAGAACGCCGGGATTCGCGCTCTGGGTGCCACCCTCGTCGAGGAAGGCACCGACTACGATGCCTCGATCCAGGCCGCGACGCGCGTGCAGCGCGAGACAGGCGCCGCCCTTGCCCATTCGACAAACGACGTGAAGGTGCTTGCCGGGGCGGCAACCCTCTCCTTCGAGTTCCTGGAAGCCGTCCCGGACCTCGATGCCATGGTCATCTCGATCGGCGGCGGATCCCAGGCCGTGGGGGCCCTCGTCGCCGCGGCGGCGCTCGGCCGCCGCATGACCGTCCACGGGGTGCAGGCCGCGGGCGCGCCCGCAACCCACGATTCCTGGCATGCCCGCGAGATGCGCACCACGGAACGCGCGGAGACCTTCGCCGACGGCCTCGCCACGCGCAGCGCTTATGCGTTGACCTTCCCGGCGTTGGTGCAGGGACTCGCCGGGTTCGTGGCCGTCAGCGACGCAGCGATCGCGGACGCCCTGCGCGCGCTCTTGTCGACGACCCACACACTCGTGGAGGGCGCCGCCGCGGCCGCCCTCGCCGGGATCAAGCACCTCGCGCCGACGTTGGCCGGGCAACATGTCGGCCTGATCATCAGTGGCGGCAACATCGATGAAGCGACGCTGCGGAGGGTGCTTCTGCGGGAGATCTAGGAAGAGCGCGCGACTCGGACGGCGGGCACACCAAGGGCTGCAGTACGAGCAGGACGCGCGGCACGAACGGCACGGGACGCACGCTTCACGTGCTGCCCAAGCCACGTGCTGCCCGTGCTTCGCTGTGGCAGTTACATCCGCCGCGCCCGGCTAACGAATTGACCCAGCTGCAGCCGTTGGTCCCCCCTCGCCGCACGTCCCCGCCAGCGCCATCACGCGCTCCCGCAGGATCCCTGGTGGCTGGGCCGGTGGCGCCGCGTACGCCAGGAGTGCGGTCACCTGCGACAGGATGGCCACCTCGTGAGCGATTTCGACATCTCGCCAGACCAGGCGTTCAAACGCTGCCCGTTCCCCGGGGTCCAAGGCCCCCAGCACGTAGGCCGCCGCATCCGCGCGTTGCACCAGGGGCCTCACGGGGGACCTCCGAGCAGCGGGCCCAACACCCCGCGCAACTTCTCCATCCCGGCGCGCATGCGGGTCTTGACAGTGCCTAACGGTTCATTGAGCCGCTCGGCAATCTCGCTTTGGGAGAGCCCACCAAAGTACGCGAGTTCGAGGGCCAGGCGTTGTGGTGCGGGCAGCTCCTCCAGCGCACGGCGCACGAGATGTTGCGCCTCGGACTGCTCCGCCCCCCGATCGGCCAGCTCGGCGCCCGTCCCCAGCCCCGGGGCAGACCCCGCGTCCGCCAGCGCCCCGGCTCGATCCAGCATCCGCGCCCGACGCTTGTGTGAGCGAATCAGGTCCAGTGCTCGGGTCCGGACGATGGTCGAGATCCACGCGACCACACTGCCACGCCCAGGGTCAAAGTTGGCGGCGGTCCGCCACACCTGGCTAAATGCGTCGGCGACCACCTCTTCGGCGTCGGGCCCATCACGCAGGATCGCGGCCGCCAAGGCATACGCCATGCCGCCATGGCGATCGTACAACTCGGCCAGTCCGCGCTCGTCGCCCGCCACGAGACGGGCGACCGCGGCAAGGTCGGCCTGGTTCGCGAGCGGGGTCATGCGGAGCGTGGCATCGCCGACAAGGTGCGGCCGTTGCCGCGCACCCGCAACACGAGGGGCAGACCGCGGTGGATCATCGCGTGGCACGAATGAAGGCGGCATGGTTACCACCCCTACGCCCCTGCGGCCGCGACGGATTGCTCAGTTTACCTGCGGGGCACGCATGGCATCACGCACCAGGTCCCGAAGCCGGTCGAGTGTGAACGGCTTTTCCAGGAAGACGCGGGTGCTCCCTTCCCGTCCGGCCAGCGGCACGCGCGGATCGACGAAGCCGGACATGAGGATGACCGCCAACCCTGGCAGCTCGCCCTCGAGCATGGTCGCCAGTTCGCGACCGTCCATCCCAGGCATCACGACATCGGTCAGCAGGAGCGTCGGGGTGAGTCCGCGTTCGCGCACCTCCACGAGCGCCGCATGGGCGTTGGGAGCCTCCACGACGTGGTATCCGGCCCGCACGAGGGTGCGACGCGTCAGCTGCCGCACCAGGTCTTCATCCTCCACCAGGAGGATACTCCCCTGCCCGTCCCCTCCAGCGATGCGTGCCGGGGTGCGGGATCGGGACAGAAGCGAGGGCTCGGCGATCCGCGGAAAGAAGAGACGGCAGGTCGTCCCCTCACCGGGTGACGAATCCAGCCACATGAAACCACCGCTCTGCTTCACGATCCCGTAGACGGTGGGGAGCCCCATCCCCGTACCATGTTTCTGGCCCTTGGTCGTGAAGAACGGCTCCATCGCCCGACGCAGCGTCTCGTCGTCCATCCCCGTCCCCGTGTCGCGTACCTCCAGCAGGACGTATCCCCCGGCGGGCATCGGGTGAAGCCGCTCGGTCGCCGTGTCATCGAGGTCGGCGTCTTCCACCGTCACGTGGACCTCTCCACCCCCCGGCATCGCCTCGATCGCATTGCACACCAGCTGGCGGACTGCTGCGGCAAGTTGGACCTGATCCACCACCACACCGCCGGCCACCCGGGTGTGGCGCGTCAGGCGAACGCCCGGCCCAGCGAGGCGCGCGAGGTCGTCCCAGACCAGGTCGAGGACACGATCGAGGTGCGTCGCCCGCGGGTGCAGGACGAGCTGGCGACTGAACGCCAGCAGCTGGTGGGTCAGGACCGCCGCGCGCCGAGCCGCATCCGAGATCTCGGCGATCTCGACACGCAGCTCGCCGTCAACACCGCGTTCGAGGATCCCCTCCGCGTTCCCCGCGATGACCGTGAGGAGGTTGTTGAAGTCGTGGGCCACCCCACCGGCAAGCCGCACCATGGCCTCGACCTTTTCGGTGACGCGGGCGATCGTCTCCGCACTCGCCTCGGTGGCATCGTGTGAGGCGTCCCCGGGGATCGTGACTGGGGTCATTCCGGGCGAGTGGGCGAGGGATGGGGAGCTGCGGATTGCTCCCGTCCTTAACTTTCGGCTCTCCCGCGCCCCCGGACTGTGACACACCGCACAACCGATGAACCGGTACGCCTCGACAAGTGGCTCTGGGCCGCGCGTTTCTTCAAGACGCGCGCCCTGGCCGCTGAGGCGATCGACAAGGGACACGTCGACGTCAACGACGACAAGGCCAAGCGCGCACGCGCCGTGCACGTGGGAGACCGAGTTACGGTGCGACGCCCGCCGTTCGAACACCGGATGGTCGTCGTGGGGGTCAGTGACCAGCGCGGCCCGGCGACGGTGGCGGCGACGCTGTATGAGGAAACCGCGGAGAGCCGGGCGCGCCGCGAGGTGACGGCGGCGCAGCTGCGCGCCGCAGGCCCGGTGGCCGAGGGGCGACCCACCAAGCGGGATCGACGCGAGATGGACCGCTGGCGCGGGCGCGCCTAACGATCCGCCAGGGTCCGGAGGGTCGCGCGGTCCAGGCGATGCCCGCCCGCAAACTCTGTGATGCGGGCGGTCACACCGCCCGCGGCAAACCGTTCGACCTGCCGATCGAGCGCGATCCACGCGCGGAACTCGTCGCGCGCGCCCACCACGAGGTCTACGCCGTCGCGCGGCCAACGATCCCCGGTGACGACCAGGTCGACGTCCGTCGGCAGTTCACCGGCCCAGCAGACCACCCGATCCACCCGGGTACGTCCCTGCGCCACCCATCGGGCGACGGTGGTCACCCCCTGCGAGAACCCCAAGACCACGAGCCGCGCGCCGGGGCGTCGCGTCGCCTCCACCACGTCATCGAGGTAGTCGACATAGTCCGCGATCTCCGCCCGCCGATGCTCACGCGTCATCCAGGTGGTGCCCACCGGCACCGTTCCGTGCGACCCCTGGTGTCCCTCGGGGACTTTGTAGAAGCGGTTGAGCGCCTCCGGGGCCACGACGGCCCGCGTCGGCCCCACCAGTCCGTCGCACGCCGGCAGGAACTCCGCGACCAACTGTCCGTAGCCGTGAATCACCAGCCACACCTCATCGGCGGTGGCCAAGTCGCCGAGCGTGCCGACCCGCGCGCGGCGCTTCACAACCACATCCATCCAGTTCATGGGGCCTGCCCGGGGCGTACGAGGAGACGTTGCCCCGCCACAATACGCGGCGCACCGAGGGCGTTCCAGGCCAGCAGCGAATCCGTCGTGGTCCCGTAACGTCGCGCGATCAACTCCAGCGCCTCACCCGGCTGCACCAGGTGGTAGGTCGCGCGACGCGCCGCCGCGCTCGACACCTCGACGGCCCGTCGCTCTGCCTCGCCCGCTGCGCGGAGTTGGCCTATCCGGTCGCGCATCGTGTCGAGGACCGCGCGCATCGCGGGAGCGTCTGCGCTGCCCACGTCGAGCTCCACCCGCTGCGTCCCGCTCGCAAGCTCCACGCGAAGGCCGCCGCCCCGCGTGGGCGCCTCCCGCACCCCCGTGGCGCGCGCAAACCGGAACGAGGCATCCACCACCTCGAACGGGCCCGGGGTACGGTGGAGCAGCGGCTCAGGGGGAATCCCCACGAACAGCACCCGCCGATCCGTCGCCGCCAGCACCCCGTGCGTGCCCCGGAAGAAGTCCCACCACAGGCGCTGCGCTACAGGCACCTCGGCCAGGACCACCTCCCCGGGCTCGAGCAACACCGTTCTCTCGGCGACCGCAAGGCGCCGTGTCGCGCCCGCATCGCCCCGGCCATGATCGATCACCCACCAGCCCACGCTCATCACGCCGGCAACAAGGAAGAGCCAGCCGATGGGCGCGAGCCATCCGGCCGTCACCGAGCGCCGCACGAGTACCGCGCTGCCGCCCCGCGTCCTCATCGCGGCGGGGGACGGCGCTGCGACCTCGGCCGAGCCTCGCGTGCGGCCACAGCGATCGAATCGAATCGACGGCGCTGGTCCACCGTCAGCAGAGCGCGCGCTTCACTCCGAGCGACGTCGTTGTTCACGCGGATCGAGTCGACAAACGGCCGCGCCCAGGTGTTGAAGCGTTGCAGCGCTTCCTCATCGCGCCGTCGCAAGCGTTCGCGGTCTCCCAGGTCGATTCCGGCCAGTTCCCGCAGGGAATCCAGCCGGGTCATGAACGGCTTGTTTTGCAGTCGCAGGAGCCGCCGGATTTCCATGAGACGCTGCCTCTGCGCGTCCGTGAGATCCAGGGCGCGACCCGCCTCAATGAACGCGGACACCGGTTCACCATCGGACAGGTCCAACGTCATATGGCCGCGTGGCCCCTCGAACGACGGCGCCGCACCGCGCTGTGCGGCCGCGACGCCGGAGAAACCGGCGAGGATGAGGAAGCTGGTGGAGAGCGCGCGCATGTTACCTGGGAAGTCCGAGGGTGCCTTGGGGCCTTCAACCGCTCGACACCGTTCCCGTCGCGCGCCCTACCCGACTAGTGCTTCGCCCCGTCCGGCGCAGGAGCGGCATCATGCGATTCCGCAGCGGCCGGCGCATGGGCGGCGGTGGAACCCGGAGCCGTCTGGTCTCTGGGATCGCGGTAGGTGGTGGACTTGATGTACCCGGCCAGGAGGAAAGCGCCCACGGCCATGGCCGTGATCAATCCGGCGATCCCCCATCCCTGCGAAAAATCCGGCTTGCTCGTCTGGTTGCTCATCTGGGTCGTGTAGGGCCAGCCGGAAAACTAGCGGTCCGGGGGCACCGGGGTCGAGGGCACGGCGACGCTTTCCACCAGGGCGAGCAGCTCCGCCGCAGTTGAACGGCCCCGATCACGCGCATACCACGTCCTGACGCGCAGGTTGCGCTCGTCCTTGGGCAACGCCCGAAGCTCCGACAGGTAGAGCTGCTGCAGTTCCGCTGGGCGGGGGCCCCACCAACCCAGTTCACGATAGTCGGCGTCGTACACAATGACTACCGGAATCGAACGCGTCCCATTCGTCAGGTGGGCGTCCATCAGGTCGGGATTCGCGTCGCGCCCGAGGATCCGCAATGTCGCACCAGGCATGCCCTCGACGAGTCGCGCGATCACCGGCAGGGTGTTGACCGCGTCACCGCACCAGTCCTCGGACAAAGCCAAGAGATGACGGGTCCCGCCCATTGAGGCGGCCCTCACTACAAACTCGTCCGGGACGCGGGCGGTTCGGTTCACCCCGCGCCAAAACTCCGTGTTCTTTTGCGTAGCTTCGATGTAATCAGCGATCGTTGCGGCGCTGGCGTACCGCTCGGCATTCATGGTCACACGGAATGAACCGGACGAGCCCGCCAGAGGTTCCGAGGAGATTTGCCCGGTCTCATGCGGACGCTTAAGGTTCGGATTCAGGTTGACGGAGTGTTCCCGGTGCGGCAGAGGCAGGATCCAGTGCGTGTGTTCCGGTGCGCGATGGCCGCGGCCCTGTTTTCTTTCGCGTCCTCCATGAGCGCCCAACGCCCTGCCTACCCGCCAACGCGGACCGTGGCCGTCGCCGACGATCTGCACGGCGTTCGGATCGCAGACCCGTATCGCTGGCTCGAGGAGCTCGGGAGCGCGGAAGCTGGCGCGTGGGTCGATGCCCAGAACGCCGTCACCGCCGCGTGGCTGGCCCGCACGCCGCGTGAGGAGTGGTCGCAGCGGCTGACATCGCTTTGGAACTCGCCTCGGGTCAGCGTTCCCGAGCGCCTGCGCAACGGGGTGTTGTTCTACCAGCGCAACTCGGGGTTGCAGCGGCAGGCGGAGGTCGTGGCGCAGTCGTCACCGGACACGCCGCCGAGGGTCGTCATCGACCCGGCGACGATCTCCCCCGACGGCTCCGTCGCGCTCGCGCAGTTTTCGCCGTCCCCGGATGCCCGGCACGTGGCGTACGGGCTCGCGGTGGGCGGGGCGGATTGGGAGGACGTTCACGTTCGGCGCGTGCGCGATGGGGTCGATCTTCCCGACACCCTGCGCTGGGTGCGCTTCAGCAACCTGTCGTGGACCCGCGATGGCCGTGGGTTCTTCTACTCCAGGTTCCCCGCACGCGACTCCTCCACGCGTCTGTCGGACGCGCTGGAACACCATCGGCTGTATTACCACCGCATCGGCACCTCGCAGGACGAGGATGTCCTGGTGTTCGAGCGACCAACGCAACCGCAGTGGTTCGTGCACGCCTCGACCAGTGAGGACGGCCGCTATCTGTTCATTTATTCCACGGCCGGGGCGGACACGCGCAACCGACTCGCGGTGGTCGACCTCGTCGACTCGCTGCGTCCACAGGTGATGCGCACGCCGCAAGTCCTGGTGGACGTCGACGATGGCGAATACACGGTCATTGGCAACGTCGGTCGCACGTTGTATGTCCGGACCGATCTCGGCGCCCCGCGACGCCGACTCATCGCCATCGATCTCGACCGGCCGCAGCGCGATGCCTGGCGCACGGTCATCCCCGAGGGGCCGCATGCGCTGGGCGAGATCGCCATGACCTCCACGGGCTTTGTCGTGAACCGGCTCGTGGACGTGGCGTCGGAGCTCGCGCTACACGCGCGAGACGGCCAGCGCACCGGGACCGTGCCACTGCCATCGTTAGGTACGGTGACCGCCCTGTCGGCGTCACGCCAGACGGCATCGTTCTACTACGCGTTCAGCGCCCCACTCATCCCGACGAACGTCTTTCGGTATGATGCCCGCGCGCGGAAGAGCGTGACCTTCCACGTGGCGACCACCCGACTGGACGCCGCGCGGTACCAGACGCAGCGGATCTTTGCGACGTCCGCGGACGGCACCCGTGTCCCGTTGTTTGTCACCTCGCGTCGCGACCTCCCGCGTGATGGCACGGCGCCCACGGTCCTCTATGCCTATGGCGGATTCGGCATCGCCGTGCCCCCCACCTGGAGCGCCGCGGCCGCGGCCTGGCTCGACCGCGGGGGGGTATGGGTGACGGCCAACCTGCGCGGCGGGAGCGAATACGGCGAAGCCTGGCACCAGGCGGGCACGCGCGCGAACAAGCAACGCGTCTTTGAGGATTTCATCGCGGCGGCCGAGCAGGTGGTGGCGGATCGCTGGACCTCCCCGGCGCACCTGGCGATCATGGGCGGCTCCAACGGCGGGCTGCTGGTGGGGGCCGTCATGACCCAGCGGCCGGAGCTGTTCGCCGCCGCACTCCCCCAGGTCGGGGTCCTCGACATGCTCCGATATCACCGCTTCACGGGTGGCGCCGCCTGGGCCAACGAGTACGGCTCCGCGGACGACCCCGAGGCCTTCCGCTGGCTGCACGCTTATTCCCCACTCCACCGCGTCGTCGCCGGAACCTGCTACCCGGCCACCATGGTGACCACGGCGGACCATGACGACCGGGTGGTCCCCAGCCATTCCTATAAATTCGCAGCAGCCCTGCAGGCCGCCCAGGGATGCGAGAAACCCATCCTGCTCCGCACGGAGCGCGACGGCTCCCACGGGTACCGCCCGACCGATCGCCAGATCGCCGAGTATGCCGACCTGTGGGCGTTCGCGTGGGCGGCCACCAGCGGCACCCGGTGACCCGCGTCCTCAGCACTTCACCAACGGTCCCCGACCCCGCCGTCGTCGCGGAGGCGGCGGCCGTCCTCCGGGCAGGCGACGTGGTGGCAATCCCAACCGAGACGGTGTACGGCCTCGCCGCAAATGCCACCGACACGGCGGCCGTCGAGAAGATTTTTGCCGCCAAGGGGCGCCCCTCCTGGAACCCGCTGATCGTACACATCGCCGACGCCGGAGCGCTCGACGTGGTCGCACGGAACGTCCCGGCACTGGCACGAACGTTGGCCGCACACTTCTGGCCGGGGCCCTTGACCATCGTCCTACCGCGGAGCCCAGCGGTGCCGGACGCCGTCACGGGGGGCCGCGACACGGTGGGGATTCGCATGCCGTCACATCCCGTCGCGCGTGCGATCATCCGCGCAGCTGGAGTGCCCGTCGCCGCACCGAGCGCGAATCGGTTCATGGAGGTCTCCCCCACAACAGCAGCCCATGTGTTGTCTGGATTGGGGGGCCGGATCCCGCTCGTCATCGATGCCGGCCCAACCGCCGTGGGGATCGAGTCGACCGTCATCGACCTCACCGTGTCTCCGCCGATGCTGCTCCGCCCCGGTGCGGTGACACGCGACCAACTCGAGCCGCTCACCGGACGGTTGGCCGCGCCCGCCACGGCGCTTGCGCCGGATGCCGTACGACCGGCCCCCGGCATGATGGATCGACACTATGCCCCCCGTGCGCGCCTTGTCCTCTTTGCCGCTCGGGACCTCGACGCCGTGCGCGCACGAGCCGACGCGTCGACGACCGCCGGCGAGCGGGTCGCCATCCTGACGCGTTCCCAGGAGGTCATCGGCCCCCACATCATCCGGATGCCCCTGGACTCGGCCGGGTACGCCGCACGGTTATACGAGGCCCTGCACGACCTGGATGCCGGCGGAGTGACCACCGCCTGGATCGAAGCGCTTCCTG
This sequence comes from Gemmatimonadota bacterium, assembly GCA_016712265.1. Taxonomy (NCBI): domain Bacteria; kingdom Pseudomonadati; phylum Gemmatimonadota; species Gemmatimonadota bacterium. The sequence continues at coordinate 1,555,630 of JADJRJ010000028.1, read as the reverse complement.
ACGATGACGCCTGGGAGGGGGTACGCGACCGTGTGCACCGTGCGACCGAGACCTGACGCACCGCGGGCAAAGGCGGCGGCAAGCGGCTGGCGCGGACGGCCGTTGCGCCCACTTGGGCCAGTGATATCCTTCCCCAAGCTGACATCTACCTGACATCCGTTCTGGCACCCATATGCCTTGGCTCAATTACCACCACCTCCTCTACTTCTGGACGGTCGCTCGCACGGGGAGCGTCACCAAGGCGTGCGTGGAACTCAACCTGACCCAGCCTGCGGTCAGCGCGCAGATCCGTATGCTGGAGCGCTCCCTGGGCGAGAAGTTGTTCATGAAGCGCGGCCGCAACCTGGTGCTGACCGACATCGGCCGCCTCGTCTATCGATATGCCGATGAGATCTTCGTGCTGGGCCGCGAGATGCAGGAAACCCTCGCCGGCAAGATCAGCGGACAGCCCCAGCGGCTGGTGGTTGGGGTCGCCGACCAGGTGCCGAAGACGATCGTCTACAAGTTGTTGGAGCCCACCCTGCACGGACCGGACGCGGTCCGGCTGACGGTGCGGGAAGATGGCCTCGAACGACTCCTCGCCGACCTATCGATGCACAGCGTCGACCTGGTGATCTCGGATGCGCCGATTGGCGGCACGACGCGCATCAAGGCGTTCAATCACGTCCTCGGTGAGACGGACGTCAGCATCTACGGCAGCCCCGCCCTGGTAACCACTTACCGGAAGAACTTCCCGCACTCGCTGCACGGGGCACCGATGCTCATGCCCATGGCGACGTCGCAGCTGTCCCGGTCCTTGCTCTCCTGGTTTGACAGCAACGGCATTCGGCCGATGGTGATCGGGGAAATCGAGGACTCGGCCCTGCTCAAGATGTTTGGGCAGGGCGGTGTGGGACTCTTCCCCGCCCCCACCGCAGTGGAGGACGACCTCGTCAAGCGGTATGCGGTGAAGGCGGTCGGGCGCATCGAGGCGGTACGCGAGCGGTTCTACGCCATCTCCGTGGAGCGCAAGATCACCCACCCGATCGTCCGCGACATCACCTCGCGCGCCGAAGAGGCACTCGGCGACTAGTCTCTCGGCGATCGGCTACCGCCGACGCCCGACGCTCGTGGTCAGGGTGGTCATCAGGGTGTGGTTGCGCTCATACTGGCGGCCGTTCGGTCGCTCGATGAGGTGATCCATGTAGCCGACCTCCAGTCGCAGGCCGCTGCCCAGTCGCCGACCCACGCTGGCCATCAACCGATTCTGGTCAAAGACGTTTTGCTGGATGTTGGCGCCCCAGTTCATGAAGAGCTCGTCCCCAAAGGTGACGAACCACTCGTTGGCGTCCAGCGTGGGGCCCTGAAGCGGCACCGTCGCACGGACGAAGTAGCGCATCCGGTTGGTGCGCACCCAGTTCTGCACCTGCGGCTCCCCACCCTCCAGGGCCATCCGCCCCCCCCAGCGCTGCTCCAGGCGATAGCGGTGTGACCACTGCGTGCGCCCCGTCGCATGCGCCAGCTGCAGCTGCTCAAAGGCGCGATGCTCCGGCGTGCGAAGCGCGATCGGCAGGTCGCCGTACGGATGGGTATCGCTCCCGGCATACCCGATCGCCACGCGCACATTGGGCGTCAGGTTCCGGCGGAGGGAGGCACGCCACAGATACTGCGACACCTCGTCATAGGGCCCGCTGCGGCGCACCTGGATGTCCGAGTCGATGAACCACTTGCTGGACAGCTCGATGTCGTTGAACCATGCCAGCCAGCCATTGACGTTGGTGTACGTCTCCCGCTGGGCAAGGGCCGGAGAACTCAGGAATAGCGAGAGAGCGAGAACGCGAAGTCGCACGGGGGACGTGGTGAGGGGGGCGCGTGGGAGCCTAACCACCGCACCACCCGGATCAAGGCCATCGCGCGGTGCCGCGCCGCTTGCCATTCGAGCGCACAGGCCACAGGCTCCTGCACCCTCGTCAACACGCATCCATGGCACACCTGCTCAATCCCGTTTCCCCACGTCGGCCTCCCTCCCTGACCGATCGGGACGCGAAACCGCCCACCTCCCTCCCGCGCGGTGATGCGCTCAAGGAGGCACTCGCCACGGAGCTTGACAAGCTGACAAAGCTGCAGGCCCTCTTCTACGCCGATGGACGGCGCGCACTCCTGGTCGTGCTTCAGGGCCGCGACGCCGCCGGCAAGGACGGCACGATCCGCATTGTGTTCGGCGCCTGCAACCCGCAGGGATGTCACATCACCGCGTTCAAGGCGCCGACCGCGCAGGAACTCTCCCACGACTTTCTGTGGCGCGTCCACCAGGCCGTGCCGGCCAAGGGCATGATCGGCATCTTCAACCGGTCGCACTATGAAGACGTATTGGTGGTCCGCGTCAAGGGACTCGTCCCTCCCACCGTGTGGAAGAAGCGCTACGACCAGATCAATGCGTTCGAGAAACACCTCGCCGAGAACGGCGTCACGATCCTCAAGTTCTGCCTGCACATGTCGAAGGACGAGCAGCGCGAGCAGTTCCTCGAGCGGCTCACCGACCCAAAGAAGAACTGGAAGTTCCGCGCCGGCGACCTCGACGACCGCGCCTTGTGGAACGACTACACGGCCGCCTACCGGGACGCCCTGCGGAAATGCAGCACCCCATGGGCGCCGTGGTACGTGGTCCCGGGCGACAACGCCACCGCCCGGAACTACATGGTCACCCGCGTGATCAACGAGACGCTGCAGGACATGGACCTCGCGTATCCCCGCGCGCCGAAGGAAGTCCTGGCCCTGGCCGATCGGTTGAGGAAGTAGGCGGCGGCACCAGGAGACCAGTAGTACGAGCGGCACGAGCGGCACGAGCGGCACGAGCGGCACGAGCGGCACGAGCGGCACGAGCGGCACGAGCGGCACGAGCGGCACGAGCGGCACGAGGGTTGCCATCAGTCGTGCTCGGCGCAAGACCTTCGATAGACAAGCGAGCGACAGCAAGTGCCGATCCGGGGCCCTATGTCGTCTGGCATCCCACGCAATCCCACAGATCACCCCAGGCACATGCATCGACCGCTGATCATCGGCGCTATCGCCCTCGCCCTCGGCTCGGCGCTGCCCGCGCAGCAACGCCCCTACGACCTCGTCATCGCCAACGGGCGCGCCATCGATCCGGAAACCGGGCTCGACGCCACGCGATGGGTCGGCGTCCGCGACGGCCGCATCGCGGCCATTTCGGCGATCCCGCTCCGCGGCACGCAGACCCTGGACGCCAAGGGCCACGTCGTCGCGCCCGGGTTCATTGACCTGCATGCCCATGGCCAGCAGATCGCGGCGGCCCGCATGCAGGCCTTTGACGGCGTCACCACCGCGCTTGAACTCGAGGCAGGTACCCTTCCGGTCGGCAAGGCCTACGACGAAGCCGCGCGTCTCGGACGACCCATCAACTACGGCTTTTCGGCGGCGTGGGTCTTTGGCCGCATCGCCGAGAAGGAACACATGGAGCCGGACGGTTCCATCTCGTACTTCCAGGAGGCGCAGAAGAAGACCGGGTGGCAGTTCAGCGTCGCCGATTCGGCCGAGACGGCGCGCATCATCGCCCGCGTAGAGCAGGGGTTGAAGGAAGGGGCACTTGGGATCGGCGTCCTCTCGGGCTACGCCCCGGGCCACGGCCGCAAGGAGTACTTCGCCGTGGGCCGCCTGGCCAAGGCGTACAACGTCCCGACCTTCACGCACGTGCGGTTCCTCAGCGTGATCGAACCGTCGTCGTCGTTTGAGGCGTTCGAGGAGCTGGTCGCGGTCGCCGCCGGCACCGGCGCCCACATGCACATCTCGCACCTCAACAGCAACTCCACCCGCGACATTCCGGCGATTGCCGAGTTGCTCCGTGGCGCGCAAGCGCGTGGCCTGAAGGTCACCACGGAGGCCTACCCATACGCAGCAGGCTCCACGGTCGTGGGGGCCGAGATCTTCCGCGGCAACTGGCGCGAGCGCATGGGCGGGGCCAAGGCGAGCGACCTCGAGTTGGGCGGCAAGCCGTTCAATGACTCCACCCTTGCCGCCGCGCAGGCCAACACCCCGGGGAGCTGGGTGGTAATCCACTTCATGCGCCCCGAGGCCAGCGCGGCGGACCAGGCCTTCCTCGACCAGAGTGTGCTGTTCCCCGGCGGCGCCATTGCGTCGGACGCCATGCCGTGGACGTCGCAGGGGCGCACCATCACGGAAGACGTCTGGCCACTCCCCGCCGACGCCTTCGCGCACCCGCGCAGCGCCGGAACCTTCACCCGGTTCCTCCGCGACTATGTGCGCGAGCGCAAGAAGATCGACCTGCGCGAGGGGCTCCGCCGAGTGTCGCTCACGCCCGCCAAGGTCCTCGAGGAGTCCGTGCCGCAAATGCGGAAGAAGGGACGCCTCCAGGTAGGGATGGATGCGGACCTCGTCGTGTTCGACCTTGCGACGGTGACCGACAAGGCGACCTACACGCAGCCGAACCAGCGCGCGCAGGGGATGCGGCATGTGATCGTCAACGGAACGCCGGTGATCCGGGACGGGGAGCTGGTGCGGGATGCGCTGCCGGGGAAGGCGATCCGGAGGGAGGTCCGGCGATAGGGACAGCTGCGAAACTGCCACAGCAGAGTACGCGGAGCACGGGCAGTCCGCGCAGCACGGGGAGCACGAGGAAGGTCAGGCGAAAGGGAACAGCTGCGAAACTGCCACAGCGGAGCACGCGAAGCACGGGCAGTCCGCGCAGCACGGGGAGCACGATAGAAACCTCGTGCCGCGCGGGCTGCTCGTGCTTCCCGTACTGCGACCTTGCGGCTCGTTACAGCACGGGCGAAGCACGGCAGCACGGGTGGCACGCGAGGGACAGGTGGCTCCAGGGTCCAGAGTCGGGCGGGACCCGCCGACACTTCCAGTGATGCCGACGCGCGTCCTCGCCCCGACCCCGGCCCCCGGATCCCCCGCCTTCACAGGCTGGATGGTCGCGCGCGCGACCTCGATCCTGCTTGGCCTGGCGGCGGTGCTCGCGGCGCAGGTCCCGGTGCGCTTCACCCTCGGCGATCCACGCGAGCACGTGCGACAGATCCAGGGAAACCCCACCCTGATCGAACGGCTCTACTCGCTGGGCATCGAACGCTGGTCGTGGGGTACGTCCTCGGTGACCTTCGATCCTGGCACGGGACAGGTCGTCGGCTGGCATGACCCCGCGCGGGCCCTGCGCACGACCCTGCGCCCGTCGCAACGCGCGCGCGACAGTGTCATCACGTTAGGCATGCCGCTGGGCGACGTGGCGCGGCTCCTCGGGACCCCGTGGGCGATCACGCCGGCGCCGCAGCGCGGGCAGCTCCTCCTCGCGTACGGGCGCAATGCCATCCGCGTGGACCTGGCATCGAAGCGGGTAAACGGGTGGCGACGCGCGGACTCCACCCTGCGGGTCTCGAGTACCGATGATCCCGCCGCCCACGTCGCCCTGGGCGCCTCGCCGCCGGGCACGGCTGCGGTCCGGCGGGACGTGCCCGGGGATGCCGTCCCGGTGACGGTCGCGCTCGACAGCATTCGCGACCGCGACGGTGATGCGCGCCTCGCCCCACGGGAATTCGGGGACGTCTCCTTCCGCATCCACAACCCGGGGCGACAGTGGACGGCACCGCTCCGCGCGCAGTTCCTCCACGCGCCGGAGCTGGCGACCCTCGCGGGAACGCCGGATACCGTCTGGATTGCCCCGCTCGCGCCGGGCGACAGCGCCGACGTCTCAATCGTGGTCTACACGCCCAAGGCAGCCCACGACCCGGAGCTGACCCTGGTGGTCTGGTCGGGCACGACGCCGGCACGACACAGCGTGCGTATCCCTACCACGGCACCTGCGACGACAGTCGCATCGGGCGCCGCGGGACTGGCCGTTGACGTGGCACCAATCACGTCGTCACGCAATCCCGACGCGCTCGCGGTCATCATCGGGATCGACCGCTACCAGCGGATCGCACCCGCTCGGTCCGCGTCGCGCGATGCGGCGCTCATTCGCGGGTATGTCACCCGCACCTTCGGCGTCCCGGACGATCCCGCGCATCTTATCATTCGCACCGACGCCGCCGCGTCCGGTTCGGAGCTGCGTCGGCTGTTCGACGAGCGTGGCTGGCTGTCGCGTCGGGTCACGGACAACACCGACCTGGTGCTCTACTTCGCCGGGCATGGCGCGCCCGGAAGCGGCCTGACGCCGTTCCTCCTGCCGGCCGACGCGGATCCCGCCTATGTCGATGCGACCGGGATCGACCTCCATGCCCTGTTCGCCCGCGTGGCCCGATGGCCCGCGCGCTCCATCACCGTCTTCATTGACGCCTGCTTTTCCGGGCTTGGGCGCTCGGGGCTTCCCCTCGTGGCCGGGGCGCGTGCAGCGGTCGTGTCGATCGAGCACCCCGCCCTCCTCCGCCGCAACATGGCCGTCTTCACGGCCTCTCGCGGGACGCAGTCGGCCGGCGACCTTCCCACGCACCAGCATGGGGCGCTCACCTACTTCCTCGCGCGCGCGTTGCAAGGGCAGGCCGACGACAACGGCGATGGCGCCCTCACCGTGAGTGAGGTCGGCCGATTCACCGAACGCGAAGTCCGCCGGGCGAGTGCGGCCCTCGACCGCGAGCAGGAACCACTAACGATTGCGCGCGACACCGCGCGGGTTCTCGTGCGCCTGGCGCCGCCGCGACGGTGACGCGCACACTTCGCGCCGCACTCCTCATGTGGAGTGTACCGCTCACGGCGCACGCCCAGCGCGAGACGGTCGTGGTCGATCAACGCATTACCCTCACCGACGAGCTCACGCCGGCCGCCGCCAAGCGACGCGCCCTTGAGGAAGCGATGGCCGAGGCCGTCCGTCGCGTGGTCGGCGTCCGCGTGCGGTCCACGGCGATCAGCACCACGACCGAGACCAGCGCCGGCTTCTCCAGCGACTACCGCAGCATCGTGCAGCTGGATGCCGTGGGACGCGCGGTCGACGTCCAGCTGCAGCGCGAGACGTGGGAGACCGTCGACGACGCGGTGCGCTATCGCGGGACCTGGGCGATTACGGTCGAGCGCGAGGTCGGCACTCCCGACCCAGGCTTCACCCTCGACCTCTCCGTCCCCCGGACGTGCTCAACGCCCCCCACGCGGACCCCGCCCGCAATGACGAGCTGGTGGCCACGGTCACCAGCTCCCGCAGCGCCTCGCTGGTCCTGGCGTCCATCGTGGACGATTCAGTCATCGCCCTCCTGCCTAACGCTTACACCGGCACCGTCGTCCTGGCTCCCGCCACGATGACCGACCTCCCCCCACCCGACTGGCGCACGCGCGGGCTCCGGTTCCGGGTGACGCGGCCCGCCGGCGGAGCGCTCCGCGACGAACTTCTGGTCGCGGTCGCCGTGACCGGAGCGGACGTGCCCCCCTTCACCGGTGGGACCCTCCTCGAGTTCCAGCGGTGGCTCGTCGGCATCCCCCTGGACCGTCGCGCCGTCGCTTTCGCCCCCTACACCGTCTCCCCCCGCTAGCCGACGGACTCCAGCCGGTGGTGGCTGCGGCCGATACTCCCGGGGAAGGACCGGAGGCTCCCATGACGCGACACTATTTCCCTGCCCTGCTGGTCGCGCTCGCGATCGGGTGCTCACGCGCCCCGAAGCCGTCGCCCGACCTGCTCCCGCCGGCCAACCGCGAGACGGTGCGCAACCTGCCGGGGTGGTTCCTGCGGCCCCCACGCGACGACAATTACCTCTTTGGTGCGGCGACCGCGGTCTCCCGCGATGTCCAGGTCGCGATCAACAAGGCGCAAGCCGACGCCCGCAGCGCGATCGCCCAGGAAGTCGAGGTCAAGTACGGCGCGCTCAACAAGCGCTTCGTCGAGGAAGTCGGCCGGGAGGGCGCGCAGCTCCTCGACCAGTACACGCAGGTCTACAAGGCCGTGGTCTCCACTTCGCTCTACGGTTCCCGTCCGCGCCAGCAGGAGCTGCGCACCGAGAACTCGCTCTACCGCGCCACGGTCCTGATGGAGCTCCCGGTGGGGGAGATGTCCAAGAAGCTCCTGGAGCAGCTGCGGGCGCAGGAACAGCTCTACACGCGCTTCCGCTCCGGCGAGGCGTTCAAGGAGCTGGACGCCGAGGTGCAGAAGTACGAGGCCTGGAAGCGCCAGCAGCCGCGTTAGGCCCGCATTACATCGCCCGCTTGCCCTTGACGGGGGATGGCTCCATCGGCACCTGGAGCATCACGTCCTTGATCTCGCGCAGCATCGAGCCTTCCAGGGCATCGCCGGCCACCTTCAGGGTCCAGGTCGTCACCGCGTCCACGCTGCGCGCTTCCCCATTCAGGTTGAGCTGCGCCGTGGTCCGGTGCACGAACACCGCCTGGCCGCCGTCGGCCGTCCCGCTCATCACGGCCGGCGGCGACACACTGCCATCCGGCCGCGTCCCGAACGTCGTCAGGGTCGCCAGGAGCGAGTCCCCCCGTGCGCTGACAACGAGTTCGCCAGACCCCATGATCGGCGTCACTCTCCCGTCCTCCATCCGCTGGCCCCGCTGGAATTCGATGGTCCACTTGCCGACCAGGGGATGAGTCGTTTGCGCGCGGAGCCCGGTGGCCGTTAGGACCACGGCGGCAGCTGCCATGAGGAAGAGTCGTCGCTTCATTGGATGGGGGTGCAGGACGGCGGTTGGTCACGAGCAGACCGCACAAGGTTTCCGCGTGCGCTTCGTCCCTCGCAGCCGTCGTTCAACCCGGCCTACTGGCACGCGGCTCCCGTTCCGGTTTCCGTTGAGGGTCCCCAACCCGCCCTCCGTGTTCCGCGCTCTCGCCATCGCCCTGTCCGCCGTGCTCACCTTCGCGCCCTCTGCGAGCTGGGCCCAGTCCGACAGCACACAAGTCGTCGCAGCCCTCACCCGTTTCTTCGACGCCGCCCGAACCAAGGACACGGCGACCGTCCGCGCCGCCTTCGACGACGCCGCCCGCCTCACCCTCCTCCGCCCGGACCCCAACGGCGGGGTGCGGGTCATGGCCCTCAGCGGCCAGCAGTTTGTCCAGGCAGTGGCCGGCGGCAATGGCATCGACGAACCGATCCGGAACGTGAAGGTCTTCATCGACGGCGATCTGGCGTCGGTCTGGGCCGAATACCAGGTGCGGGTCAATGGCGCCGCCTCGCACTGCGGGTATGACGCGTTGCACATGGTCCGGCGACCTGGCGGGTGGAAGATCCTGTCGATCGCCGACTCGTTCCGTCGTGAGGGATGCGGCCCGGCCTGGAAGTGAGGCGCCTCCTCGTTGGGTTGGCGCTGCTCCCGGTCGTGGCGGGGGCCCAGGGGGGCGCGCCATGCCTGGCGGGATTGCACGGCACGTGGCGTGGCACGGGGCGCGTGGCGGGACGCGACGTCGTCATGCAGCAGGAGTGGCGCCCGGCACTCGGCGGATCCTTTTCCGAGTTGACGATGACCCATCGACTCCCGACCGACACCGCTCGCATCGTCTTCGAGGGGCGGGGGTTCTACCGCGCCACGGGGGACACGGTCAGCGGGACGTGGATGGACGCCCGCGGGTACACGATGACGTTGCGCGGAAGCTGCCGCGACCAGACCCTCGCCATGGAATGGTCGGGCGCCGAGCGCGGGGCGACACACTACACACGCCATGCCGCCGGCACGCTCGAGGTCGTTGACCTCGTCGACACGCCTGGGGGCCGCCGCGAGTTCGGGCGCTCACGCCTACAGCGCGTGACTCCGGCGGTCGAACTCGTGGGTCGCGACGTGATCTCCACGCAAGCGCCCGAGTTCGCGACGGCGGTCACCGCCGATGGCCGCGAACTGTTCTTCAATCGGGCCAGCGCCGACCGATCGGTACTGACACTCATGGTCTCGAGGAAGGACGCCTCCGGCCAGTACACGGCGCCGCGCACCCTTCCCTTCTCAGGCACCGCGCGCGACATCGACCCGTTCCTGTCGTTGGACGGCCGGCGGCTCTACTTCTCTTCCGATCGACCGCGCGCGGGACGACCGGTGGCGTCGTTCAGCACCTGGTACGTCGAGCGCACCGCCTCGGGATGGAGCGCGCCAGTGGATCCGGGCGCCCCACTCAACTCGGACTCGGCGGACGTCTTCGTCTCCATGAGCCGCGACGGAGAGTTCGTCTTCAGCTCAACACGCGATGGTGCGCGTCGGATCTACACAACCCGGGAGTCGAACGGCCACTGGGTCGTGCCGCGCCTCCTGCCGATGGTTGACAGCGTGGGAGCGTCGAACCCCATGATCAGCCCAAGCGGCCGCTACCTCGTATACGTCAAGGACGTCCCTGGGCGCGCCGCCGACCTGCTCGTCGCCTGCCGATCGGAACGCGGCTTCGGCGCGGGGGTGCCGTTGTCGATCAATTCCCCGTATGCGGAGTTCGCTCCTGCCTTTTCGCTCGATGAGTCGACGCTGTACTTCACCTCTGAGCGTCCGGGGATCGTGGGGCCCGCTCCTGCGGGGTCAGGCCGCCGGGTGACCTGTATTCAGTGCCCTGGAACGCCGTCAAGCCCACCTGCTGACTCCTGCTTTGACCGGCGGTTCGGGGAGGCACATCTTCCGCGCGTCCTCACTCCCCCGCCATGCCTCTCCTCCACGAGGCCGCCGCGGCGATCAAGCCGCCGCGACAGCTCCGCTGCCAAGGCGTCGGGCAACCTGCGCGCTGCCAGGCGTGACTGATCTACCATCGCCACCGGCGATACCCGGACCGATGGTCGCCAGGAAGCGTCCCGGCGAACGCCGGGACCCAATATCGTTTGACCGCCACCATCACCATGCGCCCTCTCCGCCACGCCTTCCTCACCCTCTGTGCCGGCGCCCCTCTCGTCGCACAACCCGTCCGCACCCTCGGCAAGCCCGACGTGGAGTTTGCTGAGCCCTTCACCCGCGTCTCCGGCATGCGGGAGTTGAAGGATGGCCGGGTCGTGGTCATCGACCCGCGCGACAAGACCATCCAGGTGCTCGACTTCAAGACCGGTACGGCGAAGAGGGTCGGGCGCGAGGGCTCCGGGCCGAGGGAATACGGCTTCCCGATGTCACTCCACGCGCTCCCCGGCGACACGAGCGCGGTCTTTGATCCGTTCAACTCGCGGTTCCTCCTCGTGACCCCAGGGGGTGAACCGGGCGAGTTCATGCGCCTTCCCCAACCGACCACGAGCAGCGGCTCTGGCGGGATGATGACCGTGAGCATGACGCCGCCACGGTACGTGGACAACCGCGGACGCTTCTACATGCTCGGCAGCGGCGTTCGCATGGTCAACGGTGAACCCCAGACGGCCGACTCTCTTCCCATCCTCCGAATCGACCGGGCCTCGCAGAAGACCGACACCCTCGGCTACGTCAAGCAACCGAAGGAGAACGTGCAGACCACCGGGGATGGCAACCGCATGCAAGTGCGCATGGGCGTGTCCAATCCATTCGCGACGCGAGACGAGTGGGTGGTGACCGCGGACGGTCGCGTCGGCATCCTGCGTGCGGCCGAGTATCGGCTGGACTGGGTCGCTCCGACGAGGGCGACCGGTGTCGCGAACGCGTACACGAAGCTCAAGGTGAGCGAGGCCCACAAGCAGCAGTGGCGCGACTCGCAGCGGGGCGCAACGGCACTAATGATCACGAACACGAACGGTCGTACGACCACGCAGGCCGGTCCCGCAGGTGCCGGCGGGATCCGCATCCCGGAGCCCACGGACTGGCCCGAGCTCATGCCGCCGTTCCTTGGCACCGGGCAGTCGGTTCTGGCGGCGCCTAACGGGCAGGTGTGGGTCGCGCGCACCCGCGAAGCGAAGGACGAGGTGCCGACCTACGATGTGCTGGACGCAGCGGGCAGGGTCGCGATGCGTGTGGCCCTGGCGCCGAAGACTCGAGTGGCAGGGTTCGGGAACGGGGTCGTGTACACGATCCGGACGGACGAGGACGACCTGCAGTATCTGCAGCGGCATCGGATGCCCTGAGCAGCGGGCGGGACCCGACACCCTCCCCTTGATCACCCGTCCGCGGACGGTAGACATTGTTCACCCTACTTGGTCTACGGGGCCATGCGCACTGTCAACATCCACGAGGCCAAGGCCCAGCTCTCTCGGCTGGTCGATCAGGCGGTGAAGGGCGAAACGTTCATCATTGCCAAGGCGGGAAAGCCGCTCGTCAAGGTCGCTGGCTTGGACGCGCCCGAGGCTCCCCGGCGCATCGGCTTCCTTGAGGGCGAGATCGTCGTGCCCAAGGACTTCGACCGCATGGGCGACGCGAAGATTGCCGCCCTCTTCGGCACCGCTCCCTGAGGCTGCTCCTCGACACGTAGGTGCTGCTGTGGGCTGCCGGTAACTCGAAGCGCCTCACGGCGGCCGCGCGCCGACTGCTCGACGATCCCGTCAGCGAGCTCTGCTTCAGCGCAGCAAGCCTGTGGGAGATTGCCATCAAGAGTTCTCTCGGTCGACGTGACTTCCGCGTCGAGCCGCGGGTGCTGCGCCGCGGGTTGCTGGACAACGGCTACGAGGAGTTGGCGATCACCAGTCAACACGCGGTGAGCGTGGAGGGACTGCCCGACATCCACCGGGATCCTTTTGACCGTTTGCTGCTCGCGCAGGCGCTCTGCGAGGGAATCGCGCTGGTAACCAGCGACGCCGTGCTGGCCAGCTACCCCGGCCCGATTCGCCTGGTCTGACCTTGTCGGTCGCGGGCGGACCAGCGGGGTTCGAGGCACCCAATAGCGATGGTCCTGTATGCAGAGTCCATCGCGTCCTTTCCTGGCTCTTCGGCGAGGTCAGTTCAGGCGTCGCGATGCGCAGCGGGGTAAGGCGGCGCCTGCGGGCGACGCCGACTGGACCGCGCGATGTACGCGAGGTGTCGGCCATCCGGCATTCGCGGCGCGTCCCAGGACACACTGTGCCACCTCGGCGCGCAGGTACGCACTCCGATACTCAGACGGTTCCGTCGAGATCACCTCGGCCGTATGCCGCTCGCCCGGAGCGAGCACGATCACGCTGCCGGGAGTGTCGAGCCAGCTCCCGTGTCGCGTGTTCGCGCGCGACGTGCGTATTCCACGACGCTGATGGTGCGTGTGGCGAAGAAGTAGGGCGGGGAGTTGCGGGCGGTGTGGACGATCTCGATCGCGTCGATCGGTGCGTGGGCCCCGTCGACATGGAAAGTCTTCAGGTGGCAGCGGGGCGGGGGCGCGACTTCGACTGCGGGGCAGGTGGTCATGGTGAATGAAGGCTCGCGACGACCCTTCCGGCCGGCGCGCAGGGTGGGCGAACGGTGGGCCGGGGCGCGTGACCCATCCCGACAGTTGGTCACTCACCGGTGAGGTTTGCGGCGCCGAGGGTGCCGCCGGCGAGAGGATTGTGTCCGCCTGCGCGCGCCGGAGGTCGTGGTGATTCGTAGCCGTGAACGCATGCGCTGGCGCTCGATGTAGCGACGCCGCCACATGAGGTCTGCTGCGCGGGGAGATGTGCGGCCGACTTGGCGCTGTGTCGGGAGAGATCGCTCACGTGAACAGGTGCGCCGCGAGCGTGCACACGCGCGGCGGCGCTTCGTCCTCCTGATCGGCTGCCGATGACAGCGGAGTCGGTCTTGATGTGGCCTACGCGACGCATGTGTCGGCAGGGGCCGCAGCTGTGTCGGCCGGAATTGCCGTGGCGTCGGGACGAATCGCCGAGATCACCCGGCGCGCGACGCGTGTGCCGGGGCGCCCTGCCGATCTGTTGCCCGGGATTGCGCCGTTTGACCCAGGAGTTGCTCGTGCGCACGTCGGCGGCGGTGACCGTCAGCCAGGACTTGGTCGTGGTGCGGGCGGAGTCACCAGGTGTGCGGCGCGCGCGGTGCGCTGCGACCGTGGCGGCGGCGCTGTGCACCCGCGCGTGGCCGATGATTCGCGCTGCAGCGCTCGTATGCTCCCAGGAGTGACGAACGTTGACCCGCGCGTTGGTCGTGCGCTGAGGCGCGCGTGCAACATTGCGTGCGGCTGAATCCGTGGACGCCGTGTTTGTGGGCCTCACAGGGCGTGTACCGTAGTCTGTGTGTGAGGCCCGTGAGTGGTTAGCCGTGATCGGTGAAACGGGCTCCAAAGAACAACGCGAGAAACGGCAGGGCGGCGTGCGAGGCGTGGTTCCCCTTCTGCCATTTCTTGAGGATGTCACGGAGCGCCAAGTAGAGCAACTTGGTCGCCGCCTCATCGTTCGGGAAATGGCCGCGGGTCTTCACGATCTTCCGCAATTGCATGTGCAGGCTCTCGATCGCATTCGTGGTGTAGAGCAGTGCGCAGCGGCGGGGGGAAGCCGAAGACCGGCACGACGTGCGGCCAGTGCCGCCGCCACAGGGCCGGGATCGCCGGGTAGCGCGTGCCCCACGGGCCGGCCGCAAAGGCCTCCAGCGCGCGCGTGGCCGCGCCCTCGGTGGGCGCCCGATAGATCGCCTGCAACGCGGCCCCCAGCGCCCGGCGGTCCCGCCACGGGGCGTTGGCGAGGCTTTGGCGCACCAGATGCACCACGCAGTGATGCACCTGCGTCTGCGGAAAGACGCGAGTAATCGCGTCGGGAAAGCCCACCAGGCCATCGACGAGCGCGATCAGGATATCCTCGATGCCGCGACTGCGGAGCTCGGTCATCACGCGCAGCCAGAAGCTGGCCCCCTCCGTCTGCTCGATCCAGAGCCCCAGCACGTCCTTCCGCCCGTCGCGATCGACGCCCAGCGCCAGGTACACCGCCTTGTTCTTCACCACCCCCTCGTCCCGGATCTTCAGGCGGAGGGCGTCGAAGATCACCACCGGATACATCCGGTCTAACGGCCGGTCCTTCCACGCGCGCACCTCGCCGAGCACCTCGTCGGTGACCGCGCTGATTAAGCTGGGCGAGATCTCGATCTGGTAGAGCCCTTCGAGATGCGCCTGGATATCCCGGACCGAGATCCCGCGGGCGTAGAGCGACAGCACATTCGCGTCGAACTGCGGCAAGCGCCGCACGCCGGTCGGGACCAGCTGGGGGCGGAACGTCCCCTCCCGATCGCGCGGGATCGCCGGCGGCAGGGCCCCCGTCTCGGTCAGCACCGTCTTCGGCGTCGCCCCGTTCCGGTGATTCGTCTGCCCCGCCGGCTTCTCGTCCCCCGGGGCATAGCCGAGGTGCGCGGTCAACTCGGCGCCGAGAATCCGTTCCGCCAACCGTTTCTGCATGAACCGAAACAGGGCCGACAGGTCCTCCGGCGTCTTCGTGTCCCCGATCAGCGCATCCAGGGCGACCGGGTCAAACTCCGGGAACTGCGTGGCTTGAGCCATAACCCCTCCTTGGGGGTGAGTATGGCCTCACACACAGAATCCCGTACCGGCCCGGCCGGACGCCGCCAGTTGCTGGCGAAGGGTGAACTTCGTGTCGCTGAAAGCCTCGCACCCCGTATCGTCGAACCGCAGTTGGGTTGCCTGAATGTGCTTCTCAGGAGTTGCTCGACTTGGTTCGGGCCACCCGATAGCGATGGTCCTGTACGTGGAGTCCAGCGCGGTACTCTCCTAGCTCTTCGGCGAGGTTGAGTCAGGCGAGGTCGTCGCCGCGCTCGAGGGTGCCTCGTTGGTCGTGACGTCGGAGCTGACGACCATCGAGAGCGCTCGGGCGATCCATCGTGCCCGGGAGGGTGGTCTGGTGAGCGACGCGCAGGCCCGAGGTTGCACGCTGACTACGACGCGGCCGTGCGTCAGTGGGGAGCTCTTGCCAATGGACCGACCGCGCGGTGCATGTCGCGTCTGCGCCGTGGCCATTGGAGCCCGAGGGTGCGCTCGACGCGATTGACCTGGCCAGCGTACTCATCGCGCGCGACGCGTGGCCGACACTGCGGCTCCTCGCGCGGGATCGGCGGATCAGGACAGATGCGAGGAGTTTGGCGTTGGCCTTGTACTCGCGCAGCGGGAGACCAGGTAAGACGAGCAGGAGCCACCCGTTGCGCTGCGCGGCGCACCCGCTTCATTCGGGCGTCCGCGCAGCGTCACCCCAACGGTCACTCCACGCCGATCGCCTCGAGCGACGCGCGCTGGTCATCAGTCAACGGCAGGTTCGCGATCAACTCCCCCTTGGTGCATCGCACCTGGATGGATCCGCGGGCTGCGTTGAACGCGAGGACGTCAGCGTGCCTACTGACGAGCTGGCGGAGGCGGTCTCCCTTCTGGTTATTAAGCAGTGGCCAGAGCTCCTCCAGGCGCTTGGAGACCAGGTCACAGGTCTCGTGCGAGGTGCACTCCCCTGTGTTGCAGTTCTCCAGGTGCGAGGACTTGTGCTTGTTCTCGGTGGCTTGGACGATGTCGTGCTTGTCCGTGCCGCAGGAGCGACACAAGAACTCGCAGGGTTCCTGAAGGCCGACCCACGGTAGCGTCCGGAGATCAGACGCGTCGGCCGTCGACGTGGCTCCCGCCAGAATCGTCCCGGTGATCGCCGCAACGAGCCCGAGCGTGATACCGCTCACTCTCAACATGACGTGGTCCTCCAAGTTAGGGTTGTTTCAACTGCAAGCGCACCAACTCCATTCGCCGAAATCCCTCCGCATCTGGCACAATCGACACTGCCAGATCGGGCTCCACGAACTGATAGAGGAATCGAGGGGAGCGTGCCATCGCGATCAGACGCGCAGACCTGAGATCGAACACCTCGATCACCGTATCGCGGAAGGCGTTGTCGTCGCCCACTGAGCCGTGTGTGTCACCCGGCGACCGCTCCTGGGATACCGCGCGCCACGCGGGGTCCGGCACACCAACCATCACCCAGAGGTATCCATTCGCATCCTCACGGACATCCGTGAGGATCGCATACGGTTCAGGGGCGGCACCCGCCGAACGCTGGCCAGTTTGGGACGGGCGAAACCACTCCACGTCGCGCACGTAACTCCGAACGCTCTTGCCGGACGCCGCATCGATCAAGTCCACGCGATATTCTCCGCGATGCGCCGACCAGATAGTGTCCCCTCGCGCGCGCGCCAAGGCGCGTTGATCGATGTTTCGGACGTCGGGGCGGAAGAGTCCGGTGCTTGATCCTGTGGATCGCACCAGCCGGCCACGTCGATCAAGTACCTGAAGCGGAAGCCCGATCAGGTCGGCTGTGTAGACCGGTGCGTTGAGCACGAAGAAGTTCTGCGTCATGACGCCCTCAAACCGGGGGCCGAACTGGATTGGGTGGGAGCGCACGGTCTTCCCGCTCGGGTCAACCACGCGGTAGCGCCTCAGTGCATCATCAAAGGTGTGCACTGTGTCCCCTGGACCGACGAGGGCGATTGCTACCTGACGCGACTCATCGGGGCCGCTCCCCTCCTTGCCAACAACCCGTCCAAAGCGCGCCCCAGCGGTGAACACCTGTAGAGTCGGGCGATACGGGCTGGTCACGAGGAAGGCTCCATCGCGCATGCGCTCAACCCGGGGCTCGGGGTGGGACAACTCGCCGGGGCCCCCCGTATCCCCAATGACGAGCCACTTCTCGATCGTAAGCGAGCAATTGCGACACGGGTTTCGACCTGTCAGTCGAACATCCTGCCCGCTCGCGGGCGCGGTGGTGATTAACAGGCAAAGCAGCGCGACGCACAGCAGGGTGTTGCCATCCCGACGCCGAGACCTGCCTCTTTGGTCGGCCACGCAGCGCTCCACGGCGCCCCCTGCCGTCCTGAACCGCAAGGTGTCTGTTCTCATCACAATCATTGTCAGCTTGACTTTCCCGTCGATCTCCCAATAATCGGTCGGCGTTCGAAGTACGCGGCGCCATCGCGGTCGCGCCGGAGAATCCAGACGGCACCGGGGACGAACTGCACGGCTTGAGAAAGCAGCGTGTTCCCCTCGGCCTCGATCGCGAGGCGACCCTTCAGGGTCCCGTGAGAGTCGATCCAAGCCCACTGCTCCGCCGCGAAGCCATCGGTCGTCACATCCTGAAGCCAGATACCGCCGGCCCCGTCGCCAAGTGCCTTCTCGAAGAGCGGCCAAAGGCGCTCTGGAGCGCGCTCCCCCCTCGCTCTCACTTTGGAGCCGGCCGCTGCCTGATACGGAAAGAGCGCCCGCGCGTCCTCCACGCTCAGCTTCCTCCTCGTCTCTGAGAGTCGGAGCGCGGGCAGTTCCCCATGCGACACAGAGATCCGGCGCATTCGCCCATCGTTTGAGTTCGCAATCATCACCGTTCCGGCGTCCGCCACAAAGGAAACCCTCCTGCCAAGGGTCGGCAGCTCCACATGAACGAGTGTGTCCACCACCGCACCCGCAGTATTCATGCGCACCAACCCTCCCGTCTCCCGACGTATCGGATACAGGAGGAAGGTACCGTCGCCCACGCAGCCATCTCTGGGCATGCCACCGACCGTTCCGACTGCGAATTGCCTGACTAGCTCACCTTCACTTGTCACCACCGTGACGCGCTGCAGCACGGCATCGTAGGCCACGAGCGTGTCCGCATGAACGCGACACAGAGTCGCCAGGGCGCGAAACTCCCCAGGCCCACTACCCGCCCGGCCCAAAACGGTCGTTTGCCTCGACGAGTGAAAGTACCTGAGCTTGGATTCGTCCAGAATCACGAAGCTCAAAGAGTCGAGCTCGACGCCGGAAAGGAAGCCGTTCTTGTGATTGAGCTCATCGTCCTGACGAGGTGGCGTCCCGCCGATCGTAACTGTTGGCGCTCCAAGAGTGACCGCAGGCGCCGAGGCTCGCGGCGCCACCACCACACTTGTTGAAGTATCGCGTGCAGAGGCGGTGTCGCCGAGTTGCGCGCACGCGACGCTTGCTAGCGTCTCGACCGCGATAATGCGACGCAGCCAGGTCATTCGCGCGGCCCCTCCCGGCGCCTAACGTCGTCCGCCATGCGGACCACCAGTGAGTCGAGTCGCTCCGCGGAGAGGCCGCCGCGAAACTCCAACCCATTAACCCAAAGAGTGGGTGTGGCTTCGACCCCGTGGCGGGTCCCAATTCGCATCGCGGCATCGATTCGCGGATGCGTGCGGGGCCTCGTCGCGCAGGACACAATCAGGCTTGTGTCTGAGATTCCCGCACGCCGCGCGAGGTCTCCCCACCCCAAGAGCCCTAATGAATCCTGATGACGATAGACCGCCGTCAGCCACTCTCTGGCCCTGCTCACTGAATCGGCGCATTCCATTGCGCGCGCTGCCGACAGGCCGAATCGATGCATCTTGAGCGGAAAGGCGGCGTATCGGAGTACCATGTCAGCACCTCTGCGCGCGAGTACTTCATCGAGGACCTCGTGATAGCCACGACATGCCGGACACTCCAGGTCAGTGAACTCTACTATGACTACAGGAGCGCCTGGCGTCCCTCCTAGAGGGAGGGTGTATGGTACGATCTCCTGCCACCCAGGAATCTCGCGGGCCGCCTCCACCGCAGGCACAGACGGTCGCGTCGAGCCCCGATTACCGGCAGCTGAATAGCGCGCGACAACGGTCGCAGCAACCGACAGGGCTGCCACGACCATCGCCACTGACATCACCGTTTCGAACCGTTCGGTGGGCATCACATCCCTCGGTGTCGGCCTGCGTCATGCGGTTGACCAGGAACCTGCGCTTCGTCGTGACGACCGCGCCGCCTGTAGCTGATTGCGAGCGGCCTACTCGGCAGGCCCACAGGTGATGCGGTGAGTCCAGTTGTACCGTCCGTGAATGTCGGTGCAACTCTGAACGGCACAGACCGACCCTTCCAAGGGGAAACACAGAGACTCCATCGGACCGCAGGAGTTCGCACACCATGCCCCGCCCCCGGCAGACTCCGAGGCCTCCGCGGGTGACGGCGCAACCACCAGAGCCGCAAGACTCATGGTCAGGGTGGCTCCGGCAAAGAGCAGTGTACGGCGTGACTTCCGCTTCGTTGTCAGCATGGCTCGACTCGCGTGTTGAGGACGGTAAGATGTTAGCGAGTTCTTCTCTGGTCGAAGTCACGTTTGCCGACGCGAGTCACTGCTCAAGTCTGGGGGCTCGCCGGCTACACGAGCAATCCGCATGTGCAACGCGCCGACAGAGGGCGCCTGGAGGATGTCCGCTACGTCACGCCAGGGTAGTGCCGCCGCGCGCAGCTGCCGAGCCCGCTGAACCAGGACCTCGCGCAGAATGCGACGCAAATGCACAAGACGCGCGTTGCCGATCCCACGCTCGGCCGCGCGCTCCGACAATCCACAGCGCCTGTACAGCTCGCGCACATGCCACGGCGGACAGGGGTCCCTCTCAAGCATCGACAGCATCAGCTCTCCGGCTGGCCCCGAGGGCATTACCCCAACCCCAGCGTGCCGTGGGCTTCCTGTGGAAACGCCGAGACCCCTGGCGGCCGCGTTCCGGGCGAGGGTCTCGAACAGCCGGTCTGCCTCAATGCTCGTGGCAAAGAACACGTCATCAGCACCCAGTCGCGCCAGAAGTGGCAGCCGGCGATGGGCATTCGCGCCTGGGCGAGCCACGAGATACAGCGATGCCATCTGGCATGCTTCGCGAAACTCGCGGACGAACACCGTGGTCGCAATGTCGCCCGCATCCACCAGCACCCGCGGTCGATCATCGGCTGGTCCGTACCCCCCCCCCCCCGGGTCCGAATGGCACGACCTCCCAGGGCGGACGCATCAGCTCTCGGTACACCGCCGGCATGACCTCCTCCAGCCGCGGATCGACCGCGACCAACCTCGGCAATTTCCGCAACCGTGGAGGAATCATCGTCCAGTGCTCCTGGCTCGCCGCAGTTTACCCAGTACGACTCCGAACCCCGGATCGCGCTCGCTGTGCTCGCCTGTCCGGGAAACGTTGATCGAGGGCACGACGGCAGTCATACACCCGCCGGGCGTTTCTGGACACTCGGGGAAACCCCAGTGTCCTCGCCCCGTGACAGACCACGCGGCTGAGCCGGCTTCACCAATCACTAATCCTCAGCCCCCTTACCACCCCACCACGGCAACGCCAGCTTACCTTCACGCCCCCTTCACAGCGGGCCCGTAAGGTCCACTGCGCCCACCAACGTGACCCTGCTCAAAGCCCCTCTCCTCCTCCTCGCCGTCGCCACCCTGGCCAATGCCTGCAAGAAGGGCGAGGGCGCGGGAAACGCGGACTCCGGCACCGCCCCGGCTGGGGACTCCGCCGCGGCCGCAACCGCCGGGAGCGATGCGCCAGCCTCCGCTCGCGCGGTTGCCCTTCCGGTCTCGGTCACCCAGGTCAGCGACGGCGACCTGGTCCTCTCGGTTACGACCACCGGGCAGGTACGGGCCGACGGCGAGGCCACGCTGCGCGCCGAAGTCGCTGGAACCATCCAACAGGTCCTCGTGCGCCCTGGCGACCGGGTGAAGCGGGGACAAACACTCGTCAGCCTCGACCCTCGCCCCTTCGACCTGGGCGTGCTCGAGGCGGAAGCCGCAGTCGCTGAGGCCGAGGTGCGCTACCAGGACGCCGTCGCACCGGACTCGATCGTGCTGGGACGGCCACCTACACCGGAACAGCGTCGCATCGCCCTCACCCGATCCGGGCTCCAGGCGGCACGTGTGCGGCTCGACCGCGCCAAGCTCGAACGGGAACGTGCGACGATCGTCGCCCCGTTTGACGGGATGGTCGACCGCGTGGACCGCACGACCGGCGAGCGCGTCCAGGCCGGTGAAGCGATGACCCGCGTCGTCAACCTCAATGCCCTGCGCATCGAGGCTTCTGTGCTGGAGCATGACCTTCCCCTCATCCGCGAGGGCGGGGTCGCTTCCATCACCAGTGCGTCGGCGCCGGGCCGCATCGTCGCGGGACGCGTGAGCGCGGTCCTGCCGCTGATCGACACCACCACGCGAGCCGGACGGGTCTTCGTAAGAATCACCAGCCCCGGCCCGCTCCGCCCCGGGATGTATGCCGATGTCCGACTCGAGTCAGGTCGCCTGGCGAAACGGCGGCTGGTTCCACGACAGGCAGTCATTGAACGTGACGGGCGCCCGCTGGTCTTCGTGGTCAAGGACGGACGCGCACAGTGGGTCTACATCAACCCGGGCCGGTCGAACAGCGCCTTTACCGAGGTGCTCCCCGACTCCGGCACGGGGCTGATCCCGGTGGAGGTGGGCGACAAGGTGATCATCGCCGGGCACCTCACTCTCACGCACGACGCCATGGTGCGCGAGGTCGTCGCCGACACGGCTCGCGGCGCACGCACCCCTGAGCGTTAGGCGCCCGTGTCCCTCGTTTCGGCGGCGGTCAAGCGCCCGGTCTCGACGCTCGCGTCGGTCATGGCGATCGTCCTGCTGGGTTCGGTCTCGCTCTCGCGCCTCCCGGTCTCGCTCCTGCCAGACGTCACCCTCCCCGTGCTTACCATCCGCACGGTGTACGAGGGGGCGGCCGCGACCGAGGTCTCCCGCTTCATCGCCGAGCCTATCGAGGAAGCGATTGCTGCGACCCCGGGGCTGGTGGAGCTGCGTTCGATCAGCCGCACCGGCGAAGCCACCACGATCGTGCGGTTCGCCTGGGGCACCGACATGCAGTCCACGGTGCTCAACGTACGCGAACGGTTGGACAACGCCCGTGGGCGCCTCCCCGAGCGGGCCGAGCGCCCCACCCTGCTCACGAGCGACCCGGGGGAACGACCGATTGCCGTACTGGCGTTAGGCACGACCGGCGACCTACAATCGCTCTCGCGCACGGCCGAGGAGGTGTTCGCGAGGCGGTTGGAACAGATCGGGGGGGTGGCGAGTGTCGCCGTGGTGGGGGCACCGGAGGACGAGATTCGCGTCGAGGCCGATCCTGCACGCCTCCGGGCGCTCGGCCTTACCCCAAACGACCTCTCCATCGCGATCCGCAGCGCCAACCCGACGGGAGCCAGCGGGACGATCAGGCGCGGGCAGTTCAGGTTTGCCGTTCGCACGCTCACCGAATTCCGGACTCCAGAGGAAATCCTTGAGGTCCCGATCGGGCCCGTGGGCGGCGGGATCCGGGTCAAGGACGTGGCGACGATCTCGGTCACCACCGCCGACCCCAAGACCCTCACCCGGCTCGACGGCAAGCGGGCGGTCGGCCTGGTGGTGTACAAGGATGCCGGCGCCAACACGGTCGCGGTGACGCGCGACCTGCGCGGGACGATCGACGCCCTGGCGAAGGAGTTCCCTGCGGTCACGCTCACGATGGTCGCCGCCCAGGCGGACTTCGTGGTGGACGCCCTGTCGAACCTTGGACAGGAAATCCTGGTCGGCGGATTGATGTCGCTCCTGCTCATCCTGGTCTTCCTGCGCAACTGGCGGATGAGCCTGGCGATCGGGATCATGCTGCCGTTGTCGATCCTCGTGGCGCTGGTGCTGCTGCAGCAGATGGACGTGACGGTGAACGTGCTCTCGCTGGGCGGGCTCGCGTTAGGCGTGGGGCTCCTGGTCGACAATGCGATCGTCGTGGCCGAGGCGTCGGCGAGGAAACACGAAGAGGGGGTGCCGCTCGTACGGGCGACGATCGAGGCGACGGAGGAAGTCACGGGACCCCTCGTCGCGGGCACGTTGACGACGCTCCTGGTCTTTGGGCCGATCATATTCGTGCGCGGGTTGGCGGCGGCGTTGTTCAGGGACCTGTCACTCTCGGTGGTCACCACGGTCGCGGCGTCGCTCATTCTCGCGCTCACGTTGATGCCGGTGCTGATTGCGGGGAGGAGGCGCCGCCCGGCCTCTCAACCGCCGGGCAGGCCGGCGCAACGGCAGATAGCGCCGCCGAGCCGCGCCCGGACAGAAGGCCCCAGACGAGCGAGCGTATGCGAGCGCTGATCCGGGGTCCAGTGTCGCGGAATGGCGGGTTGCTCACCAAATGGGGAGATACGTTCACCCACTGGTACGAGCGCGGGATGCGATGGTCGCTCGCGCATCCTCCGCTGGTCTTCGGGATCACGATACTTGCGACCGCGTTCACGGTGTGGGTGGCGATGCAGCTGCCGCGCGAGATCCTGCCGGCAGTCAACGAGCAGGTCGCCGTAGCACAGCTGCACCTGGCTGAGGGGACGTCCATCGAGGAGACGGCGCGCCAGGTGGGACGACTGGAGGAGGCCGCGCGCGGGGCCGGCAGTCGCGGGATCTACAGCCGAGTTGGTACGGCGACCGATGAAGAGGTGCTCGCCGGGGCAGATCCCGGTTCCTCGGCCACGGCACAACTGTTGATTCCCGTGCCCGATGGCACAGAAGCCACCGTATTTGCCGACCGGTTGCGTGCAGGAGTGCCTGATCTGTCCAAGGGGGCGCTCGCAATCGACCTCGCCGGCCAGAGCGAGTTTGGCTCACTCATTGGGCGCGAGGGTCGCACAGTGCGAGTGGAGGTTTCCGCGCGGACCCTCGACGAGGCCTCCCGGTGGGCCGACACCGTGCGCACGCGATTGGCCCGCGTCGCCTCGCTCACCGACGTGCGGTCGTCGCAGCAGGGATCAGCACCAGTGGTGGAAGTCGCCTTGGAACGCGCACGCATGGCGGAGCGCGGCGTTTCGGTGGAAGAGGTCTCCAATGCGCTCGCCGGCGGGCTGGGCGGCGTCGAGTCCAGTGAGTTGCGAGAGACCGACCGCCGCACGCAAATCCGTGTACGCTACCAGGGTGAGTCGAACGAGGACCTTGCCACGGCGCTCAACACGGTCGTCCGCGGGACACCCGTCCAGGAGTTTGTCTCGCCGAAGGAAACGAGTGCGCCCGTCGAGGTGGTGCGCGTAGGCCAGCGCCCGGTAGTTGCTGTGGAAGGTTTGGTCGCCACGGGCGGCACGAGCGGAGCCACCGAGGACGTGACCGGGGTGATGCAGGCCCTGACGCTTCCCGGGGGAGTGAGCTGGGTCGTCACAGGGGCCGACGCCGAGCAGCGGCGCACGACGGGTGAATTGACGATGGTGGCCCTGATGTCGGTCGCGCTCGTCTTCCTCGTGCTCGCCGGCGAGTTCGGCTCGTTCACCATCCCGATGGTGGTGATGTTGACCGTCCCGTTGGCCGCCGCCGGTGGGATCATCTTCCTCTGGCTTGCGGGACAGAGCATCAACGCCGTCTCGATGATCGGCATTGTCGTGATGATCGGGATGGCGGACAACGAAGCCGTGGTGAAGCTCGATGCCATTCGCCGCTTTCGGGAGGCGGGGCATTCCGTGGATGACGCCATTGTGCTCGGTGGGCACCAGCGGCTCCGGGCGATCGCGATGACGAACCTCACGACGATCACCGGCGTGTTGCCCCTGGTGTTTGGCTGGGGAAGTGGCGGGGAGCTATATCAGCCGCTCGCAGCTGGGGTGATCGGCGGCTCGATCTCGGCGCTGCTCGTGACGTTCTTCCTGTTGCCGACCGCGTACGCCGTGCTCGAACGCCGGAGCGGACGTTGATTCGCTGGGCCGTCCACCGACCCGCAGTCATTTGGGCGACAAGCGCAGCGTTGTTGCTGGGGGGCGTGATGTCGTTCAGCCGCCTGGCGCTCGCGACACGCACCACGGTGGAGTTGCCACGCCTGAACGTGTCGGTCAGCTGGCCGGGGGCGTCTGCCGAGCTGAATGAGATGTACGTGGCGTCGCCCATCGAGGCGGCCATTCAGGGAGTGCGCGGGATCAAGAAGACGCGGTCGGAATCCAACGACGATGGCGTCTCACTCACCGTGGAGCTGCAAGGCGACGCGGACGTTCAGCTGGCGCGCCTGTCGATCCTCGAGCGGTTGGAGCTGCTGCGACGCGACTTTCCCCCGGGGGTAACCTCCCCGCGGGTATCCAACTACGTGCCGGACGAGTTGCAGGAGGAGGCGTTGCTCCTGGTCACGATGGGTGGCCCCTACACACAGGGTGCGCTGCAGCGCATCGCCAACGAGGTCCTGGAACCACGCCTCTCGGCCGTTCCCGGTGTCGCAGGGCTGAACGTCAGCGGGGGCGCCGACTTCGGCGTCTCGATCGCCTACAACCCGGCCCTCCTTCGGCAGCTGGGGATTGATGCGGTGCTGATCGGCCAGGCGATCAGCCAGGCGCGGATCGTGACTGCGGTCGGGCGTGAGGAGCGCGGCTCCAGTGAACGCCCGGTGACCGTTCGCGACCAACCCGGAGTGATCGAGCAGCTTTCCGACCTCCCCATTCGCGGGCCGGGGAACCGGATCTTCAGAGTGGGTGACCTGGCCACGGTGCGGCCGCAGGAGGATCGGCGCGGCCGGTTCTTCCGGATCAACGGGCAGCCGGCGATCGCACTGAGCGTCACGCGCCTCCCGGACGCCGACGCCATCAAGACGGCTGCGCGGGTGCGCGTGGCGCTGGACGAGATCGGCCGCACGTTGCCCACCGGGGTGACGCTGAGCGTGATGGCCGATGACTCCGAGGAGCTGCAGAAGCAGCTGCGCGACCTGCTGGTGCGTGGGGCCGTCGCGTTCGCCGCCGTCCTCCTGGTGCTGCTGTTCTTCCTGCGCGACCTGCGTGCGACCTCGCTGGTGATGCTGAGCGCCGCGCTTGCGGTGGCGGGGACGGCACTGGGATTGTTCCTCTTCAAGATCCCGGCCAACCTGCTGACCCTCGCCGGCCTGGCGATGGGGATCGGGATCCTGGTGCAGAACGGGCTGGTAGTCGCCGAACGTTTGGGTTCGGCGCCGGACACTCCGGACGGACGCGCCGGCGCGGCGCGACGGATCATGCCGGCCATGGTGGGTGCCACGCTCACCACGGCGGTGGTCCTCTTTCCGTTCCTCTACCTGCAGGGAGACGCCCGCGCGGCCTTTATGCCGTTCGCATCGGCCTTTACCCTCGGCCTCGGATGGTCGATCGTGACGGCGGTGGTGATGATCCCGGCCCTGGCCGCCGGCCACAAGGTGCACGAGGCCGCGTGGCCCCGCGCGCGACGGCTGTATGTGCGGCTCCTGCGGCCCACGGTGCGCTTTCGGTGGGTGACGATGGTACTGGCGCTCGCGGCGTTAGGCGGCCTGACCTGGGTGTTCGTGAAAAAGGTGCCGCGCTTCGCCTTTGGCGGGTTTGGCGGGAACGAGCGAACCGTGATCAACGGCTTCATCACCTTTCCGCGCGGCTCGGACCCCCAGTCGCTGGACGACGCGGTCCGCGAGTTGGAGAACATTGCCGTCGGCGCCCCCGGTGTGGAGCGAGTCGATGCGCAGTCCTACGGGGCCTTTGGCGCCGGCGTCCGCGTCCTGTTCCACCGCGACCAGGAGCTGACGGCCCTGCCCCTCCAACTCGAGGAGGCGATGACGCAGCGCGCCGTGTTCATTGGAGGCGCCTCGGTCTCGGTGCGCGGCCAGGGGCCCGGCTTTTCCTCCGGGATGGGCGGCGGGAGCATTGCCTCGTTCCGCATCCGCATCCTCGGCTACTCCTTTGCCGGTGTTGAACGGCTCGCCCTCGACCTCAAGGAGCGTTTGGAGGGGATCCCGCGCGTCCGGGACGTGGACATCAACTCGTCGTCGTTCTTCTCGCGCGAGAAGGCCAACAGCGTGACGATCACCCCGGACCGGGACGCGCTGTCTCGCTTTGGGGTGACGGCGCGCGACTTCGGCGTCGCCGCCGCTCGGGAGATGCGTTCACAGGCCGGTGCCATCCGCCTGGAGATCGGGGACGAGGAATACCCGGTGGTGGTGCAGGTCGAGGGGGCCAACGATCGCTCGCTGGACGACCTGCGCGAGGCGCTGGTCGCCACGCCGTCGGGCACCCCCGTGCGCCTGAGTTCGCTCTCGACCGTTGGGGAGCAGGAAGGGCTCGCAGCGATCAGTCGCGAGGACCAGCAGTATGTGCGCTTCGTTGCCTACGAGTTCCGGGGCCCCAATCGCCTCGCACAGCGCACGCACGATGCGTTCATGAAGTCGATCAGCGTGCCGCCAGGGTACACGGTGGCCGACGCCGGCTTCGGCTTTTTCGAGCCGGACAAGAGCGAGCAGGGGCTCTGGCTGGTCTTTGCGATCGGGATCTCCCTGGTGCTGCTGACGGTGGCGGTGGTCTTTGACTCGGTATGGGGCGCGATGATGGTGTTCCTGTCGCTCCCCATCTCGCTGGGAGGGGTCATGGCCGCGTTCTGGCTCTTTGACGCGGCGTTCACACGCGAGGCGGCGGTCGGGGTGATCCTCGTGATCGGCCTCGCGGTCAATCAGGCGATCCTGGTCGTCGATGCGGCGCTGGAGCGGCGGCGCCGGCGGATCGCCGCAGGGCTCTCGCCGCTCGATCGCGGTGCGGTGGTTCGCGCCTGTCTCGATCGCTCGGGGATGGTGGTGCTCGTCACGCTCACCTCGCTTGCCTCACTCCTCCCACTCGCGGTCGGCGTGAAGACGACGTCGCTCTTCGGTGCGATTGCGCTCGCCACGGCCGGTGGGACGGTCGCCGGGACGATCGCGGCGTTGTTCGTGTTGCCGGCGATGCTGATTGGGCGCAAGGGAGCGCGGCGGTCGGCGGAAGCGGGCGCCTAGGCGGCAGAGGGCAGACGGCAGAGGGCAAGCAGTGGGTCGGGCGCTACTCGTCGCGTGCGAACGCGTGGAGTGCGCGGAGCCTGCCCACGCGACCTACTCCCGGGACCGCTTCCCCGCCATCAGGCGTTCATCTGCGGCATGCAGCAACTGGTCCACGCTCTGGGGGGACGACGGGTCGAATTTGGCCAAACCGCGACCTAACGAGAGTCGATACCGACGATGGGGCCGGTCATTGCGCACGTTGAGGCGCTGGTCGAGCCGCGCCAACAACACCTCCCCCTCAGGATCGAGTGAGTTCACGGCAAGGACCACAAACTCGTCCCCACCCAGTCGACCGATCAGGTCGCTCTCGCGGAACGTCTCGCGCAGCACCTCGGCGACCTCGACCAACGCCTGGTCGCCGACCGCGTGCCCCCAGGTATCGTTGACCTGCTTGAATCGGTTCAGGTCGAAGTAGAGCAGGATAGTGTGCCCATGTTGCCGCGACGCCACGTTCAGCAACTGCTGCGCGAGCAGGGTGAAGCCGCGGCGATTGTACAGCCCGGTCAGCGCATCCTGCAACGACATACGCCGCAGCGCCTCCTCATACTCGGCGCGCTCGGTGATGTCCCGCACGATCATCGCCATCCCGCCGGAGCGGAGCGAGATGGTGACCTCGCACGGCACCGTCGTGCCATCCGCGCGGCGCGTGGGGAGTTCCCCGTGCCACCCCGCTTCCAACACCAACCGCGGCATCACCACCCGGTCGAAGTGTGCGAGGGTCTCCGGGTCCTGCAGGTCACGCCACGATGTCCCTTCGAGTTCCGCACCAGACCCGCGCCCCACCAGGGTGGCATAGGTCGTGTTGGCAATGTGGACGCGCATCTGGTCGTCGAGGACGACAATGCCGTCCATCGAGAGTTCGACCACCGCCGACAGGTCAAGGAACCGTCGTGCCAGCGTGCGACGTTCGCTCACATCTCGGCTCAACCAGAGACGGTAAACATCTGGCAACCCTGGCACGGGCGTGATGACGATCTCGTGCCGGAACGGCGTGCCGTCCTTGCGATAGTGCTGCAACTCCCCGCGCCAGTGGTCACCAGAGAGCACCGCGGCACGTAGCCGCATGGTGTGCATCTTGTCGGTCTGGTCGCCTTGCAGGAGCCGCTCCAGGAGGGCTCCTTCCGTCGCGGCGGCGGAGTAGCCGGTCAGCCGCTCAAAGGACCCGTTGACCCACCGGACCGCACCGGTCGCGTCGAGCACGGCCACGGCATCGTCCGTGTAATGGGCGACGGCCGCCAGCACGGAGGTGGGAAGCGGAGGGGAGGTCGGGAGCGCGGAGGACGACATGGTCGGTCCTGGGAGTATCGGCGCTTTTCGCGGCCCAATGAAAGCCGGCCGCTGCCCACTGCCGGCGGCGGCCCGGGCACCGGCTTCCGATGGGAAGCCACAGGTGCGGTGGTCCCCCTGCTTCGGGAGAGACCGGGGGAGGGCGTTAGTGCGCGGCCAGAATGCCACTGCGAGGCACGGGCGGTACGGGCGGCACGGGCGGCACGGGGGACCGCTGGGCCAGAGCGGCACCGCGGGGGCACGTGGCCCTAAACGGGCTCCCACGCGATCGGACTGCTTGCCGAGGCCCCGGCGGTGCCCTACCCTCCTCCGATGCGTCTCACCCTCCCCGCCCTCGCCTTCGCCGCGCTCGCCTCAGCCGCCGCGGCGCAACCGAACTCCCGACTCGCGACCGAGCTCGAGCGTCGCATCGCCGCGATCGAGCCCAAGGTCGTGGCCTGGCGCCGCGACATCCACGAGCACCCGGAACTCTCCAACCGCGAAACCCGAACAGCGGCCCTGGTGGCTGACCACCTGCGAAAGCTCGGGATGGAGGTCCGAACCGGCGTGGCCATCACCGGGGTCGTCGGCGTCCTCCGCGGGGCCAAGCCCGGGCCGGTCATCGCACTGCGCGCGGACATGGACGCCCTTCCGGTGACCGAAGAGGTCGACCTGCCGTTCAAGTCGACTGTCCGGACGCAGTTCAACGGCCAGGAGGTCGGCGTGATGCACGCGTGCGGCCACGACAACCACGTCGCGATCCTCATGGGGATCGCCGAGGTGCTGTCTGGGATGAAGGCCGAGTTGCCGGGGACGGTGGTGTTCCTCTTCCAGCCGGATGAGGAGGGGATGCCCGGCGAGCGTGGCGGAGCCGGAGTCATGATCGAGCAGGGCGCCCTGAAGGACCCTAAGGTGGAGGCCGTCTTCGGCTTGCACGTCTTTCCATTTGAGACGGGCACCGTTTCCGTGCGAGGCGGGGGCCTGATGGCGAGCAGCGACACCTGGAAGATCATCATCCGCGGTCGTCAAACCCACGGGGCCGTGCCCTGGGGCGGC
The DNA here is from genome assembly GCA_016712265.1 of Gemmatimonadota bacterium. Lineage (NCBI taxonomy): Bacteria > Pseudomonadati > Gemmatimonadota > Gemmatimonadota bacterium. The sequence goes on along the minus strand of JADJRJ010000028.1, from coordinate 1,525,004 downwards.
GTCGACCCGATCACGATTGCAGGGCAGCTGCAGACCTCGATGCAGTCCATCGTGAGTCGACAGGTGGACCTGACGGCAACGCCGGCGATCCTGACCACGGGCTACATCCGCGGCGGCATTCGCTTCAACATCATCCCCGACTCAGTCGAGATGATGGGAACGATTCGGACGTTCGATGAGGTCCAGCGCGACTCGATCCACGCCAAGCTGCGCCGCATGGCAACGGCGATTGCCACTGGGAGCGGCGCCGAAGCGGTGGTCACGATCGAGCGCGGCAACCCGGTCACCTACAACGACCCTGCCCTCACGAACCGCGTGATGCCATCGCTGCAGCGCGCCGTTGGCGCCAGCAAAGTGATCGAGGCGCGTCCCACGACCACCGCCGAGGACTTCTCGCTGTTCCAGAAGGAAGTGCCGGGGGTCTTCTTCTTCCTCGGCGTCACGCCGCCCGGCAGCGATCCGGCCAAGGTAGCCCCCAATCACTCACCGAAGTTCTTCGCCGATGAGAAGGCGCTGGTCCCGGGGATGAAGGCGCTGGGAGCGATTGCGATCGATTACCTCGCCGGGGGAAAGGTGGCGCAGTAGCTGCAACTGCCAGAGCGCAGCACGAGCAGCACGGAGTCCGGGGCAGCACGGCCAGCACGGGAGCCGCCCGTCTGCAGATGCGTGCCCCGCGTACTGCCCGTGCCGCTCGTGCTGCCCGTACCGCGCCGTGGCCGTTGACCTTCCGCGCGTCAGCAGCCCGTCTCGCCCCGCGCCGCTTTCTCCATCATCGCCACGAGGTCTTCCAGCGTCTTCAGACCCTTGTCGTTGTCGTACCACCCCATCTTCCCCTCGAACAGTTCGTTCTCGGAGCGCTGCGACTTCTCGGTCGCGAGCCAGGTGATGAGGGCCGCGGGACGCTCGACCCAGCACCCGCGTTCGGTGTGGTTGGCGTCGAGGAGGAGGACCGTCGGAGTCGCACCGCGCCCGTCCGGTGTCTTGTGCGCATCCATGATCCCGCGGCCGGCGTCGCTGCCAATGATCCGCAGCTCCGCCCCCATGAGCTGCTCCGTGAGCTTGGCCAGGTAGGGGATGGTGTTCACCGAGTCTGAGCAGCCATCCACTGCCACGACCAGGAATTTCCACGGCCCGCGTGCCGCGCGCGCGCGGGCGAGCAACGCATCGGGCACGACCGCCTGCTTGAAGTTCCGTTCCCACTGCTCCTTGCGTCTCTCGGCGCGGCTGAGGAACTCCGAAAAGGTTCGCCCGTCTGCGAACAACTGCGCATAGCTGGAATCGACCGCGCTGACCGTGCCAGTGGGGCGAGCAACGTCGGCGTCGCACAACATGACCGCCGTCGCAACGGCGGTGAGGATTCCCGTCATGTGGATTCGCTCGCTGAGGTTGGTTCGGGACGCGTGAGCATGAGGTAGAGCAGGATCACCGCCCCTACGGTAACCCCCATGTCGGCGACATTGAAGATCCAGAAGCGGGTGTCACCGACCCCCACGTCGATGAAGTCCACCACACCTCGAGCCGAGCGAAGGCGGTCCGTGAGGTTTCCGACCGCCCCCCCGACGATGAGGCCCAGGGAGGCCCCCATCGCCCGGTCGTGCGGGGCCGCTTCCTGGTACATCCGCAGCAGCATGGCGATCACGATCAGCGCGAGGACGGAAAACACGACGCGCGAGTACTCCCCGAGGTAGACCGAGAAGGCGGCCCCCGGATTGTAGACCAGCGTGAATCGCAACATCTCGCCGAGTATCTCGCGAGGGACATGCTCCACGCTCACGCCTTCGACCCACTGCTTGGTGCCGCAGTCGGCCAGGAAGAGCAGGCTGGCGAGGGGGAAGAACCAGCGGGCCTTGGACAACGACATCTCGGTCAGGTTCGGTTCAGGGAAACGGGGACGCCCCCAACGCTGCACGCCGCCGGGTAAAGCACAAGGGGCGACCGGTGGTTCCGGCCGCCCCTCTTGGACACCAACTGCGCCGTCGATGTTGCCACGACGACCCGTGTCGCCTTACGGCTTCTTGACCATCAACGCCTTCACGTCTGCGGGGAGCTCGAACTCCTTGGGATCCACGGTATCCCACTCCCAGCTCTGGAGCGTGATGATGATCTGCTGGCCCGCCTGCTCCGTGCTGGTGGTCGTCGCGCGCTTGATCCCACCGAAGTCCTTGTACGCGGAGAACATCTGCACCATCTCGACCTCGCCCATCGGCGAGGTGGCCTTGGCCTGCGACCAGACGATGAAGCCATCCGTCACCGAGAAGCAGTCATGCGTCACGCGCCCGCTTTTCCAGGTGTGCTTGACCTTGTAGCACTCCGTATCGTTGAGCTTGGTCTTCTCGACAGTCTCCGAGTTCGCAATCCCTGCAGACATCCGGGAGTAGTTGTCCGGATCGGCCTCTTCGCGCTGGGCACCGGCCAGCGAGTCCGGCACGATGCTGGCACCCATCATCGGGTTCGTCATCCAGGCCGTCTTGCCATCAAAGCCCATGCGCATCTCACCCATCCCGGGGAAGTCGGTCTTCTGGATCGACTGCGCGGGCGCGAACATCTGGATCGCCTCGGTCTTGGCGCTCATCCCCATCGCGGGCAGGTCAACCGTGGCGATCATCCGGGCGGACTTGTGTCCCTTCCATCCGGCCGCGTTGACCGCGGTCGCCCACTTCTGGATCAGGTCCTTCGCGGCGGGAAGCTGGGCCGAACCAGTGACCGGGAGGAGGGACATGCCGGCCAGCACAACCAACGAACGCGTCTTCATGACCTAACGTATCTCCGATAGTGTGAGGGATCACCCGCCGCCGGCCCCGCCAGAGAATCTAGTGACGCCAGAAACCGCGAGCTTCCGCGTGGAGTCCTACGGCCGTCCGCTCGGCGTTGTTCCACGGAAGGCCGCTTGGACTGCGGTCCGACCGGCCCAGGCCAGCGCCGCGGTGAGTTGGGCATCTTCCCCACGGAGGAGGACCGACCGCCGCAAGGGAATCACCTCGTCCGGTACCACCCCGGTCGCCTCGATCCGGGCGCCGTTGGGGGCGTGGAAGTCGGCGATGACGTGCATGAACAGGTCGCCGTTCGGGAGCCGGCTGACGGCGGCGGGCAGGGCTTCCCCGGCGGTAGTATCCCCAAAGACCCTGGCGCGGCCGATATCCCGCATGCCGGCGGTGAACAGCTCCGAGGCACTGGCCGACAGCGGGTCGACGAGGATGGCGAGACGGCCCCCGTACGGGACCACGGATTCCCCGCGCGCGGTAGCACGGCGCGGGTTGACCAGGTACCGCAAGGTCGTCTGCCGCGACGTCAGCGTGCCTAACGAGACTGCGGTATCGACGAAGAAGCCTGAGACCCCCATGAGCAAACCGGCGACGCCGCCCAGGTTGCCGCGCAGGTCGAGGACGAGACCGCGACAGTCGCGCACCGATTCCATCGCCCGATCCAGTGCGGGGAGGACCGGCAGCATCCAGGTGTTGAAGTGGACCCATCCCACGCACCCGGCGGCATCGGCGTATCGCCGGTGGGCGAGGTGGAACTGCTGCGGAGGCAACTGCAGGTACTTGACCAGCTGCCCGGGTGCCTCGGTGGCGATCATCGTGACGGAGCGCCGCTTGCCGCCCGCATCGCGCGCCACGAGCGTCACGGTATCACCCAGGTATGTCCCTGCCGAGGCCTCGAGCCTCAAGACCAGTTGCATGGCGGCGCGCCGCGCCGCGGTGGGGTCGTCCAGGGCCCGGTGGGCCACCAACAGCGGTGCCACCTCACGGCGACCTACGCGCTCGACAGCCCATCCGCGCCGCACCCCGGCGCGGTCCGCCGCCGACCCGGGCTCCACCGTGGTCACCAGGACCTTGCCGTCGACCAACCGAAATCCCAGACCGACCGTGCCGGGCTCGCTCGGTTGCGCGGTATCACCGCGCATCGCCTGCACGATGTCCGAGGGCACGATCATGAAGTGCGATTCGCCGAGCCGATCGAAGAGGGTCCGGATCGCGCGACGCATCTCGTCAGGTTGGGTGGCCCTGGCGACGCCGGGCCTCAGTGAATCGCGAAGGCCAACCCAGTCGATCCCGCGAAAGGTCGAGTCATAATAGGTCGCGTTGATCCGCGACCAGGCCGTGTCAAACGACGCGAGGCCGAGCGCCGCATCATAGGGCCGCGCGTCAGGGGCGGCGACGGTGGTCCGCCCTCCGCAGGCGAACAGCATGCCGAGCAGGGGGAGCCGCAGGATCAGGGCGCGGGAGGTCATCGAACGAGGACGATCCGGCAGCGGCAAGGGCACGCGGGGGCGTGATGGAGATCACAAGCTCGGGGACGGCGTCATGCGAGCGTCACGCCGGGGCCTTGGGCGGGGAGAACGGCCAGGGCGAAGCACGGGCGGTACGGGCAGCCCGAGCAGCACGGGGGCACGGGGGCACGGGGGCACGGGGGCACGGGCAGTACCCGCGGCACATGAGTCACGCTTCTCGTGCTGCCCTGACTTCTCGTCCCGCTCGTGCTGCATCGGTTGAAAGCCCCCGCAACTGCCACTGCGAAGCACGAGCAGTACGCGCAGCACGGGCGGCACGGGGCTGCCCTCGGCCCCCCTACTTCAGCCCTCTCACGAACTCGGCGAGGTATGCCCCCCAGATCGCGGGCTGGGAGTGCGTGCCGTGGCCGCGGGTGCGCTCGCTCGTGGGGATGAGGATGTACTTCCCCTTCGCCACCCGGGGCATCAGGCGCTCCATCAACCCGAGTTCCGGTGGGTTGACGAGATCATCGGCCGAGTTGATCGCCAGGACGGGGGCGGTGACCTTCTCGAGGTGGGGCGAGGGGTCGTAGTCGCTGGATGCATCGAACTGGTAGAGCATGTCGTTCGGGTCCTGCGAACGAAAGCGCGCGTCGATATAAGCGCGTATCGTCGAGTCGGCGCGATCGCGGGTCGGCGCCTGGCGATGCTGTACCAGTGGGGCCGAGGTCATCATGTAGAGCATCCCCGACGCCGCCTTGAGCCCGCGGGGAGGCGAGGTGTAGTCCCCACCCTTCCAGTCGGGATCCTGCATGATGAAGTCGCGGATCATCGTGCGCATCATCCGGTTACGCCCGGCGATTTGGGTCGGCGCACAGGCGAGGGGCACGAGACCATCGGCAAAGTTCGGGTAGGTGTACCCCCAGACCCAGGCGTGCATGCACCCCATCGAGGTCCCCATCACGAGGCGCAAGTGGTTGACCCCAAGTCCCTGCAACAGGGCATGCTGCAAGTGCACCATGTCCGTGTAGCCGTACGTGGGGAATTTCATCCGCAGGCCATCGCTCGGCTTGCTCGACTTGCCGTGCCCGATGTTGTCCGGGAGGATCACGAAGTACTGCGTCGTGTCCAGCAGCTTGCCGGGACCGAATAGTTCACCCGCGAAGGCGGCGCCCAGGAAACCGCTCCCCGTCCCACCGGTTCCGTGGAGCACCAGGACAGCGTTGCGGGTCGTGCCACCCGCGTCTTTCCGCGGTTGGCCCAGCAGCGTGTAGTGCAGCTTGACGTTGTCGAGCGACTGTCCGTTGGCGAACCGGTACGTGGGAAGGACAACGTCGCCTTCGCGGCCCTGGGCGGCCAGCGTGGTCCCGGCGCTGAGCGCGAGGATGAACAACAGGGAGGAGGTGCGCATCGGGAGGAATGGAGTGACCCCGGAGAGTCCACCAGCGCGCGAGCGAGCGCAACCCTCGGCGGCCCCCGACTAGCGGCCCGCCATCTCCCGGACCCCGGCACGCCGGCTCCACTTCTTGCGGGCTTCCTGCACGGCGCGGGTAAACTCCACGCGAAAGCGATCCGGACCGAATTGTCGCGCGACGTATTCGCGCGCGTTGTCGCCGAGCTCTCGCGCCAGGGACTGATCGTCCAGCAACCGGCGTGCTTGTGTGCGCATCTCCTCCGGCGTCTCGCACACGAACCCAGTCACTCCATGCTGCACGATGGTCGTGGGATGTCGATTGGCGAGGACCGGAAGACCGGCCGCCATCCCCTCCAGCACAGCCATGTTGTAGCCGTCCTCGTAGCGTGGGTCGGCGGTGTGCACCATGAACCGATGCGACGCCAGCAGGCGCTTGAGGTGATCCCAGTCATCGGCCGGCGACACCCCGGTCAACTCCGGGTTGTGGCCCACGAGCCGACAGGGGATGTCCTGCATCGCCTGCTCGTGGAAATCCCAGGCGAGGAAGACGCGCTTGGAGACCACGTGGTTGGCGACCCGGATGCCGGAGGCCACATCCCCCACGGGTTCGTGATATTGGTCGGGATCAGCGGAGTTCTGCACGACCATGTGCGTCACGCCCCAGGACTTGGCCTTGGACCGCGAGATCGCCACGGCGTGCCCGCCCACCGAGGCGAGATAGGTGTTCAGCATCGCCCGCATATCACGCGGCTCGAAGTCCGCGCCCTGCTGCGCCATCCGGCCTTCCAGCGTCTCATGAAGGACCAGCAGCTTGGGCGCCTGCAGGTGCTTGGTGTCGAGCAGGTCGGTGATGTTGTGGTTGATCACCGCGTCGTAGCGCGCGTCAGTCACCTCGGAGAGCGCGAGCAATCGCGCATTCCGAGGCACCGGGCGCATGTGCGTGTCCCAGGTGCGCGTGTAGCGACCGGGCAGGCCGACCACGATATCCAGTTCGGCGCCCAAGACGCCGAGTTGGTGCACCCAGGCTTCGTGGCAGTTCAGGACAAGCAGCTTCACGTCGTCAGGACGCGCACGGCCCGGCTGAGGTATCGGCCGTGTATCGGATTACACGGCGCTCATGACATCCTGCCCGATTTCGTCGAGGTGCAGCGCCTGCGATGCCTCGAGCGCGCGTCTTAAGTCGTCCCATACATCCTCCGGGTCTTCGAGTCCCGGGGACAGGCGGAGCAATCCAGGTACGATCCCCGATGCCGAGCGCGCCTCGTCGCTGAGCACCCGATGCGTGAGTCCGGCCGGGTGCTGGATGAGTGTGTCCACGGAACCCAGGGAAACTGCCGGCGTGATCAGCCGGACGCTGCCCATGACTCTCCTGGCGGCGTCGAATCCGCCTCTGAGCGTGAAGGCCAACATGGGCCCGGGCCCGCGCATTTGTCTCCCGACAAGGTTCATCGGGTCGCCACCGGAGCGCCCGGGATAGCGCACCTCAATGACGGCCGGATGCGCCTCAAGACGCTCCGCCAACCACGCTGCGCTCTCCTGGGCAAAGCGGACACGAAGCGGCAGGGTCGGGAGACCGCGGTGCAGGAGGTACGCCGCGAGAGGATGCATGACCCCGCCCGTGGCGATGCGCACCTTGCGCAACTCGGCGGCCCACTGCTCGTCGGTCGCGACCACACCGCCCAACACATCGCCATGGCCGGCGAGAAACTTGGTCGCAGAATGCAGCGCGAAGGCTGCCCCGTGAACGAGGGGCTGCTGAAGGATCGGGGTGGCAAACGTCGAGTCCACGAGCACAGGCACACCGCGGCATTGCACGACGACCGCCGCGATGTCGATGAGGGCGCACGTGGGGTTTCCAGGTGTTTCGATCACGACCAACGCCGTGTCGGGTCGTATGGCCGCGCCCACACCCTGTGGCGTCGCCCACGTGACCTGCATGCCAAGGAGTCCCGACTCGAGCAGGTGGTCCGTTCCACCATAGAGTGGCCGGACGGCCACCACATGCCGACCTCGAGCGGTGACCGCGAGCAGGACTGCGGTCATCGCCGCCATGCCGCTGGCGAAGGCGACGGCGTCAGGCGCGTGCTCGAGTTGTGCGACCGCGCGCTCCACGCGCGCGACGGTCGGATTGTGCAACCGGGAATAGATCGGTGAGGAGGCATACCCCGGCGCACCGGCGGCCAGGGCATCCAGGTCTGCGGTGGCCGCAAAGAGGTCCGGGACCGGGTAAGTGGAGGACAGGTCGAGCGGTGGAGCGTGAACACCGATGGTACCGAGGTCTTCCCGTCCGGCGTGCACGGCCTGAGTCGTCACCCTCACTATCACAGAACTTCCTCCGCTGGAATTTCCATTCCCCAGTATTATCTTCGCTGACTCATCTGTCCAACGAATCATCTTCGCCTCTGTGACTGAATCTCAGCAGCTCGACCGAATCGATCGGCAGCTCGTCGGACTTCTGGCGAAGAATGCTCGGCTGTCCAACAAGGAGCTGGCTGCCGCCGTCGGGCTGGCGCCGAGTTCCTGCCTGGAACGGGTGCGCCGCCTGATCAGCGACGGGGTGCTCCGAGCCTTTCACGCGGAATTCGATCCCGCGGCGCTCGGCTACGGCCTGGAGGCGATGGTCGCCATTCGCCTGGCGCGGCACTCCCGCGAGCAGTTCAGCGCGTTCCGCGAATACCTGCTTGGGCTCGGCGAAGTGCTCGCGGTGTATCACATGGCCGGGGAGAACGACTTTCTCGTGCACGTCATGGCCCGCGACCCGGGCCACCTGCGGGACATCGCACTCGATCACCTAATCACCCGTACCGAGGTCGGCCATATCGAGACCTGGCTGATGTTCGACCATGTGCGTGGCCTCGGAGCGTCGTTAGGTTCTTCGGACGCCACCTGAACGCCACCCCCAGGCTGCTTCCTCGCCTCCAGGGTACCAGGCCCTGCTTGGCGCTCTCCCTTCCTCGTCACCACCTGCCTGTGCTTCGCCCTGTTAGCCGGTTTCTGACCGTTGTCGCCGCGATGTCGCTGTTCGGTTCCGCAGCGTGGGCGCAGGCGCGCCCCAAGTCGAATACCGCCGGACGCACCGCCGCGGCAAAGAAGGGAGCGCCGGCGCGCCAGGAGCCTCGCGGGCAGGGCGGATCCCGCGCCGGCGACACCACACGCCGCGCACCGGCGAAACCCAAGCCGGTCTGGCCGGTGAAGGGCCCCGACCTCTTGCCGGGCTCGATTCTTCCGAACAAGCGCATCATCGCCTATTACGGGAATCCCCTGTCCAAGCGGATGGGGATCCTGGGTGAGATCGCCCCGGATGAGATGCTGAAGCGCCTGGACCGCGAGGTCGCAAAGTGGACCGCTGCGGACAGCGCCGTCCCGGCCATCCCCGCTCTGCACCTGATCGTGACCGTCGCGCAGGCGTCCGCCGGCTCGGACGGGATGTATCGCGCTCGGATGAACGACTCGCTGGTCGAGCGTGTTGCTGGATGGGCCGCGCGCCGCAATGCCCTGCTCTTCCTGGATGTCCAGGTCGGCAAGAGCACGTTGCAGAAGGAACTGCCCCGCCTCGAGAAATTCCTGAGCCGCCCCAACGTGCACCTCGGGATCGATCCCGAGTTCTCGATGAAAACCGGACACGCGCCGGGCAAGCGCATTGGCACGATGGACGCGCGGGACATCAACTACGCGAGCGAGTTCCTGCAGGACGTGGTGTCGCGGCACAACATCCCGCCCAAGGTGCTGGTGGTGCACCGCTTCACGCGCCCGATGTTGACCAACTACCGCAACATCAAGTTGGACCCGCGGGTGCAGATCGTGATCCAGATGGACGGATGGGGGAACCCGGCGCTGAAGAAGGGCAGCTACGTGAACTACGTGTACAGTGAGCCCGTGCAGTTCACCGGATTCAAGATCTTCTACAAGAACGACACGAAGAAGAAGGGCTGGCGCCTGATGCAACCGGCCGACGTGCTCGCCCTCACTCCCCAACCCCTGTACATCCAGTACCACTAACCCCAGCCACCAGACCTCAGCGAACCAGGCCGCCTCCAGGGGACGCACGCCCCCAGCCGCGACGCGAAGACCTAACGAGCGACCGTCCTCCCCCCCGCCCGTGCCGCCACGAGCTGCACCAGGTGCCCCTGGTTGGCCAGCAGGTCCGCGAGCGTGCGTCCATCGAGCACCGCGAGGAACGCCGCCAACGCCTCATCGATTGCCCCGGCCAAGGTACACGCCGGGGCAATCGGGCACGAACCCGGATCGTCAAAGCAGGGCACGAGCGCGAGATCCTCTTCGCAGTCGCGAACCACCGCGCCGACGATAATCTCTCCTGGCATTCGAGCGAGCCGCACGCCCCCGTTCCGTCCACGCACCGTCTGCACGTAGCCACGCTGAGCGAGGCGCTGCACCACCTTCGTCAGGTGCTCCTCCGACATGTTCAGGCGCGCGGCTACCTCGGCCACCGTCTGCGTACCCGTCGGCTCAAGGCCGAGCGAGATCAGGCAGCGCAAGGCATTGTCGGTGAATCGCGTCAACCGCATGGGGCGACAACGTATGGGTCCAAGGCCCGTTGGAGGTAGGGCTTCTCCCTACACCGGACGGACGAAACACCCCCAGTCGGTTCGGGGAAAGCTCCCACGGCGAAAAGGGGTATCAAAAATGATCCTTTAGGCAGCTGGTCCGTTCTTCCCCCTGCCTCCACGAGGATCCACACCATGTCGTCCCCACGTCGCTCCCGATTCGTTGCCGCCGGCACCGGGGTGCTGGCGCTCGTCGGCTATCTCTACGCCTGCGGTCCGGCCAAGACCTCGTCGTCGATGGTCGGTGCCACGGACGCTCCGTCGCGCGTGTATGTCGCCCCCGGCACGCAGGATGAGTTCTACGCCTTCATGTCCGGCGGCTTCTCCGGCCAGGTCGGGGTCTACGGCCTCCCGTCCGGCCGTTTGCTCAAGGTGATCCCGGTCTTCTCGCAAAACGCCGAGAACGGGTACGGCTACAACGCCGAGACGCGGCCACTGCTCAACACGTCGTTTGGCGAGATCCCCTGGGACGACACGCACCATCCCTCACTCTCGCAGACGGATGGGATGCATGATGGTCGCTGGCTCTTCATCAACGCCAACAACACGCCCCGGTTCGCTCGCATCGACCTGACGAAGTTCGAGACGATCGAGACCCTCGAGGTGCCGAACACCGGCGGCAACCACGGGTCGCCGTTTGTCACGGAGAACACGGAGTACGTGATCGGCGCAACCCGTTTCTCGGTGCCCATTCCGCAGAAGGACGTGGCGATCACCAGTTTCGCCGAGAACTTCAAGGGCACCATTTCCTTCGTGAAGGCAGACGAAGCGGGAAAGATGGACGTCGCCTTCCAGTTGTTGGTACCAGGGTTTGACTACGACCTGGGCCGCCCGGGCAAGGGCCCGTCGCATGGGTGGGCGTTCTTCACCTCATACAACACCGAGCAAGCGTACACCAAGCTCGAGGTGAACGCCTCCAAGAACGACTATGACTACATCGCGGCCGTCAACTGGAAGACCCTGGAGGCCTGCAAGGCCGCTGGCAAGTCGAAGGCGTGGGCGGCGAACTACGCTCACAACACGTACGACGACAACCGCCACATGGCGTCGTCGGAGATGAAGAAGAGCGTGGCCGTCATCCTGCCCGCCGACTGCCCGGGGAGCATCTACTACCTGCCGACGCCCAAGTCCCCGCACGGCGTGGACATCGACCCGACCGGCGAGTACATCGTCGGCGGCGGCAAGCTGGCCACCGTCATCCCGGTCCACTCCTTCAGCAAGATGATGAAGGCGATCGAGGCAAAAGCATTCGAGAAGGAGGTGGAGGGGATCCCGGTCATCAAGTACGACCAGGTGATGGCGGGCGAGGTGCAGAATCCCGGTCTGGGCCCCCTGCATAACGAGTTCGACGACAAGGGGTGCGCCTACACGTCAGTGTTCATCACCTCGGAAATCGTCAAATGGTGCTTTAGCGACTTCAAGGTCGTGGACCGCGTCCCGACGTACTATTCGATCGGCCACCTGCTCGTCCCGGGCGGCGACACCAAGAAGCCCTACGGCAAGTACGTGGTCGCGATGAACAAGATCACGAAGGATCGCTTTCTCGGCACCGGGCCGGAACTCACGCAGTCGGCGCAGCTTTACGACATCACGGGGGCAAAGATGAAGCTCCTGCTCGACTTCCCGACGATCGGCGAGCCGCACTATGCCCAGGCGATCGACGCGAAGCTGATCAAGGACAAGCAGGTCAAGTTCTTCAAGCTGGCCGAGAATACGCACCCGTACGTCGCCCGCAGTGAGTCGGAGACGGGCATCGCGCGCAGTGGCAAGAACGTGCACATCAAGATGACGGCGATCCGCTCGCACTTCGCGCCGGACATGGTCGAGGGCGTCCAGGTCGGCGACACCGTGCTCTTCCATGTCACCAACCTCGAGCAGGACTGGGATGTGCCCCACGGCTTTGCGGCGATGGGCAGCTGGAGCGACGCGGAACTGCTGCTCATGCCGGGGCAGACCCGGACACTGAAGTGGGTGCCGAAGTACCCCGGGGTCTATCCGTTCTACTGCACGGACTTCTGCAGTGCGCTGCACCAGGAAATGCAAGGGTATGTGCGCGTCGCCCCGAGTGGCCGCGCCGTGGCCCTGCAAACGAGCACCAAGGCGCGACCGGCCGTCCCGGCAGGGGAGCAGTAGGCCTCGCGCGTCCGCCGCAGGTCGTCAGCGCCGTTCCGTTGGCGGCCTGTGGCTTCCCCGCTTTCGACACCACTCCGATGCTCTCGCTTCGCGCACGACTCGCCCTGGTCGCCTCCGCCGCCTTGCTGGGGATGATGTACATCCTCCCGATCTGGCAGGTATCGCTGGCCGCCCCGCAGTACCCCGAAGGACTCGGCATGCAGATCTGGCTGAACACGATCACGGGGATCAAGCCGAACGACCTCGACAACATCAACAACCTGAACCACTACATCGGGATGAAGCGGATCGTCCCGGAGTCGATCCCGGAACTGCGGCTGATGCCGGCCATCGTTGGGGTGCTCGTCGCCTTCGCCGCGGCGGCGGCGGCCACGAAGAACCGCAAGCTCGCCACGCTTTTCGTCGTGGCCTTTGTCGCCCTGGCGCTGGCGGGGCTGGTCGACTTCTACCGCTGGGAATACGACTACGGGCACAACCTCGACCTCGAGAACGCGATCATCAAGATTCCCGGGATGTCCTACCAGCCCCCCCTCATTGGCAGCAAGCAGCTTCTGAACTTCACGGCGAGCTCCTGGCCCGCCGCGGGCGGCGTCGCCGCCTTTGCGGCCCTGCTGCTGGGCATCCTGGCCCTGCGGATCGACCGAGCCCCTCGGGTGAGTGCGCGCGACGCCATCGCGGTCCCGTTGGGCACCGCCACCGTCTGAGTGACCATGAGACGCCTGCTGCTGGCACTCTCCGCACTGGCCCTCGGCTGCGGCTCCGCGCCGCGGGTGCTGGTGGAGGGCGAGTCGTGCGGGTACTGCCGTATGGCGATCACGGACACGCGGTTTGGCGGCCAGGTCGTGCTCACCACGGGCCGCACCCGAAGCTTTGATGCGATTGAGTGCCTGGTCGGCTACCTCGCTGCGGGGACCGACTCCACTCGCATCGGTGATGTGCTGGTTAGCGACTTCGAGTCCGGCCAGCTGGTCGACGCGGCCACGGCCGTCTTTGTCCGGGACGGCACCGTGGCCAGCCCCATGGGACGCAGCGTCATCGCCCTGGCCAGTGGCGCACCGGCCGAGGCGATCCTGGCCCGGTACGGCGGCACCATCGCCACCTGGGACGTCATGCGACGAGACCTGGCGTCGGCTCCGCCCCACGCCGTGCACCATGCGGGCACCGCCCCGGCTCGATGATGCTCGCCCCGGTCGTCGCGCTCGCATGGCTCGCCGCGGATACGCTACGCGTCGGCGCGCACGAAACCTACACCCGCATTGCTGACGCCCTGCGCGCCGCCGCGCCGGGCGCGGTGGTTGTGGTGGGGCCGGGCCGCTGGCGGGAACCCACGCTGGTGATCGGTCGGCCACTCACGCTGCTGGGACGGCCGGGGGCCATCCTCGACGGCGAAGGCCAACGGTCCCTGCTTGTCGTGAACGCCAACGATGTCACGGTCGCCGGGCTCACCTTCGAACACACCGGCACCAGCCAGGTGGACGAGCGCGCGGCGATCCGCGTGCGGGACGCGGAGCGTTGCCAGGTGCACGGGAACACCATCGTGGACGCGCAGTTCGCGATCTACCTCGAGACCACGCGGGCCTGCGAGGTTCGCGACAACGTCGTCCGCGGTCCCGGCGAGAGACAGATGAGCGCCGGCAACGGCATTCACGCCTGGAAGAGCGAACGGACGGTTGTCACCGGCAATCGCGTGACCGGCCACCGCGACGGGATCTACTTCGAGTTTGTGACCGGCGGCTTCGTCGCCCGCAACGTCTCGGAGCAGAGCGCGCGGTATGGCATGCACTTCATGTTCTCGAACGACTGCACGTACGAGGCCAACACCTACCGCGACAACGGCAACGGCGTCGCGGTGATGTACTCCCACCACGTGACGATGCGCCGCAACGTCTTTGCGCGATCCCGCGGGAGTGCCTCGTACGGGTTGCTCCTCAAGGACATCAACGACTCCGAGATCGTCGACAACCAGTTTCTCGCCAACTCCGTCGGGCTCTACCTGGAGGATGCCGGTCGCAACCGGGTGGTCGGGAACACCTTCCGGGAGAATGGCTGGGCACTCCGCTCCCTCGCCTCGGCGCAGGACAATCGCTACGAAGGCAATACGTTCGAGCTGAACGCGTTCGACGTCACGACCAACTCCCGGCAGTCCGTCTCCACCTTTCGCGGGAACTACTGGGATCGCTATCAGGGTTACGACCTGGACCGGAACGGGGTCGGCGACGTTCCCCACCTGCCGGTGCGACTCTTCTCACTCGTGGTCGAGCAGTCTCCGGCCTCCGCACTCCTGCTACGCAGCATACTCGTCGACCTGATGGACCTCGCCGAACGCGCATTCCCGGCCCTGACCGCGTCCGACATCCGCGATGAGGCCCCGCTGCTCGTCCGCCCGCTCCCGTCGCCCCCGCCGCCCCCCTCGCGATGATTACCGCTCACGGCATTTACAAGGCCTTTGGGTCACGTCCCGTCCTGCGCGGCGTGGATCTCGAGGTTCCCCGCGGCGAGATCACGGCCATCATCGGCCCGAATGCCGCCGGCAAGACCACGTTCAACAAGATGGTGCTGGGCCTCGTCCGTCCCGACGCGGGGGACGTGCGCATGAACGGCCTGCGCATCGACGGATCGGCGGCGTACCGCGCGCGGATCGGATACATGCCGCAGGCGGCGCGTTTCCCGGAAAATCTCCGTGCCGCTGACATCATCGCCCTGCTGACGGACCTGCGCGGCGGTGCCCCCGAGCGGGATGATGAACTCATCGACACCTTGTCACTCGCCCCGGTGCTCCAGACACCGATGCGTGTCCTCTCGGGTGGCACACGCCAGCGCATCAACGCGGCCCTGGCCTTCCTCTTTCGGCCTGAGCTGCTCATCCTGGATGAACCCACCGCCGCGCTGGATCCTGTGTCGTCCTCGACGCTCAAGGACAAGATTCGCAGCGCGAGGGGGCGTGGAACGACGTTCCTTATCACCTCACACGTCTTGAGCGAACTCGAGGAACTGGCCGACCGCGTCGTGTTCCTGCTTGATGGCGGGATCCGGTTCGCCGGCCGACCGCTCGACTTGATGCGCGAGGCCGGCGAGTCCAGCCTGGAACGTGCCGCCGCCCGCTTGATGCGCGATGCCGGGAGGGCCCTCGCATGAAGGCGCGATCCCCCCGCGTGCTCTCGTTCCGAGGTGCACCCGAACTGACCCCGCCTGTGCTGCCCGCTTACCACCCGCAGGCGAAGGTTGAGGATCGGCCCCTTGCGCCACCGCAGCTCCCAACGCCAAGGCACGCCATCGCCCGAATCCTCCGGTACGTCCTGGCAGACGTGATGCGGAACCGGTGGATCCTGGGCTACGCGCTGTTTTTCCTCGTCGCAACCGACCTGCTCGTTCGACTCGGCGGCACGGGGCCCCGCGCGCTCGCGTCGCTGCTCAATCTGGTCCTGGCACTCGTCCCACTCGTCACCGTCGTTTTCGGGACGATTTACTGGCATGGGGCACGCGAGTTCACCGAATTGCTCCTGACACAGCCCGTGGAGCGCTCGACCCTGTTCCACGGTCTGTTCGCCGGACTCGTGGTGCCGCTGGTCCTGGCCTTTGCCACTGGCGTGAGCCTGCCCCTGCTGGCACACCGCGCATTGGGAGCCGACACGCTGGGCACTCTGGGCCTGCTGCTGCTCGTTGGCGCGCTGCTGACCGCGATCTTCGGCGCCCTGGCGGTCCTCATTGGCGGGCTGGTGGAGGATCGGCTGAAGGGGCTGGGGATCGCGCTCGGGGCATGGCTGACCTGCACGGTGGCGTTCGACGGCGTCCTGCTCTGGCTGGCCGTGAGTTTTCGCGACTACCCGATCGAAGGTCCCCTCCTGGCGCTGAGCTTTGCGAATCCGGTGGATCTCGCGCGGATCCTGATGCTCCTCCGGCTCGATCTGGCCGCCATGATGGGAGTGACGGGCGCCGTGTTCACCCGGATGCTTGGCTCACCGATTGGCGTCACACTGGCGGTGTCGGCTTTATTCCTCTGGACCCTGATCCCTGGCTGGCTCGCGCTACGCACCTTTCGGCGTAGGGATTTCTAGGACAGGCGCCGCGAAACGCCTGATGGCTTCGCGTGAGTCCCCGATGTTCTATTTGCGTTCCCACCATAACGATCCACCCCTCCGACCATGCGCATCTCCCCTGTTATCGCCGTAGCGCCCCTCCTGACTCTCATCGCCTGTGGCGGTGGCGGTGAGCAGGCGGGTAGCGACACCGGGACCACGACGACCGCCACGACAACCGCAGCGCCAGCTGGTGGTGAGCTCCTGTATCAGCAGCGCTGCTTGTCCTGCCATCAGGCAACCGGTGAAGGCTTGCCCGGGACGTATCCGCCGCTCGCTGGCTCAGAGTATGTCGGCGCGGCAGACCCCGGCGTGCCGGCGCGGATCCTTATTCACGGCATCTCGGGGCCGATCACCGTGAAGGGCACCGAGTACAACAACCTGATGCCCCCGTACGGGGTCGGGGTGCAGATGTCGGATGAGGAGGTTGCCGAACTCCTGACGTATGTCCGGTCCTCGTTTGGCAACACGGCGAGCGCCGTCACTGCAGCCGACGTGAAGAAGGCGCGGGATGAAACCGCATCGCACACGGGGCCGATGACCGTTGAACTGCTCAAGCCATTGATGAAGTAGGTCGTCGACGGGAGGCGCGTCAGCTCACCAACAACGAGCAGCACGTCACCCCACCCTCGGCCTTGGCCAGCTCGCTGGCATCCACTCCCACGACGTCCACGCCCCCCGCACGCAGGAGTTCCTGCGTGCGGGGGAACTGGGTCGAGTGAATCACGCGCCCATTCAGCAGGACGGCGTTGGCCGCAAAGGGCTCGCTGGGGTCCACGGTGACCTGCCGATACCCAGGAAAGGTCGCGACATCGATCCACTCCGGATTGACGGCCAGTAGATCCGGGCCAACCTGCGTGACCGCCGTCTTGAGGTGCAGCGCGCCCCGCACGGCGGTCGCCTCGACGCGATACCCGCGTGGCGTCACGAGGGCGGCGAGTTCACGCACGGCATCCATCGTGGTGCGCGAGCTGATCCCGACCCACAGGGTCTTGCCGAGAGTCAGCACATCGCCGCCGTCCATGGTCCCCGGGCCGACAAGGTCCAGGATCTCGCGGTAGGACGCCAGGGCAGCGCGCACGCTGGCGACTTCGGGACGCCGGGACGCCGCCCCGGGACGCATCATGACAGCGAGGTCGTCGAGGACGATGGCGGTATCCTCAACGAAGACCGAATCGGCCAGGTCCGGTACCTCTGGGAGCTGGTGGACCTCCACGCCGCAAGAACGAAGCGCCCCTTCGTAGGCCGCATGCTGTCTCCGGGCGACCTCGAGGTCGATCGTGGTGCGCGCGACGTGCGTGAGCTCGCAGGCAACGATGCGGCGCGACACGGCGCGCGTGATGGCGTGTTTCACGGGCGTGGGTTAGGGGTGCGCGCAAGCTATCACGCCGAAACGCGCCCCACGACCGCTCACAGCGGGCGCGCGTATCGCTCCACCTGTTCCACCCCGTCGTCATCGGTCAACACGAGGTACACCCATTGGCGACTGATCGCGACCACGCGACGGCCTGGCTTGAGTTCGAAGGAGCCGACCCGTGTCCCCTTGTCATCCAGGATGTCGTAGCGCCGCGCACCCGATGGGCGCGCCGGGCGCCCGACCCACACTCGATCACCGGGCGCGAGATGAACAGCACCCGCCTCGAACATCGGAAAACGTTCGGCAAAATGGGTTCCCGCGACCAGGGCCTGGATCTCCGCCTCTGTCGGCTTCGGGGTGAGCCCCATGCCGCCGTTCTCCCCGCGACCGCTCGTCGGACTGGACGCCAGGAAGTCCTCCACGTAGCGCCGCCGATCGGCAGCGGTCACCACCGAGGTCACCCATGCATGTGAGGGCCCGGTGCGGCTGGGGCCGCCGGGTGCACGGATCTCGAGGGCGTAGGTATCGGCACGCAGGACGCGCACCCGACCGTCCGAGCCCACCCACCATGCGTCCCGAGCCGCATACCCTACTGTCGGAATGCGTGGCGTCATCGACGGAGCCCGGATGTCCGGGCGCATGCGATCGCCCTGGATGCGGGCAAGGGCAACGGCCGCCCCACCCCGCGGTGCGCGCACGACCTCCACGGTGTCGCCGGCCAGAGGGACCCTGGCCGCCCAGCCGGGGATCGTGTAATACAGCGCGCCCTGCGCGTCGATACCGTTCACCCCCAGTACGCCCGGGATGTCCCCCGGGATCGTCCGCATGCTTCGCCCCGTTGGACCAACCACCAACAGCCGTTGATTACCCAGGTCGACCACGAGCGTGCTGTCCCCCGGCATGGCGACAAGCCGCGTCGGCAGGCGTATCTCGCCCGGCCCCCCGCCGCGCGGGAAGAGCGACGTCGCGGTCCCGGACGCGAAGTCGAGGGCAACCACTCGCTGCTCGATGTAATCGGAGACCATGAGACGCCCGTCCGCGAGCTCCCGTGCACCGCGGACCTGCGAGAACGGCTCGGGATGAACGCGGGGGATCCCCTCGAGCTGGCGCACCTGCGCCCCGGCCGGCGAGGCAGCCAGGACGACCATCACGAAGGCGAGGCGCATGACGCGGTGCATCCAGGGCTCCGGAGACTGAGGGGCCACGATGCCACGCCCATGCGCACCAAGCCACGTCACTGGGATGGACCGGCATGGTGACATGCCGGGCCGTCCAGATCGTCGCTCACCGTGCGAAGGTCAGCCAGCCGTGTTCGTCGGGGATGCGGCCCGAGGTCGTGTCGTTGAACCGTTGCTGGAGCGCCTGCGTCACCGGCCCCGGCTTCCCGGTGCCCACCGGGATACGGTCGACGCTGCGCACGGGGGTGATCTCCACCGCCGTCCCGCAGAAGAAGACCTCATCGGCGAGGTAGACCGACTCGCGAAGCAAATCGCGCTCATGCACCGGGATCCCGAGGTCCTTCGCCAGGCTCATCACGCAATCACGCGTGATGCCCGGCAGGATGGAGGCATCCACCGGCGCGGTGTAGATGGCTCCGTTCTTCACGAGGAAGGTGTTGGCGCCCGAGCTCTCCGAGAGCTTGCCATCCGGCCCCATCGCGATCGCCTCGGCATACCCATCGGCGAGAGCCTGCATCTTGATCAACATCCCCGAGAGGTAGTTGCCCGCGATCTTGGCCATCGTGGGAATGGTGTTGGGGGCTACGCGCATCCACGAGGAAATGCACGCATCCACGCCGTTTTCGTGCGCGCCGTCGCCAAGGTAGGCCCCATAGGGCCAGCAGGGAATGAACACCTCAACCGGTGAGGCAAAAGGCACCATGCTAGAGGCGCCGTATCCACGCAGCACCATCGGCCGCAGGTAACACGCTTCCATGTTGTTCTTCACGACCACCGAACGCGCCGCCTGCACGAGGTCATCGAGGGAGTACTTCATCTCGAAGCGATACACCTTCGCGCTGCCGAGCAGGCGCTCCATGTGTTCCCGCAGCCGGAAGATGGCTGGGCCCTTCGGGGTGGAGTAACACCGGACCCCCTCGAAGATCGCCGAGCCATACTGCACGGAATGCGACAGGAGGTGGATGTTGCAGTCGGCCCACGGCACGAAGGCCCCGTCACGCCAGATCCACTCGGTGGCAGTCAATTGGGACATGGCGGCTACACTCCAATGGTGGGAACAGTGGCATCGGGGCCCACAACCGTGGTCCACTGCCGAACGAACCAGCGCGTGACGATTCCCTCGGTGACGAAGGGATCCTGCCTGGCGAACGAGATGGCGACCTCGGGTGAATCGCCCTTGAACACCAGGACCGACCCATCAACCGGGTCAGCAAACGCCCCGGCCTGCACCAGTTCGCCCCGCGCATGGGCGGCCCGCACAAGGTCGAGATGCGCGGGACGGTGCGGCGCACGCTTGACGGCGTACTCTGCGTCGGCTTCGTAGAAAAGAAGAAAGTACACGGGGAGGGCGGAGAGGGGCGAGTCGAACCTGACGCGGGCGGAATCTGCAGCCCCGAGCGTCCGGGCGGCAGTCTGCTTTGCGGGATGGTGGATCGCGCGTCCGAAACCGTGCCGTTTACCCCCGGGACGCAAAAACGCCCCCGGGAGTGACCCCGGGAGGCGTTTGCGCCGTCCCCAGCACGAAGGCGAAAGGGAGGCTGATCCTGCGCCGCGGTGCGTTGCGGCTTCCGTGAAGAAGACGCGAGACCATCGCGGCGGCAACGCACGGTGGACTGCAGCGTGACGATACAGCGCGGGGCCGTGAGGGAGGCGCGGTGTCCAGCGAGCGGGCCGGCCACAACGACACGGGGGGCGACGCGGCTCCTTGCCGCATCGCCCCCCGTGGCCGCCGGATGCTGGCGTTACTGCACCGCGTTGATCATGTCGAAGATCGGCAGATACATCGCGACGACCATGCCGCCGACGACGACGCCGAGGAAAACGATCATGATCGGTTCGAGGAGGGAGAGCAGTCCACTCACCGCCGCGTCCACTTCTTCGTCGTAGAAGTCGGCGATCTTCGAGAGCATTTCGTCCAGGCCACCGGTTTGCTCACCGACGGCGATCATGCTGATCACCATGGGCGGGAAGACGGCAGACTTCTGTAGAGGTGCGGCGATCGTGTCACCACCGGCGATCGAGGCACGCGACGCCATGATCGCATCCTGGATGACGCGATTGCCGGCGGTCTTCGCGGTAATCTCCAGGCCGTCGAGAATGCTGACGCCCGAGGAGATCAGCGTGCCCAGCGTCCGGGTAAAGCGGGACACCGCGGACTTGCGGAGCACGTCGCCCAAGACGGGCATGCGGAGCATGAGGCGGTCAATCGTGAGGTGTCCCCCCGGCGTGGCGTAGTATTTCTTGAGCAGGAACGCCCCGGCGGCCAGGCCACCGCCCACGGCCCACCAGTACCCCTTGAGGAACTTCGACATCCCGATGACCACGCGCGTGGGCATCGGCAGGGCCATGCCCACGGAGGCGAACATGCTTTCGAACACGGGGATGACGAAGATCAGCAGCACCACGATCGCGAGTCCGGCGACGGACATGATGACGCCGGGGTAGATCATTGCCCCCTTCACCTTGCGGACGAGCGCGTCGTTCTTCTCCATGAACGTCGCAAGGCGCATCAGGATGGTGTCCAGAATACCGCCGGCCTCGCCGGCGGCCACCATGTTCACGTAGAGCTCGCTGAACGCGTTCGGGTGCTTGGAGAGCGCGTCGGCGACGGTGTGTCCGGACTCGACGTCAAACACGACGGCGCGGGTCACCTCGGACAGCACCTTGTTCTCGGTCTGCTTGGCGAGGATGTCGAGGGCCTGCACGAGCGGCAGGCCGGCGTTGATCATCGTCGAGAACTGCCGCGTGAAGATGACGATGTCGCGCATCCCGACGGATCCGCGGGCCTTCTTCGGCTTGGCGTTCTCGTCGACCTTGACGACGGAGAGACGCTGTCGCCGCAGCTGCGCGACGACGTCCTCCCGACTGGAGGCCTCGATCGTCGCCGTCTTCAGGTCCCCGTTGGAGGCTCGGGCGGTATAGGTAAACGTGGCCATGACGGTCCTGTGCTACGGAAAGGGGAAACTCAGCGACGTCCCGCCGCGGCCGCCGGTCGCGGCGTCGCACGGGAGGATTTGTCGCCGTCATCATCGACCTGGGCGCGGCCGATCATGCGAAGGAACTCGGTCGGGTCGCTCGACGTGCGGAGACACTCCTCCTCCGACACCTCGCGTGCGACGTACAGCTGGTAGAGCGCATCGTTCATCGTTTGCATGCCGAACTTCTTGCCCGACTGCATGGACGAGTAGATCTGGTGGATCTTGTCGTCACGAATGAGGGCGCGGATGGCGGCGTTGATCACGAGGATCTCCGCGGCGAGCACCCGGCCGCGACCGCGGGCCCGGGGTAACAGCGTCTGCGTCACGATGCCTTCCAGCACAAAGGCGAGCTGCGCGCGCACCTGCGATTGCTGGTGGCTCGGAAAGACGTCGATGATCCGGTTGATGGCCTCGGCGGCCGAGTTGGTGTGCAGCGTCGCAAAGACGAGGTGGCCCGTCTCGGCGATGGTGAGGGCCGCCTGGATGGTCTCCAGGTCCCGCATTTCGCCGATGAGGATCACGTCGGGGTCTTCGCGCAGCGCGTACTTCAGGGCATTGGCGAAGGTCTTGGTGTCGGTCCCGACCTCGCGCTGGTTGACGATGCAGCCCTGGTGGCGGTGGATGAACTCGATCGGGTCTTCCACCGTGATGATGTGGCCCTGCCGCTCGCGATTGATCTTGTCGATCATCGCCGCGAGGGTGGTGGACTTGCCGGACCCGGTGGGACCGGTCACGAGCACGAGGCCGCGCGGCTTCTCGGACATCCGCGCGATCACGGCGGGCAACCCCAGGTCCGTGAAGGTGCGCACGTTGAACGGAATCTGCCGGATGACCATCGACACGCACCCGCGCTGCTTGAAGCAGTTGCCGCGGAACCGGGCGAGGTTCTGGATGCCGAACGAGAAATCCAGCTCGTCCTCCATCTCGAAGCGCTTTTTCTGGTTTTCCGTCAACACGGAATACGCCAGCTGCAGCGTGTCTTTGGGCGAGAGGACGAACTCGATATTGGAGTTCACGATGGCGCCGTCAATGCGAAGCTTGGCGCGCTCACCGGCCGTGATGTGCAAGTCGGACGCGTCGCGCTCGATCACTTCCTCGAGCAGCGCGCGGAGATTGACGGCCGGGGCCGCGTTTGGCTTGGTCATGTGAGGAGACGGCAGAGGGCAGACGGCAGACGGCAGTCCGTTGCCGTGCGCCCGCTCGTGCCTGTGGTTGTGGTTCGTTTACTCGCGACCATCGTGCCGCTCCCCGGCCCTCTCGGGCCCGTTGACCATCCATTTGACGTCCAGTTCGAGCGCGCAGTCACGGCTGTGACCTGCATCACTGCGCCACGTCGCACGCCGTTCGGCCGATCGGATGCGTCGTCTGCCGTCTCGCCCTTACGCCGCCGTTTCCCGAATCACCTGCTCCAGCGTGGTGACACCCTTGAGCACCTTCAGCCAGCCGTCCATGCGGAGGGTCAGCATTCCCTCACTGATGGCCGCATCCTTGATCTCTTGCGCGCCCACGTTCATGAGGATGCAGCGCCGCAACTCCGGGGTCATGGCCATCACCTCATACAACCCCTGCCGCCCCTTGAGGCCCGTGCCGGCACAGTCATCACACCCACGTCCCTTGAAGAACGGGAGTTCGCCGATGCGCGTGTCGATCGAGAGGTGTTCCAGGTGCGGCAAGGCGTCCGGCATGGCGCGGGACTTGGCGTCCTGCAGCGCCGTTTCGGTAAAGCGGAGGTCACCGAGCCGGGTGTCCGGGGAGACCTTCGCGCCACCCAACTCGATATCATCCGGGGTGTACTTCTTTCGGCACTTTGGGCAAATGCGCCGCACGAGGCGCTGCGCGAGCACCAGGTTAAGCGCCGAGGCGACGTTGAACGGCTCGAGCCCCATGTCCATGAGACGCGTGACCGTTTCTGGCGCCGAGTTGGTGTGCAGCGTGGACAACACCAGGTGACCCGTCAGGGCGGCCTTGATGGCGATCCCACCCGTCTCCAGGTCTCGAATCTCACCGACCATGATGATGTTCGGGTCCTGGCGCAGGAACGCCTTCAGCGCCGCCGCAAACGTCATCCCGATCTCGTTGCGCACCTGGACCTGGTTGATCCCGAACAGGTTGTACTCGACCGGGTCCTCCGACGTCATGATGTTGACGTCGATGTTATTGATCTTCGAGAGGGCCGAATACAGCGTCGTCGTCTTGCCGGATCCCGTGGGACCGGTGACGAGCACCATCCCGTACGGGTTCATGATCGCTTCCATGAGCGCCTTTTCGGCGCTGGGCTCGATGCCGAACTTCTCCAGGTCCAGCGTCAGGTTCCCCTTGTCGAGGATCCGGAGCACGACCTTTTCGCCGAACAGGGTCGGGAGCGTCGAGACGCGATAATCGATGACCTTGTTCCCGATCTTCAGCTTGATGCGCCCGTCTTGTGGAACCCGGCGTTCGGCAATATTGAGCTGGGCCATGATCTTGAAGCGCGAGATCAGGGCGGCCTTGAGCTTCAGGGGCGGCTTCATCACTTCCTGCAGGGCCCCGTCGATGCGGTACCGCACGCGCAGTTCGTGCTCGAAGCACTCGAAGTGGATGTCCGAGGCACCCCGCTTCACCGCGTCCGTCAGGATCGCATTGATCAGCTTGACGACCGGCGCGTCGTCCACCGCGGCCGCCAGCGCGGCGGCGGACACATCCTCTTCCTTGTCCTCGACCACCTCGATGTCATCGAGGCCGCTGACCTCGTCGAGGAGGTTTTTCATCCCCTCGTCGCCCTGGTCGTACTGCTTGTCGATGACGTTGCGCAGCGTGTATTCGCCGGCGAGGACCGGGAAGATGTCGTAGCGCGTGATGAACTTGAGGTCCTCGAGGATCCCCAGGTTCGTCGGATCGGCCACGGCAACCGTCAGCGTGCGTCCCTCGCGCTTGAGCGGGAGGACCAGGTGCTTGGTGGCCAGCTCGGCCGGGATCAGCTTGATGATGCGCGGGTCGACCTCGAACTTCGAGAGGTCCACCGCGGGCATGCGTGAGCTGCGGGCGAGGTACTTCGTCAGCTCCACCTCGGGGACGATCCCGAGCTTCACCAGGGCATACGTCTGCGTGCAAGAACTCTGCTTCGATTCCTGGCGCGAGCGCTCGAACTGCTCCTTGGTGATGACACCATCCCGCAGCAGCGCATCTGCGACCTTTTCGCGAGGTGCAACGACCGGAGCCATGCGTGGGACGGAAGGGCGGCGGTGAGCGAGGATGGGAGGCGCGTCAGTCTGACGACGGACGACGAACGGCGCGCCGCGACTTCCGAGCGCCATTCCTGACCGATCCTTCAGCGCCTGAAGTCACAACGGAGGGACGCCCGTTGTCCCCAAACGTCACGTAGGGCGCGAGGCGAGCCGACATCGCCGGCCCGATCCCCCGCACGCGATGCAAGTCCTCCAGTGAGGCGAACTTGCCACGGGCTTCCCGCTCTTCCACAATGCGGCGGGCCATGGCCGGCCCAATCCCGGGCAGGCGAGTGAGTTCCTCCAGACTTGCGGCGGACGGATCGACGCGCGGCCGGGCAAGCTGTCCCGCCCGCGCGGCGTCACGAACCACCCGCTCGGCGGGAAGGCTGCCCGGTGCCGACACTTCCGCTCGCATCGCCGCGAGGGTGTCCGCGGGGCGGCGGCGCGGGGCCGCCGACGCGATGCCCTCGGTGGGCGCGCGCCGCGAAACCACCGTTTGCGATCTTCGCGGCGCGTCGCGTTGTGTGCGCATCGACACCTCCGCGGCCGGACCGGCCCCGGGGTCGCGCCGAACAAGGCGAAAACCAATCCCCAGCACCAACAGGACTCCGAGCGCGACGTGTAGTCGATCCGGTCGAGACGGCATACGCCCAGTATGGAACAGACATCTCGCGCGCACGTGACCGCGCGCTTGCCAATGGTAGCATTCCATTGCAACGTCGGCCCCTCATGATCGCACGACTTGCCCGCCCATGGGCTGCCACCGTCATCGGCGGAATTGCCGCGGGCTGGTACGGCCTGAACGTGGCCCCGAGCGCCGTCGGCTCTGCCATGGTCTGGCCGGCGAGCGCCGTCGGGTTCACCGCTGTCGTCCTGTGGGGGCCCTGGATGCTCCCGGCCGTCTGGCTCGCGGCCGCCGTGGTCGTGATGGTGACTGGTCAGCACGCCAGCATGGCTGCCGTCCTGGCCCTGCCCGCCGTGGCCGAGGCGGCGGTGGCATGGGGGCTCTCCCGGGGGCTGCGTCTCGAACGCCGTTTCCTCACGCCAACCAGCACCCTGCGGCTGGCGATTGTCGCCGGTGCATCGGCGGCGGTTGGAACGGGGATCGGTGTCGGTGTGCGCGTGCTCGCCGGGTTGCCGTGGTCACAGGCCGCTGGACTGTACCTCCCTTGGTTGCTTGGGAACGCGACAGGGATGGTGGCTTTCGCCCCGGCGCTGCTGGCCTGGATGCAGCCGCGCGGCGAGCCCGTGCGACCCGCCGCCACGGAACGCCTCGCCCTCGCGATCGCGGTCGCCCTGGTTTCCGCTTTTGTCCTGGTCAACTTCTCGCTCGCCGCAGAGCCGCGCACTGTCCCCACGCTGCTGGCCCTCTTCCCTGTGGTCGTCTGGACGAGCCTGCGGGCGGATACGCGGATGGCGTCGCTGGTGGTGGTGGTGCTGAGCGTGGCCGGGACGCTCGGCGTCCGCTTCCACACCGGGGCCCTCACGTCGATCTCGGACGCCCGCGAGGTGCTCAATGTGCAGGCGTTCCACTTTCTCGTCGTGGTGTTGACCCTGGTGGGCACGGCGCTGACGACCCAGCGCGAGCAGGCACTGGCCAATGCCCTCGACGTCGAACGCCGCCTGAGCGCCGTCAGCGCGGCGACGATCGACGTGCAGATGCTCTTTGCGGTCGAGCCGGGCGAGGAGTTTCGCCTGGTCCACCTCAACCGGGCGGCGCTGGAGCTGGTGCACGTCCTGTGGCCAGGGTCATCCGAGGGTGACCTGGTGGGCCGGTATCCGGCAGACGCTGCCCTCGTGCTGCCCGGGATGGGGGGCCGCTTCCTCGAGCGCAATCTTTCGTTTGGACGCGAGGCGGTGCGGACGCGGGAGGTGGTGCGGTTCCAGGACGCGATCCAGACACCGACCGGCACGCGGACGGCAGATGTGACGATGGTACCAATCATTGGAGGTAACGACGCGGTGGCGTACGTCCTGCGCTCGTCCGTCGACACCTCGGCGCGGCGGGAAGCCGAGGAGGCCGCGCGGCGCTTCAACGAAGACCTGGAGCGCCGGGTCGTCGAGCGCACCCACCAATTGGCGTACGTCAACCGGGAACTGGAGGCGTTCGGCTACACCCTGTCCCACGACCTTCGCGCCCCGCTGCGGATCGTGGAAGGCTTCAGTCGCGCCATCATCGAGGATGTGGAGCAGGGCGTCGTTGGGGACGTCCCGGACCATGCGCGCCGGATCCACGCCGCGTCGCTACGGATGCACCGACTGGTGGACGACCTCCTGCGACTGAGCCAGGTGCCGACGAGCACGGTCGCACGGGACGCGATCGACCTGACGGCGCTGACGGGCGACCTGGCCGCGGAGCTGCGCGCGACGGATCCCGATCGCACGGTGGAGATTGTGGTCCAACCGGGACTGCAGGCCTGCGCCGACGCCCGGCTCCTCACCATCGCGATGCAGAACCTCCTGTCCAATGCCTGGAAGTACACGGCGCGCACGCCGTCGGCGCAGATCGCCGTGGGCCAGCACGTCGAGGAGGGGGTGACGGTCACATGGGTGCGGGACAACGGGGTCGGGTTCGACCCCCGGTACGCCGCGCGGCTGTTCTCCCCGTTCGAGCGCCTGCACAAGCCCGAGGACTTCGAGGGCGTCGGGATCGGACTGGCCACCGTGCAACGGATCATTGCCGCGCATGGCGGCAGGATCTGGGCGGACGCCGCCCCCGGCCGAGGCGCCGTCTTCTCCTTTACGCTCAGCCACCCGCCGGTCCGGCCGGCCGCCTAACGATCCGCGCGGCCACCCCCAGCGAAGAACTGCATCTGGAAGACGGCACTCACCAGGGTCTGGGAGATGCGGCGGTCAAGGTTGCGATCGAAGGTGAGGACACGGGCCGCCTGCAGGCTGAAGGTGGTCGACTCCGAGACATCCGTGTCCAGGTTCAGGTTCACGGTGCGCCGCCCGTTGTCGGTCAGCCGGCTGCGCTGGGCAAACACGGCGACGTTACTGACGTCGCTCTCGGCCAGCGTGGACTGGAAGGACGCGCGCGCCCGCATCGGGGCGACGATACCCCAACGCTTCGGGAGGCCGACGGAGCGACTCACGTCCGCGACGAAGTCCGACGCACGCCCCCGCGTGAGGGACCCGGGCAATGAATCGACGCGTCGCGAGAGCGCCCAGGTCCCGGAGAAGGTCAAGTCACCCCAGGCGGTAACAGCGGTTGCACTGACCGGGAAACTCTGCTGCTCCGCCGTGCGGACCTCGGGCGTGGCCTCCAGATCCCGGGGCATCGTCCACCGTTGCGTGCTGACGAGCGCGCGCGCCGACAGCCCAAGGGAACTGAACAGCCGCTGCAGGGCGACCGGCGAACCATTCCATCGCAGGGCGACATCCGGAAGCACACGCAGCTCCCCGTCGATCGGCGTCGCGCGGTCCGCGCTCCGCCGGTTCCAATGCCGCGACGCGGTGCGTTGCGAACGGTGCGTGACGCTCAGCCCGCCCGGCAAGGTGATGGCGCCCGTCAGGACCGCATCGGTGCTGGCGCCGGCGTTGGCGGCGAAGATCCCGCCCATGCGCCGGAAGGCCTCGATCCCACCGACCCCGAACTGGAAGGCCGGTCCCGGGGCGAGCGGAATGCCATCGTAGGCCGCCAGCTGGTTGCGCGTGACGCTGAGGTCCGCCGGCTGGACGATCCGGGCCAGGCGCGTCCAGCGACTGCCCTCGCCCCACCGCGCCAGGGCGGCGGCCGCCGGGTCGATCGTCGTGGCCACCGTGACAAACTGCGTGTTGCCTGTGCGCCGCGCCAGCGAGGGGACGGGGCGCTCGGCAATCGTGGAATCGAGGATCACCGAGCGGTTGTTCGGGTCGCGGACCATGGCGTATGTCGAGCCTAACGATGCACGGGGACGGACCCAGGCGCGCCAGACCGGTGCCACCGTGAGGCTCGTGGTCATCGAACGCTCCCGTTCGAGTCCAAGGTCCAGGCCGAGGAGTCCCCCACGCTCCCGCCGCGCGGCGACGGCACTGGGTGAACCGCCGCCATAACTCCGCAGGTCATTCACCGTGGAGGCGTCCCACCGCGCCGCCACCCCGGGGAGGAACCGCCATTCCACGCCGGTGGTCGAGCGCAGCAGGCGCTGCTCCCCACGCGCCTCCGTCCGCGGGTCATCCGTGGCGCCGGCCGGCTTGAGAAACGAGGCGCGCCGGTCATCCGACGTCACCATGGCCGTGGAAACCCGCACCGTGCTCGGTCGCCACCACGTCGCCGGGGTTAGGGGAGCGGCCCCGGACAGGAACCCTGCGCTCGACACATCGATGCCCACATTCAGGTCCCGGACACTCGCATCCTGGAACTCCGACCGGCTCCCCAGGAGGCTGGCCGTGCCGTCGAGGACCGCATGGTCGAGCAGGGCGACATACCACGGGCCGGTGTCCGCCGTACGCCGCACGTTCAGGCCAACCGTGGTCTGCCGCGCCCGCGGCGTCCGCAACCCGTCCACCGATCCCCCGCGAACGTCGGACCGTGTCAGGAAGGTGGGGTCACTCCCCGACGCCCGATGCAGGAGCGTGAGCGGGATCGCGAGCCCGGCGGATCGGGGCAGGAGGCGGTCGAGCCGCCACGTGGCGGCCACCTCCACGTCATCGTTTGTCAGGAAGGAGGGAGCGTCGCCAAGTTGTCGGAAGTTTGGGTCCCGACGACGCGCCGCCACGCGGAGCGAGCCATGGTCGCCCGCCGTCAGCGTGGCGGCCAGCTCCCCGGCGTACCCGGGGTCGTCCACCAGCGACGCCAACCGGATGTCATCCACCCACACCTCGGCCGTATCCCCCGGGAGCAGCGCGCCACTCCCCTGCCCCTCGCCCACGCGCAACACCCCCACCGCCACCTCCTGGATCGCCGCCAGGTTCGGCGGCGTCACGACGGGGTCTACCGTGTACACCATGTGACCGCCATCGCACGCCGCATACCGACGCGCCCGGAACCCGGTGGGCAGCGTGCTGCGGGCGATCAGCAGCGAGTCGACCCCGTGGCATCCCACCCAGGTGGTGTCGCCCCTGAGGAAGTTGGTCGTGACCCGCGCCCGAAGCGTATAGAAGACATTGAAGTTGACGCGTACTTCCGGCTCCCATGAGGCGCGCGTGGTTCCCGCCTCCGCACCGGTGCGGAACATGTAGAAGTTGTCCGCGTCGCGCCCCAGCTTGATGAAGACCTGCAGGTCCGACCGCCCCGTTGGCCCTCCTCCCCACCCGCGTCCACGGCCGCGGGCCCAGAAGCGCAGCTCGCGGTATCCCATGAAACTGCGCTGCCCCTCCGGAAAGCGGAAAAAGGCCTCGGCACGGTCCCCGACCTCGAGCCCGAGCGCGAGCAGGCGCAGGGACCGTTCATTTACCTGGAGCTGCTGCCCCCCGAACACACCCGAGGCGTCCTCTGGCAGGTCGGTCACGCCCGGCGGTGACTCGTAGAACAGCCCCCGAGTGGAATCGCGATCCTGGGTGCCGATCGTCGTCGCCACGACGTCGCCGACCAGAACAGGCTCGGTGCCAGCGGCGCCACGAATGGCGCGCTCGGCCCGCTTCTGCCAGGGCGCGCCCACCACCCGGAGCCTGCCTAACGGCAACAGGGAGAACTGGGCATCGCCGAGGGCCGTCCCCGACACCATCGTCACGCGCAGCGCGCGCACGCGACGCAGGGAGGGCCCACCCGCGGTCGAGTCATCTGGCGCGCCGAACGGCAGCCGCACTTGCACCCAGCACAGGCGCGCATCGGGCGGCACCGCCGCGTTCACGTCGCGCACCACCACCCCGCAGCTACCCACCCGGCTGTAGGTGCGACGGTCCGCCAGGTCCACCACGAAGCGGCGCACGCGCTCCTGTTCGCGGTCCGCACTCGTGAAGTTGAGCGCGTTGTCCTGGTCGATATCCTCCTCATCCAGTCGCCCGTTGCGCACCGTGCAGTTGGCCTGCGCGTCACCGAGCACCCGCTCGCGCACCTGCCGCAGCGCGCAGAGCGGGACGCGCGTGGCCAGCGGCGCGACACCACCGACCACGTGCAGCAGGCTCGCTACGTCGCCGGCAACGCCCAGGTCGTTCACGTCGGCATTGAAGGCGCGCGAGAAGGGATCGCGCTCGCTGTCGAGCACGTCCCATCCTTCGATGTGTCGACCGACATAACTCGAGTCCGCCCCCCGGACGATGAGCGTGTCGGGCGTGAAGGCAACCGCATTCTCCGAAATGTCCCCAAAGTCGAGGACAAGGGTCGGGTTCCGGGCGCGGCGCGCCGCGCTCGTGTCCACCAGGGTCCAGAACTCGACCTGTTCCGCGCGCGAGAGGTCGATCCCGCTCCCGGCAATCCCGAAGGTCGTGCGTATGGAGCGCCAACGCCGTCCCGGCCGACGGACCCCGGTTTGCCACTGGTAGGTTCCACGTCCGCGATCGAACCGACCGCCCACCGCGATCGGGTACAGCGACAGCCAGAGGAGCGCCTCATTGCCGGTCACCCCGGTGCCGGCGAGCGCGGCTTGCGGATCGATATCCCGGATCGTGAACTGGATCGGCCGTCCATCCGCGCCGACCCCCGCATTCTGCCAGGCCATCGTCGTCGCGCGGGCCGTGTCGAGGGTCGTCGCCCCAAGCCGGGCGCGGAGCGCGCGGCCTAACGATGGCTGCGACGAGAGTTGCCACTGCGCGTCCGACAGGTTGACCGACGCCCCGCCCTCGCCCTCGAAACTCTCGATGTACGCCTGCTGTGATCCCCATTGCCGCGGGCACGACATGGCCACCTCGGCGGTGACATCGAGGCGCACCGGCGTTGGCGTGGCACTGGAGTCGTCGTCGCGGCGAGCGAACCAGCGCGCAAGCCACGGCAGGGACCAGCCGGCGCGTCCCGACAATCCCGAGACGACATTCGACTGCGGCTCGAAGCCAAGGGGCGGCCGGTTGAACGTCGTGCGCTGCGATTGCGAGATCGTCGTGAACGACAGCTGGCCCGCAGCGAAGTTCCAACTCGACGAGACGCCGAGGATGGAGGTCGGCACGGTCGCAAAGAGCGGATTCTCCTCGTAGCGCACGACCACCCGGCGCATCTGGCGCGAGAGGGTATCCGGTCGCAGGAGGGACACGCGTCCCAGGTCGTAGTCGATCTCGTAGTCGATCCCGCGGACGAGCGGACGCCCTTCCATGCTGACCCGCTCGCTCCCCGGGCGAATCTGCACGGCGTTCAGGGCAATCGTGCCCGAGGATCCGCCGCTCACGTCGTACTGGGCGATGAGGCGATAGAACGACTGCGGGTGCTGCGCCGAGTAGAGGTATTCGCTCGGGGTCCGGTAGATCGTATCGTTAGGCACGACCTCGGCCGGCCGGGCGAGCCCGCGCCGGCCGAAGGGCTGCAACGACGGGAAGACCACGAACTGGTCGCGAAAGAGCCGCGCGCCCGGGGTCGCGGCCACGACGAAATTCGGGTCGTTCGGGCGCGGCCACAGCCGATTCTCGGCGTCGAAGGTGGACGGATTGTTTACCTGTGCCAGCCCAAAGAACTGCAGGTAGGTGGACGCGGTACCACCCGCGGGCTTCTCCTGCTCGGCGCTGGTCCCGGCCACGATACGCAGTTGAACCGTCTGGCGTCGCAGGTCATCGCCGCCGAGTCGGTACACCGAGCGGATCTCCCGCGAGAAGGCGGGAGACGCCGGGGTGACCTGGGGATCCCACAATAGGTGCGCCGTCTGGTCTTGCCCGGGGACGAACTCGAGGTCCGGGGTCCCGCCCAGGTGGGCCAGGACGGTGTCGCGTCCGGCGACGCGAAACGAGTATGCCACCACCAAGCGCTCGTTGTTCAGGGCCAGCGGGCGCACCAACGCCAACCAGAGCTGCGACGGGTCCAGGTAGTAGTCGATGTTCTCCCGCAACAGCTCATATACCTGGCCGGCCCGCGAGAGGGGGTCACCTAGCAAGCGAAAGCGGGGACCATTCGGGTTGGGCGGCTGGCCCCCAAGGATCAGCCGGTAGACGGCCACCCGAGATGGGCGCAGGGTGTCCGGGAGCGACGCGGCGAGGCGCAGCATCGCCGGGCCGTCGATGATGTCGAGGTTGGGGTACGCGGACCCCAGCACCTCCGGGTCGACGGTGAGAAAGAAGCGCCGGGGCTCGACCTGGTAGTCCTCGATCTCGCGCTGTTCCGTGCGCACCGTCCCTGCCCCGACGCTGAAGACCTGGTCGCGGGTCACGTTCCCCTTTTGTTGCGCCGCAATGGCCGTTAGCGAGACCGGCCCGAAGCGCGCCTCCGTCTGGATGCCGAAGTTGCCGCTCGGGATCCCGGAGGTCAGGAATCGCGACGGGGGCGGGGTGAAGGTGACGTTCCCGACTTCGACGCGACGCAGCATCGCGTTCGGCCGACCCTGCCAGGCCAGGAGGATCTGGTTGGAGCCGTCGAATTCCCGCTGGGAGTCGTAGTCAACGTCCAGGCGTGCGCGGTCCGACAGACCACCGGTCGTCTTGAGGCTGAACTGGGCGTCTATTCCGGGAGTAAATGGCGCACGGCAGGTGAAACCGGCCCGAAATAGCACGCTCGTCGCACAGCGCTCATTGCGCGTCTGCTGAGCCTTGGCCTCCAGCCGGGTGCGGAACTCGATGTTCAGGTCGGTCCCGGCCAGTCGATCGCGCAGGAGCTGGGCGAGTGAGTCGACCCCGCTGCGCGGCCGGACGGTATCCCCCGGCGAGGCGACGCGGGCGGAATCCCGGCGGGGAGACTGCCCTTCCGCCCGGCGCGCGCCCCACAGCAGGAGCGCCCCCAACCACGCAGAGTCGGGGGGCTCGCACCCATCGCAGGGTTCCGGTGTAGGAGCGGCGGTCCGTCGTGGGAGGCTCCGGGGCAGGACTCTATATTGTGGGCGACTGGCTGGAGCCTGTGAGGCCAGGACACTTCCCAGGTGAGCCCCCACCGACCGCAGGGCACGAAAAAGGCGCGTGAAGATAATCCACAAGTACGTCCTTCGAGAGCATGTCGGCCCCCTGGTGTTCGCCCTGTCGGCGCTCACCTCCCTCATGCTACTCAACTACATCGCCAAGCAGCTTGGGAACCTGGTCGGGAAGGGTCTGTCCTGGCAGGTCATTCTCGAGTTCTTCGTGCTGTCGCTGCCCTTCACGGTGGCGATGACGCTGCCCATGGCGGTCCTGGTGGCGGTCCTGTACGCCTTTTCCAGGCTCGCGGCCGAAAACGAGATCACCGCCATGAAGGCCAACGGGATCTCCATGCGCCGCATCCTGATGCCGGTGCTGGCCTGGGGGGTGTTCTTCACCATGGCCATGATCGCCTTCAATGACCGACTCCTGCCGGCCACCAATCATCGGCTCAGGGCACTTCAGGGGGACATCGCCCGAAAGAAGCCGTCGTTCGCCATCAAGGAACAGATCATCAACGAGGTCTCCCCTGGCCTCTTTTTCCTGCGAACGACGCACCTGAACCAGTCCACCAACATGATGCAGGAGGTCACGATCTACGACCTCAGCGACCAGCTGCGTCGCCGCACCATTTACGCCGACAGTGGGGTGATGGCGTTTGCCGACAATGGCTCGGACCTCAAGCTCACGCTCTGGAACGGGTTCATGCAGGAAGTCCCCAAAGAGGAACCCGCGAAGTTCCAGCGCCTCTACTTCGGGGAAGACCTGATCCGCGTGAAGGGAGTGGCGAACGCGTTCGAGCGGGACAGCTCCGACGGCTACAAGAGCGACCGTGAAATGACGGTGTGCGAACTGCAGGGCGAGGTCGCCCGCGCGGAGCGCGATTTCTTTCGCGCACGGGAGCGCTACGATCGCGCGGCGCGCGTGGCGAAGGCGAGCAAGAGCACCTCGGTCGATGTGACCGTGCCAGTCACCCCGATCCTCCCGGACACCGGGCGCATCGGTCGGGCTCGTGTGGGGTCGCTGGGCCGGACCTACTGCGATGGGGTGGGGCTCGTCGACACCCTCGCGCTGCCCTGGATCCGCCAGCGTGTCAGCCAGGTCGCGCGGCTCTTCCTCCCGGCGCCGGCCCTGGCGGCGACCATGGGCAGGCAAGACACGCTCAAGCGTGATACCACCAAGGCCCGCCTGGACAGTGCACGACGCGCCGACTCGCTCGTCCGCGTCGCGACCGATTCCGCTCAGCAGGCGGCGGCCGCCGCGACAACCACCCCGGGCGCTCCACAGCCGCCGGCAGCCGTTGCTGGCGCGGTGGTCCCGGAGAGCACCACCGCATCGGTCCCCCCGCCCCCGGTGGTGCCGGATCCGCTGGCCCCACAGGTCCTCCCCCCGTCTGCCGGTTTTGCCAGCACCGTACCGGTCGCTGTGGAGATGGAGGCGGCCCGCAGCGAGATGATCCGCCAGCGATCCAGCATCAACCAGTTTGCGGTGGAGATCCACAAGAAGTTCGCGATCTCTTTCGCCTGTATTGTCTTCGTATTGCTCGGCGCTCCGCTGGCCCTGCGATTCCCTCGCGGGGGTGTCGGCCTGGTGATCGGGGTCAGCCTCGTGGTGTTTGCCCTGTACTACGTAGGCCTCATCGCCGGCGAATCACTGGCCGACCGCGACAAGTTGCCCCCGTCCGTTTCGATGTGGGCCGCCAACATCATCTTCACGCTCGTCGGGCTGTACCTGCTCGCCCGGATGGAGCGCGAGGGTGGGGCGGCTCGCGGTGGCGACACCGGCCTCTGGGCCGAGCGGCTGCGGGCCCTGTGGCCCTTCCGCCGGGGTCGCGCCTGATGTTTCGGTGGCTCCTGCGCCCCCTCGACCGCTACGTCCTTCGGGAGTGGAGCAAGATCTTCTTCGGGACGGCCTTCGGCTTCCCGCTGATCGTCACGATCTTCGACCTCACCGACAACCTGGACAAGTACCTGCAGCGCAGCTTGCCGCCGCGGGACATTGCATTGAGCTACATCTACTGGTTTCCGGAGTCGATGTTGCTCGTGATGCCGGCCGCCGTCTTGTTCGCCACGGTCTTCTCGATCGGGGGCTTCACGCGGCACGCCGAGATCACGGCGGCGAAGGCCAGCGGCCTCGCGTTTCACCGGTTCGTCTTTCCGATCGTGATCGGCGCGGCCCTCGCCTCCGGCGGCGCCCTCCTCCTTTCCGAGTTTGTCCCGCCGGCCAACAAGCGCAAGTCCGAGCTGCTCCAGGAGTCGCGTTTCACGACGGGGAACGAGCGCTACAATTTCGCCTTTGCCGCCGAACGCGGGCGAGTCTACCGCGCCACCCTGCTGAACGTGGAGCGGGGGTACCTCGAGGGGGTCGAGGTCGAGCGCAAGGGTCGCGAGGGCGATGCGACCTACCCGACCTGGATCGTGTCCGCGCGCAACGCGAGGTTCGGCAAGGACACCGGGTGGACCATTCGTGAGGGGTCACTCCACGTCGTCCCGGAGCGTGGGCGCAATGTCGCCTTCGTCTTCGACTCCCTCCGTGACCGCGCGATGGAGGAGTCCCCCCGCGACCTGATGGCGTCGCCCAAGGCGCCGGCGGACATGGGGTATGATGACCTCGGCCGGTTCATCACCGCCCTCGAGCGGTCCGGGAGCGACGTCAACAAGTTGCGCGTAGACCGTGCCCTGAAGATTGCCGTCCCGATCGCCTGTTTCATCATCGCCTTCTTCGGCATGCCCCTCGCCACGTCCAACCAGCGAGGCGGGGCCGCGTATGGCATCGGCATTTCGCTCGGGACCACTATTGTATTCCTGATCATGATCCAGCTCACACGCGCGGTCGGCGGGCAGGGGGGCCTCAGCCCCGAGATGGCCGCGTGGGTTCCGAACATTGTCTTTGGCGTGCTTGGCCTCGTCATGTTCGTTCGCGTGCGGACATGAACGCCCCCATCTACGGCTCGCACCGACACACCGAGGAGCTCCCGGCGGTGGCGCGTGGCAGCTTCCTGCTGATGCGCCGCATGGCCATCCTCGGCTCCGGGGTCTTTGGAGGGATCGGGGCGCGCATGTACTTCCTGGGCGAAACCCTGCGGGCCCTCGTGCTGGATTGGCGCACGTACCTGCCGCTCACCGCTCGCCAGATGTACGCCATCGGCGTGGGGTCCCTCCCCCTCACGGCGATCGTCGCCGCATTCATCGGGTCGGTGATTGCGCTGCAGACCCGCTACCAGTTATTCCCGGGTGTGGTGCTTTCCGTCGTTGGCCTCATCTCGCGGCAGATGATCGTACTGGAGCTCGGCCCCCTGCTAACCGGGCTCGTCCTCACGGGACGCGTGGGCGCGCGGATGACCGCCGAGATCGGGACGATGCGGGTGACGGAGCAGATTGATGCGCTGGAGACGCTGGCCTACAACCCGATCGCCTACCTGGTGGTCCCGCGCGTGCTCGCGGGCATCCTGATGCTACCGCTGCTCGTCATCTTCGCGAATGCCGTGGGCATCGGGACCGCGTTCCTCACGTCGGTCTACGCCACGGACGTGACGCTGGCCCAGTTCTCCGAGGGGCTGCGCCTCGCCTACGCCCCGTTCCAGCTCGTGTACTCGCTGCTCAAGGCCACCATGTTTGGTGGCGCCATTGCCGTCCTCTGTTCGTACGAAGGCTACGTCACGGACGTCGGCGCGGAAGGGGTCGGGCGGTCGACCGCCAAGGCGGTGGTCGTCACCTCCGTCGCCATCCTCGTGCTCGACGCCATCACGGCTACACTCCTCGCTCCGCAACTCCAGGGATGAAACGACGCGACGAAGTTCTCGTGGGCATGTTCACCACGGCGGCCCTGGTGGTCGCGGTGCTGGGCGCGCTGTGGCTGGCCCGCGGCGGGCTGGCGCAAGGCTATCCCCTGTACACGCGCTTCACGTGGGGCCAGGGCTTGAAGCAAGGACAACCGGTGTGGCTCAGTGGCGCGACCGTTGGGTTTGTCGACGAGATCGAATTCGAGCCCGACGGCACCCTCCTGGTGACCTATCGCCTGGAAGAGCAGTACCGGGTGCCGAAGGGCACCACGGCCACCATCCTGCCTAACGGCTTCTTTGGCGACGTCGCCATCGGGCTGGTACCGGACCAGCCCAACACCGAATACTTCGCCCCGGGCGACACGATTCCCGTCGGAACCCCACAAGCCGGCATCGCCAAGTTGACGGCGAGCGCGGATACGATCACGCAGGGCGTGAACAAGTTGCTACGCGGCGCCAGCGAGCAGTTTGTCGACTCCGGCGGCATGCGCGAGATGCGACGCACCATCCTCGCCCTCAACGGGCTCGTCGCCCAAATGAGCCAGATCGCGGCCCTGCAGTCCCGCGAATTGCAGGCGACGATGGTGGCGGTACGTCAGAAGACGGCAGCGATCGACTCGCAGCAAGTGGACTCCACCGTGCGCGCCCTCCGCGCCACGGCGACGAACCTGTCGAACGCGACGACGGAGCTGAAAACGACGACCGATCGGGTGAACTCGCTCCTTGCGAAAGTGCAGAGTGGGGATGGGACTGCTGCGAAGCTCCTGAATGACCCCGGCCTCTACGAAGACTTGCGCCGCGTATTGATCCGGGTGGATTCGCTGACCGCCGAGTTCAAGACGAACCCGAAGAAGTTCATCAACCTCTCGATTTTCTAGCGCCAGACGGCAATCCGAGGGTTGCCTCGGACTCGCACGCGGCGCAGAGGTTCCACGGAGATGGGAGTGACAACGACTTTCGGGCGCGGTGTCGTCAGGAGGTCACACCTTCAGCCGTGGGGATCCCCGACGATTGACCGCGCTCACCGGCGCGCCGGAAGCGGCGTGCGCCGCAACTCGGCGATCTCGCGCAACATGCCCTGGACCATCGCCTCGGCGACCACCCGGCCCTTTTCGCGCGTGGCCAACGTGGCGTTGCCGAAGGTACCGGTCACCGACCAGGTCTTGCCGTCACGCGCGGCGATGGCGGAGTCTGGTGTGAGCCCCCGTCCGCTGACCCCGGGATGGAAGTCGTCTCGCGCCAGCTCCATGCGCACCTTTTCCGGATACATGTAGAGCGCGAGGGAGGTCTCCATCTCGTCGGCGTGGGTGCCTCCCTTCTGCTGGCGGACCTTGTCCTCGGCCTCCTTTCCGACCGCCAGGATGTCCGTGTAGCGAACCACGAGGCCATCCGCCGTCAGGGTGTCCTTCGACGGGCCCAGCGCGCGAAGCGTGGAGACACCAGTGTTCAGGAGGTAGAAGCGGCGGGGGCCGTGGCGCGCGATCGTGCGCACGATGTCCACGACCATGTCACGCGCGGTCTCCAGGCGCAACGTCGTGGAGCCCGGATAGTCGACAAACGAAGGATAGAAGTGGTAGTTCAGCGTCGGGTAGAGCACCACCGGTGTCGCCTCGAACACGCGGCGCGTAAAGTACTCCGCGAGGAGGAAGTCGTTGTTGAGCGGCAGGTGCGGGCCGTGTTCCTTGGCCTCGGCGCCGATCGGGATCACCACCACAACCGACGTGTCGAGGATGGCCCGCGCCTCGGTCCACGGGAGGTCGGCGATGCGCACACTCCGCGTGAGGCCCTGCGACGAGGCGATCAGCGGCGCGCACGCGAGGACGAGCAGGGCAACAGGGGGGAAGCGCATGAGAGCTGGAGAGGTGGGCGGCGCGTGGATCAGGGCAATGGGACGAACTCCCTCAGGATTGGCCCCGGCCCCCGCTCCTCCGCAAGGGCGAGCGCGGCCTGCAGCACCGCACGTTGCCCCGGCGTGTCGTGGGGACGACCCAGCGGATATCCGTGGGGGTAGGGCACCCAGAGCGCCCTCGGCGGGCGCACGGACGCGGCAACCAGCTTCAACAGCTGGATCGCGACGGTCGTGATTCCCTGGCGTTCACATTCGGCGGCAACCAGACCCACGGTCTGGGAGCACATGGGTCAAACTGGAACGAGGAGGGCGACGTCCACCTCATCCTGGACGAGGGTGTGGACCGCATCTGGGGCCGTGCTCGTTACGAGGCGTCCCGTGGACGTCTGGCTGCCCATGCAGGAGAGGTGTCGGGGAGCGACCGCGCCGATGGTACCGTCGTCTGCCAACTCGCGAAGACGATCGATCGGAAATCCGAGGTTGGGGTCGGACTGGATGCCTGAGTGGTCGAACGCCCAAGAGCGATGGCTCTCGCCGAGGCTCGAGACTGGGGTACTTGCGTCCACCACGCGGAACGATGGGTCGCCTCCTCGTACGTCCTGATCGAACGGGGGCTGTCCTTCTGGGGCGAAGCCGGCGCTGGAGACGATGGCGACGCGGCATTCCCTGACCGGCCGTCGGAGGGGAGCCCACGGCGTGGGATCGATGCGGCGCCAGGGATACATCTTGAGGAAGAGTCGCGCCTTGAGCGGGAGTTCGTCGAGTTCGGCCATCAGCAGTCAACGCTCCTCGCGCGTGTTGGCGAATGGTGAAGCCGCCCGGGGCTCACCGTTGCAATCCCCACGTCCGCACCAGGGACATCCCCCGATTCTGCCAAGGTGGGTCAATACCAAGCCACTCACTCACAGTCGGCGCCACGTCGATGAGCCGTGCGGTCGACGTCCTCGTGGGCGGTATCGCCGGGCCGAACGCGCACAGCACCGTTCGCATCTCCGGGCCCAGGGAGGGATAGCCGTGCTCCCCGCCAGTACTGCGCGCGACGAGTTCAGCTCCGCCGAGACGACCGCTCCACATGATCCCATCGGCCACATCGTAGTAGACGTCGCCACCATTGTCGCCCCCAATCCCAAGAGAATCCGCTTCGGCAGTGCCCGCCAGGAAGGTACGGGTCACCACGAGACGCCCCTGCTCGTCGCGCACGGCGCCCAGCGTGCGTTCGAGCGAATCGAGGAGCCGTGGGCGATCCGCAGCAGCGACGATGCCCGCCGGACGCCGAGCATCGTTGACGGTGATCCAGTATCCCGTCGGCGAGTAGGCCGTGGTGCGGTCGAGTTGTATTCGCCCATCTGCATCAACGAACAGGAAGCCCGCCCGCTGCAAGGTGGCGTTGACGTGCCAGGTGCGGTTGGCCACTCGCATGCCATGG
Organism: Gemmatimonadota bacterium; assembly: GCA_016712265.1. Taxonomy (NCBI): domain Bacteria; kingdom Pseudomonadati; phylum Gemmatimonadota; species Gemmatimonadota bacterium. The sequence goes on along the minus strand of JADJRJ010000028.1, from coordinate 1,483,951 downwards.
TCGCCGGTGAGCAGGAGCATGCTCCCAGGTGTCCCTTGGGCCGCCGCCATCAGCGCACCGATCCTGATGTCCACGAGTTCCCACAGGCGGTCTCGAAGGCTCATCGCACGCGGACTACCGTAACCAAGCAACGCGTGATCGATGTCGTCCCCGAGGGAGAAGTAGTCCAGGAGAAGGTGCGGTTTGCGTTTCAAGGCCCACGACGTGCCACGCATGAAGCCGTCCGTCACCAACTCAGCGAGCTCAAGGAGCCGCCATTCGGCACGCGAATCCGAGAGCGTATCTCCCAGAAGGCCATCACGCCACAGGTGGAACGGGACGTTGCCGACCCACGCTGGGGCGCCTGCCTCATAGGATGCCGCCACGGCCGCGGTGTTGGCCTCAACAACACGTACCTCGGGAATGGCGATCAGGAATTCTCGTGCCCCACTCGACATCGCAAAAGCGCGGACGCGGACGGACACCAGTGCGGAATCCGAGAGTCGCCAGGACACCGGCGCCGAGAAGTGGCGGGCCAGGGTCCGAACACGAGGCGAGGTCGTGTCTTCAGGCACAACCGGGACCTCGACAGCACGCGCGAGATCACGCGTCGGCGCCACCAGCAAGCGAACCGCGCCGCGCGGCGGCACTCGAAGAAAGAGCGAATCCGTGCCCACCGGCACAGACAGTTCAAGGAATGGTTCCGCCCCACTGTCCCCTGCCCACGCCGGCCCCGGCCGGAAACGGTGGGTGCGAGAGGACACGATGGCCGCGCCGGCAATGCGACGGTTGTATCCGTTGAGCGCTGCCATTCCCTCCTGTTCGAGCACCTGCCGCGCCGCCTCCTGCAGGCGGCGACGTTCGACCTCGGTGCGTCCGGGGTAGCCAGGCACGCCAGGCGCGTGCGTCACATGGTGCGCAACAACGGTACGGCCCTGGCGGGCCGCCGCGATCCATAGCGGCTCTGCGTTGAGCTGGTGGTAGGAGAACCCATCCACGAGCGAATCCAGGCGCGTCCCAGCTGGAGGGACGAGGGACCCGGTTATCCCGTGTGTCGTACCCCAGGTCCCGGTCCAGATCGCGGCGTGGCTTGGCGCGGTCACGGCCGGAAAATGCGGTCGTGCACCGTCCGCGCACGCCGACTCACGGAAGAACCGATGGAGGGAAGGAATCCGGGCCTTTGCGACGCTCCCCAACACACGCTGCTCATTGAGGGCATCGACCGAGATGACGATGGCCGACCGCTCCTCGCGTGGTGGCGCCCCGCACCCGACCGCCAGGCTCCAGGTACACGCCAGGGCGATGGGGTAGGAAACACGCGGGCCCGGCGACTGCACCGGGCCCGCACGACGTCCTGTTCGCATCTCTAGCTAGTAGCTGTACTTCACTTGTAGCTGCATCTGGTAGTTCGACCCAAGGTTGTTCTGGAGGAAGCGCTGGTAGTTCGGGTCAAACGTGTGCACGGGAACGATGCTGCTTGCGCCGGTCATGGAACCGGCCGCGCGCGTGACATAGCTGATCAACGTCTGCGAGCCAAAGCCCGCCGTCGGGCGCTCGCCCCAATTCTTGTTGACGAGGTTGAGGAAGTTGAAGACGTCGAGCTGGAGCGCGAGACGGCCAACCCCGAGGGTCTTGAGGGACTGGCGCAGCGACAGGTTGACGGTGTTCGTCCACGGGTTGAAGCAGGAGTTCCGCTCCATGATCTGGCCGCGCTGACTGCGGAGACACTCGGCACCATCAATGAACTTGTCGAACGCCACCGCCTGCTCCGCCGCCGTCACCACGGTGCTCGTCCCGGGGCGGGTGAAGTCGCGGAAGAGCATCTCGCTCGGATCGGTCGCGCGACGTGGAATGTAGATGGCGTCGTTCAGCGTGAATCCGTCACCGTTCAGGTCACCCGAGGACACGTAGCCAAACGGTGCCCCGGACTCACCGATGTACAGCACCGTGAGGTCGGTGAGCGTCTTGCTGAAGCTGTAGGTCGCCTGCCCAATGATGCGATGTTGCTGCTCGAAGAACGAGCGCCCCAGCGAGAGGTCCTCCTGCAACCCGGAGGTGGTGCGTCCGAAGCGATACTGCGAGAACGCCGTGCTGGAGGTCAGGCTCTGGACGTCGCGGGCCTGCGACCACGTGTACATGAGCGAGCCCTCCCAGCCGTCGCTGAAGCGCTTCTGGAGGCCGCCGGTCAGCTGCACCGCGTAGTCCTTCGACTGATTCTGTACGTCGAGCACCGTCGTACGGCCGGTCACCCGCACGACCGGCGCATTTGGCGCCGTGCCGTAGATCGTGCGCCCGAACCGATCGGTGCCCTGCGCGCCGAAGAGCGCCAGGTTCGTATAGAAAGGATTGTTGACACCGAGGGTGTACATGACCTCGGACGTCGCCACGATTCCCCAGCCGATGTCGCGGTCAAAGCCGATAGTGGCCCGGAGGTTCTGCGGGAACTTGAGATCCTTGCTGAGCAGGTTGATCTCGGCGCCGGCCGCAGCCGAAGTCCCGTTGACACAGGTGGTCGGGGCGGTCGCCGCCGTCGCCGCGGTGAACTTCGGCGCGGCGGAGGTATTGCAGGTCAACAGCGCGACACCCGAGCGGCCGGAGTTCTGGAAGGCGTTGGACAACCACACGTACGCCGGACGGCCGGTAAACAACCCGACGCCGCCACGGAGCTGGTTGCGCTGGTCTCCGGTCACATCCCAGTTGAACCCGATGCGCGGAGAGAACTGCCAGTTGCCGCTGGGGACCTCAGCGGTGTTGCGCGCAAATCCGCAGTTTGCCGAGGCCGGCTGCGCGGCCGCGGCGCACAACGGCTCCAGGATATCCGGGTTGGTCGGCGGCGCGTCATTGAAGAACGGCGCGTCCGCACGAACACCGAGCGTCATGTTCAGGCGAGGTGAGACGGCCCAGTCGTCCTGCAGGTAGAATGCATGCTGGCGCGCACTCAAGCGGACCGCGCCGTCGCCGCTGACCGGGACGCCAACGATGTACTGGCGCGGCTGGCCGGAGGTGAGCGAGTCGATGTTGACGAAGTCCCACACCCCAAGCCGCGACTGCGCGAACAGGTTCCGGTACTTGAAGAACTGGTTCTGTGTGCCCAGCGTCAGCCGATGCGACCCGTCGAGGATCGGCATCGTGAAGTTATTGGTGACTTCCACCACCTGCTGATCCAGCTCGTTAGCCTGCGAGAAGCGTTCGCCGCCGGCAACCAGCGACCCGACCGGGGTCGCGACGGTCACCATCGGGGCGTACACGTTCGGGCGCCGACGATCCTCTGTCTTGTTGAACGACACGAGCATCTCGTTGTAGTTGCCGTTCGTGAAGTTCGTGCGCAACTGCGCCACCGTCGAGTTGTGGTTCGAGGTGAAGGCGTAACCGTTGTTGTCCAGGTTGAAGGTGCCGGTGGAGCGACTGAAGTTGTCATCCTGCGCCTTGGCGTAGTTGTGGCGCAACATCAGTGACGAGTTCCACGGCAACATGAAGTCCAGACGACCGAACACGTTGGTCAACGGATTCTCGTTGTCGACGGAGCGTCCCGAACCCTGTGGGATGCCACGCGAGCCGACCAGGTTGTTGAACTGGTCGATGACCGCCTGCGAGACGGACGAAGTCCCGTCGCCCACATACGGCCCGGCCGCCGGCACCGTGCGCTGTTGCCACTCCGGATTGATGAAGAAGAACACCCGGTCCTTCACGAGGGGACCGCCCGCCGTGATCCCGTACTGGGTCTGGTCAAACTCGCGGATGTACGGTTGTTCGCGAACCAGGTCCCGATTCCGGGTGACCGCGTAGGCGGAGCCGGTCATGGTGTTCGTACCGCTCTTCGTGACCGCGTTGATTGCCGCCCCCGAGAAGTTGCCCTGTCGCACATCGTAGGGGGACAGGAGGACCTGGTACTCCTTCACCGACTCGATGCCGATCGACTTGCCGTTCGCCTGGCCGCCCGGCTGCCCGGTTGATCCCAGTCCGAACAGGTCGGACGAAATCGAGCCGTCGATCGTGATGTTGTTGAAGCGGTTGTTCGTCCCACCCCCGGATAGTCCAGGCCCGCTGTTGGACACTTGCGGCGTGAGGGCGACGAAGTCCGTGAAGTTGCGGTTAAGCGAAGGCAGGCGTCGGAGCGATGAATCGCTCACGATGGTGGAGGCCCCGGTCCTTGTCGGCGAAATCAGCGAGTTTGTCTCGGCGACAATGCGAACCGCCTCAATCTGGGTGACCTGCCTCGCCAAAGCGAAGTCGATACGCGTGGACTGGCCGAGTGTCACCGTCACGTTGTCGCGCGTCTGAGGCGCGTACCCGATGCGCCGCACGGTCACGCTGTATGTCGACCCGACCTCGAGCCCCGGAACCGCGTAGAAGCCGGAGGAATTGGTCGTGACCCCTCGGACGAGGCCGGTGGCGCGATTGGTGACCTGAATCTGGGCAGATTCGATCGGACCGGCAGACGAATCGCGTACCGTGCCGGAAATCGCGCCGGTCGTCACCTGGGCGTCGGCCCTGACGCTACCGAATACGGTAGCCGCGAGGCTCGCCCCGGCGATCGCGAGGAATCGACGAAGTTGGTTCATGAGAGTTCGCATCTGGAGTGTGTTTTGGCGCCCCGCGTGCTCGAGGAGCTCGGGCGAGCTGGGGCGACGGGAAAGCTGCCGCTCCGTGACAGGGGGGTCAAGCTGTGTAACACCCCACGCCACCCGCCTAAACTATCCGGCGCGGGCGCACGGTGAGGTGGGACCGCGTAAAGGGGTCGTCACAACAGCCTAGCGCTTCTCCACGAACATCTTATAGACGGGGATCCCCAGCAGGAGCACCCCGAAAATCCCGACCGTCCAGACCCGCGTCCCGGGGTCCAGGAGCCCGTTCACGAGCAGGTACAACACGGCCGCGATGAACACCGCCGGGACGACCGGATAGCCGGGCGTCCTGAACTTCGTGGCGTACCCCGGCCGACGCCGCAGCACATACACCACCGCCACGCCGAGCGCGTAAAACGGGAGCATCGCGTAGACAAACGCGTCCGCCAGCTTCTCGAAGTTCAGGAACAGGACGAATACCATCCCCAGCACCGCGACCAGCGAGATCGCGCCGTACGGGGTCTGGAACGTCGGGTGCACCCGCGAGATGAACTTCGGCAACATGCCATCGTCGGCGGCCGCGAACAGGATGCGTGGGCTCGTCAACAACACGGCGTTCAACGTCCCGAACGTCGACGCCATCACCGTGAACGCCACGAACTTCACCCCGCCGTCCCCCATCAAGCGTTGTGCCACATCCGCCGCGACCAGCTTGGAGGACCGCATCTCGTCGATGGTCAGCACCGAGAGGTACGCCACGTTCGCGAGGCAGAACACCGTGATGATCGCCAGCGTCCCGTAGATCAACGCCCGCGGCATGTTGCGCTCGGGATCCTTCACCTCCCCGGCGACATACGACAGGTCCATCCAACCGTCGTAGGCCCACAGTAGCGAGACCAGGGCCGCGCCGTAGGCGGTCAACGGCACCACCTCCTGGGGCATCCACGGGGTGAAGTTCCCCCCCGTCTTGCCCAGTCCCAACGTGAGCGCCAACAGGATGATCACCCCGAGGCCGCCGGTCTTCATGATCGTCGTCACGTTGACGACCGCGGACCCCATCTTTACCCCAACCACATTGAACGTCGCGGTGATCGCGATGGCCACCGCCGCGATGTAGTGCGAATAGTCGCTGTACGGCGCCACCGTGGGGTCGTACCCGAGGAACCGGAGGAAGTACTCGGCGAAGGTGATCGAGATCGCGCCTAACGCGGCGGCGCGCACGACCGTCAGCTGCGCCCAGCCGAACAGGAACGCGGGGAGACGCCCCCAGCCCTCCTTGAGGAAGGCGTAGATCCCGCCCGTCTTGGGCACCTCACTCGCCACCTCGGCGAGGGTCAACGCACCGCACAGCGAGATCAATCCACCCACCACCCAGAGGGTCAGCAGTGGCGCCGGGCCGGGGATGCGGTCGGCGATCCCCGCCGGACTCCGGAAGATCCCCGACCCAATGGCCGAACCGACCACGACGGCGATGGCACTCCAGAGGCCGAGGCGGCGGGGCAGCTCGGTGGGCGACGAAGAGGAGGTAGACATTCGGGCAATGGTAGCCCGTGAAGAATCCGGCCGTAAGGCAGCCCTCCCGCAGGACGCACCGGACCGCCCGGGCCCTTAGCTTTCCGCTCCGATGTCGCCCACACTCTCCTTCGTCGTCTTCGTCCTCGCGGCCGCGCTGGCCGCCGTGGGACAGCTCCTCGTGCTTCGTGACGGCCTGGCCGGTCGCACCCCTGCCGCAGGCCCAGGTGCCGCCGCCCGGCTACGTGAGGCCCTCTGGATCACGATCCCGGCGATCGCCCTCGCCCTGACCCTCTGGGCCACCTGGCGCGCCCTGCCGAAACAGACCGCCAGCCGCTCGGCCGCGACGGCCGGACCGGTCGCCGCCCTCCCGGTGTCGCGGGGACAACAATGAATCCCTCCTCGCTGTCCACCGCCCCCGCCAGTGAGTCGCGCACGGCACTCAAGGATTTCATCTCCCTCACCAAGCCACGCATCATCTCCCTGCTTCTGGTGACCACGGTGGCCCCCATGTTCGTCGCGGGAGACCCCACCTGGCAGCAGGTCCTGCTGGTGACGCTCGGTGGGTACCTCATGGCCGGTGGCGCCAACGCGGTGAACATGTATGTCGACCGTGACATCGATGATTCGATGGCCCGGACCCGCACCCGACCCATCCCGAGCGGCCGCATGGGCGCCCGCGCTGTCCTCGCCTTCGGGATCGCGATCGCCACGGCGGCAACCTGGCTGCTCGGGCGATTCGTGAACCCGCTCACGGCCGCCCTCGCGCTCGGCGGCTTCTATTTCTACATCATCGTCTACACCCGCTGGCTCAAGCGCACCACGCCGCAAAACATCGTGATCGGTGGAGCCGCGGGGGCGTTTCCCCCGCTCGTTGGGTGGGCCGCCGTGACGGGGCGCATCGACCTCACGGCCGTCTACCTGTTCCTCATCATCTTCTTCTGGACACCGCCGCACTTCTGGGCCCTGGCGCTCCTCAAGCAGGTGGACTACGGACGCGCCGGGATCCCCATGGCACCGCTGGTTTGGGGCGAACGTGAGACCATGGACCAGATGCTCTGGTACACGTTCATCCTCCTCGGCCTCACCCTGCTCCCCGCCACCTTCGGCGCCTTTGGGGTGGTCTACCTCGTCAGCGCGCTCGTCCTTGGACTGATCCTGCTCTACGGGGTGATCCGCATCCGCCGAGAAACCGTCTGGGCGAAGCCTGCCTGGTGGGTGTACAAGTACTCCCTCCTCTACCTCGCGCTCCTGTTCGCGGCGATGGTGGTGGATCGTTCCCTCGCCTGAGTCGCCACATGTCCGGTCAACTGGCGTTTGACGAGCCCGAGTTCCTGACCCTCCGCGTCGGCGGCAGTCCCACCTCGGTTGAACGTCTGATGCTGATCGGGAAACCGCGGAATGGGATGGTCCGCGTGCGCCAATGGACATCGAACTCCTGGAACACGGAGGGCGAAGTCATGGAGGTAGCAGCTCCGGTGCTCATGACCGATATCCAGCGAGTGTACGACGCCCGCGAACCGGTGAGCGAGGAGATCTACGGCATTCGTCAGTGGCTGCTGGGCTAGAGACACGCGCGAAGCCGTTGTAGTACGTGGAGCAGGCACCCCGCAACCTTCTCTTCGCCCTCCTGTTTGGAGCATCGTACATGCGCCGCGTTCTACTCCTCGCCGCCCTGCCCCTCGCACTCCGGGCACAATCGACCCCGTGGACCGTGAAGGTCGATCCTGGTAGCCGCGATACCGTCTCTCACGTCACGATGCCGCCGGGATGGCACATCACTACCGGGCCCGGCGCCCTCGTATACGACACCGGCAACACGGCGGACGGCCGCTATGCGTTGTCGTTGGAGGTGCACCTCTTCCCCGAGCCAAGCCGCGAGGGGTATGGGATCTTTCTAGGCGGGCGCGACGTGAGCACCGCTGGTGCCTCCTATGTCGCGGTGCTCATGCGAAGCGACGGCGCGCTGCAGGTCGTTCGGGTCGCCGGCTCCCGGCACCAGCCGATCCTGGACTGGACCCCCACCACGGCGATCAAGCCCCACCCGGGTACCGACGACACCGCGCTGAACATCCTGTCCGTGCGGGTGGATCCTGACTCGGTGCGCATTGATGCCAATGGGAGCCGCGTGGCGGCGGTCGCCCGAGGGGACCTGGTCCTCGATGGTACTTTCGGGATACGAGCGGGCGCTGGCATCAACCTGCATGTCACCAACTATGACGTGACGCGGCGACTTGCACCCGCTCCGCGGCGGCGTCCGGCCAGCAACTAGAAGCGGCCGCAGCCGCAATTCCCCGGTCCGCACCCGGGCCCCGCCACCGGCATGGCACGGTCCGAACTCGCCACTATTCCCATTCCGCCCGAGATGACCCGTCGGATCGGGATGCGGTGCTCGGGATGTTCGTCCAGCGGGGCGTCGTTCATCCCCTGCCGGATTTCAAAGCGTTCGGGGGCCGTGGCGTCGGTCGGAACCGTCTCGTACACGTAGGTGGGCATCGCGTCCTCCGGAGTTGCCCGCAAGCAAATCTCAGCGGGGACGGCGTTCAAGTACCCGAAAGACCACGACGCCGACCAGGAGGAGCAGCGTGCCAAAGGCCGAGGTGCGGGGCGCGGCCAGATAGGCACTCGCGACCCCAACGGCGGACGCAGCGACAAACAACGCCGGGAGCAGGGGGTACCCCGGGACCCGGTACGGGCGCGGCATGTCCGGGTATCGCCGCCGGAGCACGAAGACGCTGGCCGCGCCCAACCCAAAGAAGATCCAGTCGGCGAACACGACCCCGCTGAGCAAGTCACCGATGCGTCCCCCGCTCGCAAAGAGGAGCACCAGGCTCCAAGCCCCCAGGAGGGCGATGGCGACGTGTGGGGTGCCGAATCGTGGGTGCACCTGCGCCGCGGCCCGAAACAGTGCCCCGTCGGCTGCCAGCGCGTAGGGTATCCGCGAATTGGCGATGATCGCCACGTTGAGGAACCCGAGGATCGAGAGCATGGCGGAGACGGCGATGAAGGTCGCCCCGAACCCGCCAACCATGCGCTGCATCGCGTCGGCGGCGACCGCCGTCGACGCGGCGAGTCCATCGCGGCCCAGGGTGCGCAGGTAGACGGCGTTCGCCCCCAGGTAGATCGCGACGACGATCGTGATCCCCGCCAGGAGCGCGCGCGGGATGACGCGTTGCGGTTCCTTGATCTCCCCGGCCACCATATTCAGCTGCTGCCACCCACCGATGGTGAACAAGACCGCGACGAAGGCCGTCGCAAACCCGGACAACCGCGAGGCCGGTGGCGGCGGTGCGGTGGGCACACTCCCCGGATCACGGAGCGCCACCCACGCCACGAGGCCCCCGGCGATCAACACCGCGAGGGCCACGATCTTCGCCGCGGTCAGGACGTTGAGCAGCGTGACCCCCGGTCGCAGCCCCACATAGTTCGTGGCGCTGAGCACGAGGATCGTGATGGCCGCCACCCCGAGACGCCCCCCGAGAGGGTCGAGTGACACGAACCGCTCCAGATACCCCGCAAATCCCATCGCCACGGCCGCTATGGCCCCTGACGCGACGAGCAGGACCGTCATCCAGCCATTGAGGAAGGCCGGCAGGCGGCCGAACGCCTCGCGCGTGTAGACATAGGCGCCGCCCGCGTCTGGAAGCATGGCACCCAACTCGGCGTAGGTGAGGGCACCGGCAAAGGCCAGAACGCCGCCCAGCACCCACACCCCAAAGATCCACTGCGCGTTGGGCAACGCCCGGGCCACTTCGGCCGGCGTGAAGAAGATCCCGCTCCCGATGATCCCCCCCACGACCATGAGCGCACCGGTCCCGACACCGATCTCGCGTCGGAGGGTGGTCGCGGGATCACGGCTCGGCGTCATCACCCTAACATGTGGCCCCCGGCGCGCCGGTGGAAGATGCCGGGTCAGACGACCATGAGGTCGTGCTGGATCTCCCCAGGCGTGATCAACAGCTCACGACCGTTGATATAGCCGTTGACCTCAGTGCGCATGCCCAGGTCCCCGGGGAAATAGATCCCCGGCTCAATGGAGAACCCAACGCCATCCTGCAGGGTGCGCACGTCGCGCGATTCCAGGTTGTCGAGGTTGGGGCCTGACCCATGGATGGCTCCGGCGTCGATCGAGTGGCCGGTGCGATGGATGAAATACTCCCCGTATCCACGCGCGACGATCACCGCGCGCGCGGCGTCGTCGGCATCCGCGCCGCGCACCACCTCGCCCCGGCTCACGCGCTCCCGAATGAGGGCAATCGCCGCATCGCGGGCATCGCGGATCGCCGCCCACACAGCGAGCGCCCGATCGGTGGGGGCGCCGAGGACGGCCATCCAGGTCTGGTCCGCATAGATCCCGTCCGGCTCCTTGGCCCACAGGTCAATCAACAGGACGTTGCCACTCGTGATCCGCGCGGGACGCTCGGCCGATGGTTCGTAGTGCGGATCGGCCGCGTGGGCGCCCACGGACACGTTAGGCGGCGCGTAGGTCTCCAGTCCCGCCCGGGCGAAGGCCGCGAGGATCGAGGCTTGCACGTCGTGTTCGTGGATGACCTCACCGCGACGGACGGCCTCCCCTGCGGCCCGGAGGGCAGACTGGCCAATCGCCGCCACATGCACCGCGGCCCGCTGGTGCGCAGCCAACTGGGCGGGCGTCCACACGGCGTAAAAGCGGGAGACCAACTCGCCGGAGGAGACCACCGTGGCCCCGGAGGCCCGGACCATCTCGAGCACACCGGCCGGCACGCGGTCCAGGTACGGTACGGCGTCCCCGCTCGAATACTCCATCGCCACGGTCCGCCCGGCCAGGTGGCGCGCCAGCCACCCCTCGAGGTCGACCCACGCGCTGTAGCGTTCCCGGTCCCAGGCCGTGGGCCAGTCGCGCCACGCACCCTGCTCAATGTTGTGGGTCAGGGCCACGGGGACCCCCACGGCAGGCACCAGGACGAAGATGCGTCGCGAGAGCGGGCCGGGAAGGCCAATCACCTGCTGGGCGATCGGATTCAGGGCGCGAAAATCATACAGCAGCCACCCATCGAGCCCCGCGGCCCGCAGGGCCGCCTGGATCTCCGGGAGGGACGTCGTCGTCAGGATCGGCATCAGGCCATCCGGTTCAGTTGGAGGTTCCCTTCCACTCCATGCGCCACTGGCACGTCCCCTCGCCGCGGGACGCACACCGGACGTGATCCACCGCCCCACCGGCGTTGACGGTGAGGCGCAACAGCTCCTTCAACGACGCCTCGTAGTAAGTGCACCCAATCGACCGGGGGGCCGCATCGGCGGTGACCGACCCCGGGACGTCCAACAGCACGTTCGAACCTACACGTGAAATGCGCCCGTCCAGGTGCCGAGCGGCGAGGCGACGCACCTTGCGCAGGGCGATCGGCCGCGCCACCAGCGACGGCAGGATGAGCATGAGCCGGCGCGAGACCCCGCCCAACGTCCGGTACGATTCCGCCGCCAGCTGTCGCCCCGCGGCGCGAAACACCGCCTCCGCGTCCGGGCGGCGGCCCAGCAGTCGGGCCAACCCGACGGCCTCGTCGAACGACGTCCGCTGCCCTCGCCGCACGGCTTCCGTGAACCGCTTGATCTGGTTGTATACGGTGTCGCTCAGCCCGAGGCGCTTGTTGCGCAGCTCCCCCACCAGTTCCGCCTCGAAGTCCTCGACGGGCGTGTCGACATTTCGCACGGCTTCGAGGAACGAGAGCGGGAGCAGGGCGTCGACCGTGTCTGGCATAAGGATGGGACCGAAGGTAACGGCCCCTCACAGGGGCTTCAAGCAGATTGGCAATCCCGGTCCAACGGGCGAACCTTCCGACATGCAACCTGGCCACCCCACATGACGGAAGCACGGCTCCTGGCCAGCCTGGCGCTCGCGAGCCTCGCGGGGGTTGCCACCTGGCGTCTCAGGCTGCTTTCGATCGTTGGCTCCACGGTCGCCGCGCTCCTTGGTGCCGCCGCGGTGCTCGCCGGGAATCGCTGGGCCGTCCTCTTGCTCGCCTTTTTTGTCCCCGCGATCGCCCTGTCGAGGTGGCGTCGCCAGGCGAAGGTGCGCCTTGCCGGTGGTGTCCTGTCGCCCGACGCGGTGCGCACCGCCGTCCAGGTAGTCGCCAATGGTGGCGTCTTTGCCGCCGCGGCCCTCGCGACCCTGGCGGTCACCTCGGGCTGGCCGGAGATCATCGGCATCGCCGCCCTGACCGCGGCCGCCGCCGACACTTGGGCCACGGAGATCGGGATCGGCAGCGGGGCCACGCCGTGGTCGTGGCGCAGCCGTGGTCCGGTTCCCCCAGGCACCTCGGGGGCGGTCACCTTGCCCGGGACGCTGGCGATGTGCGCGGGTGCCGCGTGGATGGGAACGGTCGCGGCCTGCGCGGGGTTCGACCCTGCAGCAGCCTTCTCCGGTGCCATGGGTGGCGTCGGCGGGGCCTTATGTGACACTCTCCTTGGCGCCACCGTGCAGCATCGCCGATGGTGTCCGCGCTGCGCCAGGCTCACGGAGCGTGTCATGCATGATTGCCACACCCCAACGGTCGGACACAGCGGATGGCGCGTGATGGACAATGACATGGTGAACCTGCTGAGCACCGTCGTCGGCGCGGCCATCGCCGTCCCCCTACACGCGATCATCCAGTGACGCGGTACCTGCTGCTCCTGCCCCTCTGCCTGGCCTGCGACGGCCCGGGGATTGCGGGACCCACCACCGCACGCATCGGGCGCGTGGGGGGGAGCAACACGTCCGCCGCGCTTCTTGGGGCGTGGCGCCGCGCCATCTTCTTCCTCGACGACTTCAACTACAGTCGGTCCAGCGAGACAACCTACCAGTTTGCAGCAGACGGTACGGCGGTGCGCGTGCAGGTGGCGCGCAACCACACCCTCGGCCTCGCCGACATCCTGGTGAGCGCCGGGCGCTGGCGGCTCGAGGGTGCGCGGCTCGTCATCGACTTCGTCTCGCCCTCGCCCTTCCAGGTCGCCCTGGACATGCGGCTCGTCGGCGACCAGCTCGAACTGGGAGGGCAGCTGTTCCTGCGCGTTGAGGAGTGACCCGACGCGACGCTGAGGTCATCGTGGTCGGCGCCGGGCCCGCGGGCTCGGCGATCGCGGCGTTCCTCGCCCGTGCCGGCGCCGACGTCCTCGTGCTGGACCGGGCGATCTTCCCGCGCGACAAGCCGTGCGCCGAATACCTCAGCCCGCAGGCGGCACTGCCGCTGGATGACCTGGGGGTCCTCGACCGTGTGGAGGCGGCGGGGGGAGCGGCACTCACTGGCATGTCGATCACTACCCCGGACGGGACGGAGTTTCGCGGCGACTTTCTTGCCCGACACGGGTTCCGCGGGTTTCGCGACGCCGGGATCGCCCTGCGCCGCACCGTGCTGGACGCGATTCTCCTCGACCATGCCCAGCGGCAAGGGGCCCGGGTGGAACTCGGCGTGAGCGTGCGCGACCTCGTGCGCGCGGGGGACCAGGTGGTGGGCGTTGAGCTGCAGGGCGGCGGTACGCGGCGCGCCCCGCTCGTGATCGGGGCCGATGGGTTACGCAGCATCGTGGCGCGACGCCTGGGCGTGGCCCGCGCGGGACGCTGGCCCCGGCGGTACGCCGTGGTCGCGCACCATCGCCACGTCGCAGGGATGGGGCCCCGGGGGGAAATGTTCGTGACCCCACACGGCTATGTCGGGCTTGCCGATGTCGGCGGTGGGATCACCAACGTGGCGGTGGTGGTGCCCGCGCCGCTGATGCAGGCGGCGGCCGGGAATGCGGGCGCCTTCATGGACACGTGGCTCTCCCGGGTCCCTGGCGTCCAGGCCCGCCTCGCAGGCAGCGAGCGGCTCGGCGCGCCTGTCGTCACCGGCCCGTTCAATCATCGTGTGACGCGCGCGTGGGCCCCTGGTGCAGCGCTCGTCGGTGATGCGGCGGACTTCTACGACCCGTTCACCGGTGAGGGGATCTACGCCGCCCTTCGCGGGGCGCAGCGCCTGCTGCCCTACGCATTTGAAGCATCCCGGGCCAGCTCGGCCGCGCGGCAGGGGCACGCGCTCGCGGCGTGGGAACGGGCGCGACGCGACACCTTCGCCGGCAAGTGGCGGGTCGAACGGCTCATCGGGGCCGCGCTCACCGTGCCGCCGCTCTTCAACCTGCTCGGCCGTCGCCTGAAGGCCCGACGCGACCTCGCCGATCTCCTCGTCGGCGTGGCCGGCGACTTCGTTCCCCCGTCCCGGGTCCTGCGGCCCGCCTTCCTCCTCTCCCTCCTCGCAGGAGCGGGCGCGTCGCCCCTCCGCGGGGAACCCGTTCCGGAGTCCCTTGCATGAGCGCACCCACCGGCTCACCCCCGGGCGTCACCCCCGACACCTTTCGCGCCGTGCTCGGACGGTTCGCCAGCGGGGTTACCGTGGTCACCCTGCAGGATGTCACCGGACGTCCGCACGGGATGACGGTCAGTGCCTTCACCTCCGTCTCCATCGCCCCGCCCCTGGTGCTCGTGTGCATCGATCGCGCGGCGACCATGCTGCCGTTGTTTGCGGCAAGCACGGTGTTCGGCGTGAACCTGCTCGCGTCCGGTCAGGCGGACTTGTCGCGGCGTTTCGCCGACGAGGCGATGGAACTCCGGTTTGATGGCGTCGCCTGGGAACCGGGCCCGCACTCGGCGCCCTGGTTGACCGACGCGCACGCCAACCTCACCTGCCAGGTATCGCAACGCCTGACGGCCGGCGACCATGAGATCCTGGTCGGCCACGTCGTCGCCGCACGCCATGCCGACGCCACGGAGCCGCTGGTGTACCACCGCGGCACCTACGTGCACGTGCGTTGAGCTGGATCGTCCCCCCGCGGCAACAGCGCGCCGAGATCCTGGACGATCCCCGCACGCCGTGGACGCTTCGGGAGCGCTCGCACCGCGATATCGCATGCAGCAACCGCTGGTTGGGCGGCGACCGCGCCCTCGCCGTTGGCATCGACGCGCTGGTTCGCGACGCCACCCAGTCGGTGACTGTCCTCGACCTCGGCGCCGGCCTCGGAGGTGCGGGACACGTCGTACGGCGTGTGGCAACCCGTGCCCGACTCCAGGCCCACTGCATCGGACTCGACGTGCACGAACGCCTCGCCCGCGTCGCCGCCCGACGTGAGGGCATGGCGATCTGCGCGAACGCCCTGGCGCTTCCGCTGCATGACCGCGCGGTGGACGTGACGATCTGTGCCCTCCTGCTCCACCACTTCGACGAGGACGCCGCGCGCCAGCTCCTGCGGGAAGCCGTGCGTGTGTCGCGCATCGGTGTGGTCGTGGCCGACCTGCAACGGACACGGCTCGCCGAGATCGGACTCTGGCTCGCGTCGTTCCCGCTTGGCTTCCACCCAGTGAGCCGCCACGACGGGATGTTGAGCGTGCGGCGCGCGTTTACCGTCCCCGAACTGGCCGCGCTGCTCGACCGTGCAGGCGGCTGCGACGTACATGTAACGAAACGTGCCGGGTTCCGGCTCGTGGGGACCTGCCGCGCACCGCGCGTTCCTTCCGCCTCCCTCCCTGCATAGCTTGCCAGATCTCATGGATGTCGCACCTGTGGCTGTGGCCACCCACCGTCCGCCGTACTCGTTAGGTCCGCTGCCCCAGGGGCGCCGGATGGTGACGCGCGACGTGATGTGGGTCCGCGCCCCGGTCGAGACCATCTTCACCCTCGCGCGCGACGTGGAAGCCTGGCCGGCGCACCTCGCGCACTACCGGTTCGTGCGCATGCGAGAGCGCGCGAGCGACGGCGGTGGGATCGTGGAGATGAGTGCGAACCGTCCCTTCGGCGTGCTCAACTGGCCGACGTGGTGGCTGTCTGAAATGCAGGTCGACGGAATGAGACCCGCGGTCCGATTTCGCCACATCGGCGGGATCACAACGGGGATGGACGTTGAGTGGGCGTTTGCACCGCACGAGGGCGGGACGCAGGTGACGCTCTGGCATGTGTGGGACGGCCCGCGCTGGCCGCTGATCGGTGGTGTCGCGGCGACGTGGGTGATCGGCCCAGTGTTCATCCACGGGATCGCGAGTCGCACGCTCGCCGGTCTCGCCCGCGCGGCCGAAGCCCGATGAAGCGACGCGTGGTCGTGACGGGCATCGGCGCACTGACGCCCATCGGCCTGTCAGTGGAAGGGCTGTGGGAGGGGCTGCACGCCCGCCGGAGCGCGGTGACGGCGGTGACGAGGTTCGATCCGTCGCCGTTTCGGTCGCATCTCGCGGCCGAGGTGCGTGACTTCAGCGTTCTGGACCACCTGGAGCAGAAGCGCGCCCGACGCCTGGACCGATATGGCCAGTTTGCCGTCGTGGCGGCCCGGATGGCCCTGCACGATGCCGCCGTACGCATGGAGAGTGAGGACCGGGATCGCGTCGGGACGATGATGGGCACGGCGTTAGGCGGTGTCGGGTACGCCGAGGAACAGCTCGGGAACTACCTCCGCGGCGGCCTGCGCGCTGTTGACGCCACCCTGGCGCTCGCCGTCTTTGGGGGTGCGGCGAGCTGCAACATTGCCATTGAGCTGGGGGCACACGGCCCCAACTCCACCAACGCGATGTCCTGTGCCTCGGGCAGCATCGCGATTGGGGAGGGATTTCGGCAGGTGCGCGACGGGTATGCCGACCTGATGGTGTGTGGCGGTGCCGAAGCCCCCCTGGCCCCGCTGTGCTTCGGCGCGTTTGCCCTCATTCGCGCCATGTCGACACGCAACGACGACCCCGCGCGCGCCTCACGACCCTTTGACCGGGACCGCGATGGCTTCGTGATGGGCGAAGGGGCGGCGATCCTGGTGCTCGAGGAGCGGGACCGGGCCGTCGCGCGTGGGGCACGCATCTACGCGGAGATCCTCGGCTTTGGCATGACCAACGATGCGCACCACATGACTGCCCCTCGTCCGGATGGGGCGCAGGCGGCCCGCGCCATGCGGCTGGCGCTCGCGGACGGCGGCGTGGCTCCCGACGAGATCGACTACGTGAACGCCCACGGCTCCGCCACGCCGCTGAACGACCCCACCGAGGCGCTGGCCATTCGTCAGGTCTTCGGGGAGCGCACGTCGGCACTTCCGGTCTCCGGCACCAAGGGGTACCACGGCCACGCGTTAGGCGCCTCAGGGGCGTTCGAGGCGGCCGTCTGCGCCCTCGCCCTCGAGCGCGGGTGGGTCCCACCGACCGTCAACCTCGACACGCCCGATGCCGCGTGCGACCTGCAGCACGTCGCGCCCACAGGCCGTGCCCTCGACGCGCAGCGCATCATCTCCAATTCGTTCGGGTTCGGGGGGATCAACGCCGCCCTGGTCATGGGCAAGGGCTAGACGGCCGACGGCACGGACGGCGACCCGCGCGGTTCACCTGGGGCCAAGCTTGCGGGAGGGGCGATCGAGCCCCAGCTTCGGCGCCGCTCCCTTCCCACCGCCCATGCCCAAATCGCTTCGTCCGCTGTTCGCCGAGTTCATCGGCGCCTTCGCCATCGTGTTCATGGGCAGTGCCGCGATCATGATGACCGCGCGCACCAACAGCCAGGCCGCGCTCCTCGCCAACGCGGTGGCCTACGCGCTCACGATTGCCGCGCTCGTGGGAGCCTTCTCTCGTATCTCCGGTCATTTCAACCCGGCGATCACCGTGGCGCACGTAGTCACGCGCCGCACGGCTCCGGTGGACGGCCTCCTCAAGATCGCCGCGCAGCTTATCGGGGCGACGGTGGGCGCGTGGGTGCTCTCGTCGACGTATCCGCCTGATGTGCTGCAGGCGACGCGTATTGGCGGCACCATCCTCGCGTCCGACGTCACGTTCACCCACGGGGTTATCCTCGAGGCGATCACGACCGCGCTCCTCGCCCTGACGGTCTGCGGCGTCACGTCGATCGAGGCGCGTCCTCCCGCCGCAGGGATCATCGTCGGCTTCGTGGTGGGCGCGCTGATCATGGCCATCGGGCCACTGACCGGAGCCTCATTCAATCCCGCGCGTTCCTTTGGACCAGCCTTCATCTCCGGAATCTGGGAGGCCCAGCTGGTCTATTGGATCGGCCCGATTACGGGGGCAGTCGCCGGCACGGTCCTCTGGGATGTCGCACTGAAGGACCGATCATAGCCGTCCAGAAACGGTCGGACCTCTGGACCGACGCATCAAGGGCCCGACGCGTCGTGCTCCCCGGCAACCAAGGAGCCGCGCCCTACGGCCCCGCTTCCAGGTAGTGGTGGCGGTACCGCTCGATGCATTCCACCACGACCTGCATGGCGACGTCGCTTTTTTCCCAGCCGACGATGGTCATGCGCTTCCCCTCGAGATCCTTATAGATCTGGAAGAAGTGCTCGATTTCATTGAGGTAGTGCTGCGGCAGGTCGGCGATGTCGAACCATTCACCGTGCAGCGGATCCGCCGCGGGGACCGCCAGCACCTTGTCGTCGGGTTCACCGCGATCGAGCATTTTGAGCACCCCGATCGGACGCGCCCGGATCTGGCACCCGGTGAAGGTGGGCTCGTCGATACGCACGATGATATCGAGCGGGTCGCCGTCCTCGTGCAAGGTCCGGGGGATGAAGCCGTAGTCGCCCGGATAGTGCACGGCGGAATACAGGACGCGGTCGAGCTTGAACAGACCGGAGTCCTTGTCGAGCTCGTACTTGTTGCGGCTCCCACGCGGGATCTCGATGATCGCGGTCACCTCATCCGGGGGATGGGGGCCGGGGGCCAGGTCACGCCAGGGGTGAATCATCGTCGCCAGGGTCCGGGTCGCCTAACGATAGCGACGCCCCGAGCGGACGCAAGGCGTGTCACGACGCCGACCGCGCCTCCGCCTTCTCGCTCAGCAGCCGTGTGGTGAATCGCTGCCCCTCGGATACGCGCTCCATTTCCACGGCCATCGCGTCGATCGCCTGTTCCATCCGCTCGAGCCGGGCTTCGACCTGCTGCAATCCCACAAAGTCGATTTGCGGGGTCTTGCGCATCTTGAGCACGGTGTTGGCAATGACCGCGGTGATGGCGACGGCGGCGCCGGTTCCAAAGATGATCGAGACCAGCGCGATGACCGCTTCGTATCGGTCCATGGGCAATGGGAGTGTGAGCGGGCCTACGCGTCCGGGACCGACCGGGGTTTCGCCTTCGGTCCTCCCCGCAGTCTAAACGACGGATCCCCCACGCGTCACGCTCGGCCCCCAACCGAACGTGCCACGCAGGGGATCGTCCCCAACCCACCACCGCCCCTATTGGAACTCGAACAACCCCTCCAGCCGCGTCGCGGCCAGCAAGGAACGCACCGGTCCCTGCGTCCGCATCAGGATGGTCTGCAGCCCGCGCTCGCGGGCGCGCTTCTGTACGACGACGAGCGTGCCCAGTCCACTTGCGTCCACGTCGGCCGTCTCGCCCATCTCGATGCGGAGCACGGTCTCGCCAGACCCCACCGCCCGCTCGAGGCCGTCCATCGCCGCTGACCGAAAGTCGACCCGCGTCTCGGCGACGAGACGCGCAGGTGCTTCCACGAGTGCGAGTTCCGCTATTGCTCCCATGACGAGACGTTCTCCGTGGGTCGAGTACACCAGAACGCAGTGGCGAATGCCGTGCCAGTGGGGTGCCGCATGCGCTAACACCATGTCCGGCAACAGGTTGCATGGCGCACCGAGCTCGGGAGTGTTGGACGGAGCGCCGCGAAGTGCCTGACTCATCCGCAACGTGCGACCGGTGTCGGGACGGATTGCCGTGGCGCGCCCGCATGGACAGGTTCGGGAAGGTGATACCCATCCCCGTTTTTCGACGACATGTCTGACATCGACGTCCTGCTTCAGGAGCATCGCCGCTTTCCCCCGCCCGCGGATTTCGCAACGCGCGCCCACATCCGGACCCCGGAGGCACACGAGGCCGCCGCGGCCGACCCCGAGGCCTGGTGGGCGGAACAAGCCGCATCATTGGAGTGGTTCACCCCGTGGACCCGCGTGCTGGACTGGCAGCCGCCGCGGGCGCGCTGGTTCACGGGAGGGACGCTGAATGTCGCGACCAACTGCCTCGACCGTCACGTGGCCACCGCACGGCGCAACAAGGCTGCCATTGTCTTCGAGGGCGAACCAGGGGACCGACGCACGCTGACCTACTGGGAGCTGTTCGTCGAGGTCAAGAAGTTCGCCAATGTCCTCAAGTCGTTAGGCGTGCGGCGCGGCGACCGCGTCGGAATCTACCTCCCGTTGATCCCCGAGGCCGCCATTGCCATGCTGGCATGCGCCCGCATCGGCGCCATCCACTCCGTCGTGTTTGGGGGCTTTTCGCCGGAGTCGCTGCGCGACCGGATGAACGACGCCGCCGCCCGGGTCGTCATCACGGCGGACGGCGGGTACCGGCGGGGCCAGGTCGTGCCCCTCAAGCGCAACACCGACCGGGCCCTGGAAGGCTGTCCCTCGGTGGAGCATGTGGTGGTGGTGCAGCGACGGCCCGGGGGATTGGGCGACGAGTCCTTCGCCGACATGCGCGAGGGCCGCGATCACTGGTGGCACCGCCTCATGGCCCACGCGAGCGCCGAGTGCCCGGCAGAACCGATGGAGGCCGAGGACGTCCTCTTCATCCTCTACACATCCGGAACAACAGGCAAACCCAAGGGGATCGTGCATACCACGGGCGGCTACCTCACCGCGGTCGCCGCTACCACCCGGACCGTCTTTGACCTGCGCGACGAGGATGTGTTTTGGTGCACGGCCGACGTCGGCTGGATCACCGGGCACTCCTACCTCGTGTACGGCCCCCTCGCCAACGGGGCCACCTGTGTGATGTATGAAGGCGCGCCGGATTGGCCGGAGAAAGACCGCTTCTGGGAGATGTGCGCCCGCCACGGCGTCACGATCTTCTACACCGCACCGACCGCGATCCGGGCCTTCATGAAGTGGGGCGACGAATGGCCCGCTCGACACGACCTGTCCCGCCTCCGGCTCCTCGGCAGTGTCGGCGAGCCGATCAATCCCGAAGCGTGGATGTGGTACCAACAGCACATCGGGGGCAACCGTTGCCCGATCGTGGACACCTGGTGGCAGACCGAAACAGGCGCCATCGCGATCTCCCCGCTCCCAGGTCTCACCACCACCAAGCCGGGTTCGGCGACCACGGCGTTACCTGGCTTCAGGGCCGAGTTATTGGACGCCGAGGCGAGGGTAATCCCCACGGGGGGCGGCCTGCTGGCCCTCACGCACCCGTGGCCCTCGATGCTTCGCACCATTTGGGGCGATGACCAGCGGTACGTGGACACCTACTTCTCCAAGTGGCCCGGGCGGCCGGACCTGTATTTTGCCGGCGACGGCGCCAAGCGCGACGAGGACGGCTACTTCTGGATCCTTGGCCGGGTCGATGACGTGTTGAATGTCGCCGGCCATCGCATCGGGACCATGGAAGTGGAGAGCGCCCTGGTCGAGCATCCGGCGGTGGCCGAAGCGGCAGTGGTCGGGAAGGCGCACGAGCTGAAGGGTCAGGCCCTGGCTGCCTTTGTCACGCTCCGCACCGGCTTCCACAGCTCGTCGGAATTGCGGGACGAACTGAAGGCGTTCGTGGCGGACAAGATCGGCGCGATTGCGCGCCCGGACGACATCCTCTTTTCGGCGGACCTGCCCAAGACCCGTTCCGGAAAGATCATGCGCCGACTGCTGCGTGACATCGCTGAAGGACGTGCCCTGGGTGACACCACCACCCTCGCCGACCCCGGTGTGGTCGCGAACCTAAAGGAGCAATACGAGGGGCAGGAGTGAACTGATCCGCTGTACGCGGGCGTTGCGCGCGTTCGCCGAGGCTACTCGCCCCGGCGAACGCGCAGCGTGAGGTCTTCCGGGTCCGCCGGCAGGTCGTCGGAAAACGTCTCGCGTCCTGCCGGTGGACGCGGGCGGATCACGCGTTGGGGAACCAATTCCTCACCCAACTCCACCAGCACCCGCGTGGCGACGACGCTCGCCAAGGGCTCGGGCACGCCGAGGACGCGCACATAGGTGTCGATGGCGCGATCAAACGCCATGTCTTCGGCGAGGGTGTCGATGAACATCAGCGCGTTTCGCACATGCGCCTCGACCAACGCCTCTTCGGCACGGGCTTGGGCGAGGCGCATCCGACGCTCCGCCCCTTCATCCAGCCCGCGGGGGAAGAGCGACTCGGGAAAGACCTTGCGCCAGAAGGAAGCCATGCGTCGCTGCCTTACGGCGTGCCCTTCTTCTCCGGGACGACGTTGACCGACGGGCGTTGCGCCGTGTCACCCTGTGAGGGGAGGGCCTGCGGCCCGGCCTCGGCCAAGGCCGTGTCGACATAGGCCTTGAACTTGTCAAACGAGATGCTGCCGGGCACCCGGCGATTCCCGATAATGAACGTGGGGGTCTGCCCCGCCCCGCGCTTCACCGCTTCCTGCTCGTGGGCCTTGATGTTCAGGTTGTACTTCTGCGCGTCGAAGCAGGACTCCCACTTGCCGACATCGAGCCCCACCTGCTGCGCGAACTCCTTGAACTTCCCGCCGGGGCGCCGAGTGGCAAAGCCGCTCCACTGGTCCTGCATCTGGAAGAGGATGTCGTGGTATTCCCAGAACTTCCCCTGCTCATTCGCGCAGGCCGCCGCGTTGGACGCCGGCCACGTGTTGGGGTGCATCGGGAGCGGAAAGTCCATGAACGTGTAGCTGACCTGCCCTGTCTCGACGAGGCGCGCGCGCACGTCGGGCTCGGTGAGCGTGAAGAACTGGGCACACGCGGGGCACTCGAAGTCCGCGAACTCGATCACCTTCACCGGGGCGTCGGGACTGCCCATCGTATATCCGGCGGCGGTGGGCAAGGGAGTCCCGGGGTCGATCGTCACCGCCTCTTGCCCGGTCGGCTTGTTCATCTGGTAGACGATGAACACCGCGAACGCCGCCGCGATCAGTCCGAGCACGGTGAACATTCCCTTCTGGTTGCGGGCGGGCGCCTTGGCCCGCCTCTGGCTTCCGGAAGATTGCCCCTGATTCTGCTTTGCCATGGGTCGTGTTGGGGGGTGGTGAACCGCGTGAAGCGGACCAGCAAGTAAAGGACGCGGCGGCGGGGAGGCAACCGCGCCCCTCCCCTTTCGGGCCGACCCGTTACCGGCTTACCCTCAACGCCTCAGCTTCCGCCCATCTGACCGCGCTTCCCCCCGACGCCGACCTCTTCAGCATTCCCCTGGCCACAGGGGCGCACCTGCACGTCGAACGGTACGGATACGGGGACGAGCCCGTCGTCCTGCTGCACGGCTTCGGGACGGCCAGTTTTCTGTGGCGCCACGTGGGCCCCCTTCTGGCGGTCCACGGCCTTCGCGTCTTTTCGATCGACCTGCTCGGGTATGGCGAGTCGGATCGACCGTACGAGGCGGATTTCGGGATCGATGCGCAATCCGGATATCTCGACGCCGCCCTCACCGCGCTCGAGTTGCGCCGCGCGACGATCGTCGGGCTTGACCTTGGGGCGGTCGTGGCGCTGCGCCTCGCCGT
Source organism: Gemmatimonadota bacterium (assembly GCA_016712265.1). Lineage (NCBI taxonomy): Bacteria > Pseudomonadati > Gemmatimonadota > Gemmatimonadota bacterium. Next base: position 1,460,472 of record JADJRJ010000028.1, on the reverse strand, counting down.
AGACCGTCCCGAACGGGTCTGGCGGCTGGTGATGGTCGGGGCGCCAGCCCTCAACGACATTGCCGGGAACGAAATCCGCGAACTGCAGCGGGACACGGCACGCCACGCCTTTCGGCTGACCCAGGGGCTCTTCGGATCTCTCGCCCTGCTTCAGCCGTTCCTGCGCGAGAGCGTGGAATCCCCCGATGCGATGCCGTGGCAACTGATTGGCCGATACACCGTCCCATTCCTCGGGCGGGAAGGCACCAATCACCTGCTGGCCCTGGCCGGTTCCCTGCGGGAGGAGGACGTGGCCGACATTGACCTTTCGCGGGTGCGCCAGCGCACACTCGTCACGAGGGGCACTCGGGATCGCTGGTGCACCCGGCAGGTGGCGGAAGCGTACGCCGGCGCCATCCCGAAGGGACACTACCAGGCCATCGACGCCGTCGGGCACCTTGTCCCGGAGGAGGACCCCACGACCCTGGCTCAACTGATTCTGGCCTTTGTGCGTACCCCAGACGAGGCGGAAACACGCTGAGCGTGGTCGCGGACAGAGACGTTTCGTCCCATGATCTGCACGTGGTACTCGTGAGGCTTGGGGTCCCCCTCATTCCCGATTACTTTTCGGGCGGCCCTCCCACTCCCTACCCTGCCTACATGGCGAAAAAACCAGTTCGGCGACCGACGCAGGCTCCGTCTTCGGGCCCAACCCCGTTTGATCAAGCTCGCGATGAGTTGTTCCAGCACATCATGACGTGCGGCGTCATTGGCGCTGACCCAGCGCACCAGGGCGAGTGGTTCGACGACACGATGAAATACCTGTCGGACCGCTACCACGAGCTCTCGCCGACCGACCTCAAGCAGCTTCGGGTTCTTGGCGACCGGTTCGTACAGCCTCCCAAGTCGCGCCAGGTCGATGAAGCGGTGACCGCCGCCTGAGGTGATCCGGCCCCCTCCTTGAGGGGGCCGCTCGTTTGTCAGCGCCGGCTGGGACGGGTGCGTCGCGCGACGACGCCAACTCGAACGCCACCCCCGACCACCACTTCGGTCGACCACCGCACCGGCCCCCTTCGGCGTCCCTCGACGCCGAGGCCCACCATCAGGCGCGGTTGCCACTCGCGACCGTCGTGCATCGCGCTGACCCCACCAACGGCGTGGACCGCCCGCAGTGACTCGGCGAACGGGTCAATGACGAATCGTGCGACCGCGTCAACCCGTCCCCCGAGGCGAACGCCGTCGTCCCACCACGTTCCACCGGCGGCTGCCGTGAGTTCGGTGCGGAGGTACGTGCCCGACGGAAGGCTCACCCCAACGCCCGCCTGCAGGGCCCCATGCGTCGCCGCCACGGCATCCACGCGAGCCAGCAGGCGCCATGGGCGCTGGGCCCGTGGCGCCTGTGCCTGCAGGACCGGTGCCACCAGGCAGGCGAGCACGACCCCTCGCGCGAGGGCGCTGGTCATGTCCGCGCGCGTTCGCGCCACAGGAGCAACGTGTAGTCCACCACGGCGATGACGGCGAGCACGGCGATGAGGGGAATCAGCACGGGGACCAACGCGGGCCGGACCAGTACCGCGACGAGCACCACGAGTTGCAGCGCCGTCACCAGCTTGCCGGCCAGGCGCGCGCGAAAGGTGATCGGGCGAAGCCACGACACGTTGCGCGCAACGACGAACCCGATCGCCGTCATGAGGTCACGGAAGATGAGGACCAGGTACTGGGCACCGGTCAGCTGCCGCTCCGCGAGGTACACACAGACCGCGGCGAACACAAAGATGCGGTCGGTGATCGGGTCCAGCAGCGCCCCCCACCGTGTCATGCGTTTCGACCGGCGAGCGAGGAACCCGTCCAACCAATCGGTGAGGGCAGCCACGAGGATCACGGCCACCCGAAAAGACGGGTCCGCGCGCGCCACGAACGCTGCCGCCAAGACGAGGCGAGACAACGAGAGCAGGTTGGGTACGGACGTCCACACCGAGTCGGTCACGGGGGCAAGCTACCACGTCGCGGGCGGGCGATGGCACTGGTGTCCCGGGGACTATTCCATCGAGATTGCGCTCCATGTGGCTTGATGCGCGTCTCGGATGGATCTACGGCGTGGCAGGGGTCGTCCTCGCCTGGAACCTGCTGCTCGCTGCCCGCATCGCGACGGCACCAGGCGGGCGAGCGATCCGCGAGCTGAGCGGGCTCTGCGGCCTCCTGTTCGTCCCCGGGGCGATCATCGCTGTCGTCGGGCAGTGGATCGCCCTTGGGCGAACCGTGGGGCTCCTGACCTGGATCTGGCCGGTGACCCTGCTCCTGTTTGTGGCACAAGGCGTCGCGGTGCTGCGTGAGCGGCGCGTCAGCTCCTTCGTCAGCATCCCATTCCTGTTGTTCAACGTCGTCCTGGCCGTTGGCGGGCTGGCTCGCTACGCGGCGACGATATGGCCTGACCTTCGCCCGGAGGTCCTCGGCGCGGCAACCGTGCTGACCAGCGTGGCCGGGCTCGCCTGGGGTCCGGACGCGCTCGCAACTCCTCTCGCGCTCATCCTGCCGGTACTGACGCCGGCCGGTCCCGCCCGTTGGCCAGGGGCCCGGCCCTTTCGCGCGCTGCTGGCCGCTGGCACCCTCGGCGTCGTGCTCCTCTGTGCCCTGGAGTATCCCACGGCAGTACGGGCCAACGCCTCGTTCCGCCGCCTGGCCGACACGCCGATGCGCGACCGCCCGCGGGGCGATCTGGCCCTCGGACTGCGACTCTTTCCCTCGTTGGATCGCGCACCTGCCGGCCTCGCGATCCGGCATGACCTGTCCCTCGTGGACTCGATGGCGGTTGAGGTGCTGGCGGTCACCGTGACCCCCGCCGGCGCGTCCGGCGCCGCCCTGGACTCCCTGGCCGGTGTACTCGCCGACGTGCGGGCGGACTCGGTGCTCCTGGTGGTTTCGTTAGGCTGGGATCGCAGCGAGCGAGAGCAGCGCCAACGCGACCCGGTGGCCTTGGGCGAGTCCCGATTGCGCGCCCTCGAGCAGATCGTGCGCCGCGTGCGCCCCGACGTGGTGGTCCCCGCCGTGGACCCGATGGGACAGGGCACAGGGGTCATCGGCGCCGTCCCGCTGCGCTGGTGGACGGACTACCTCACCCGTGCAGGGCGCCTGGCACACACCCTGCGCCCCCGGACCCAGGTGGCCGTCGCCGCCTCCACCTGGTCCGCGACAGACTCCGCCCTGTACCACTGGGCCGCGGCCTCGCCCGATATTGACCTGCTCGCCTTCTCGTTTGCTCCCGGGTTTCGCGGCGGCGGGGAACTGCAGGCCCAGTGGCGCGTGGCCGCGCGGTGGATGTCGACCAACACACGCCCGCATTGGGTCACGTCGGTGCGCACCTGGCCGTACGTATACGGCGAACGCGCGCAGCAGCACGCCCTCACCGGTACCCTGGCGTGGGCCAGCGCCCAGCCCCGGGTCCAGGCGGTGATTGTGGATGGCGCCGGCGACTACGACGTGCTCTCCGGCCTTCGCCGCTCGGACGGTAAGCTGCGTCCTGCCGTCCTCGCCCTGGCGGCGATCCACCGCGCGCTGCGCGAAGGGGCCGTGGTCCTGCGATAGCCTTCGGCCCCTTGCCACGCCCAGCCGGACGTGGCCCGGTGCCGGTCACCCACCATTCCCCGCCGATGTTCACCCCCGCTGCCTTGACCTTCCTGCGCCAGCTGAAGCGCAACAACCGCCGCGAGTGGTTCGTTGAGCGCAAGACAACGTTTGACTCACTCCTCCTTGCGCCGTTGCGTGAGCTGGTCGAGGAGCTTGACGTCCGGCTCGCCACCACGGTCCCGGAAATCGGCGGATCACCGAAGAAGGCGATCTTCCGGCTGTACCGGGATGTGCGGTTCTCCAAGGACAAGTCGCCGTACAAGACCCACGTGGCCTGCTGGTTCGCGCACCTCGACGGCGCCCCCGGCGTCGGATCGGAGACCCATGGTGCCGGCGCGGGATTCTATTTCCACCTGGAACCCGGCGCGTCGATGGTGGCCGGTGGGCTCTGGATGCCGCCGCGCCCGTCGCTCAACGCGATCCGCGAACGGATCGCCACGGACCATCGCGGCCTCGAGCGCGCCCTCGGCGCGCCCGCCTTTCGGCGACGGTTCGGCCCACTGAGCGAGGAGCACGTCCTCAAGCGAGTGCCACGCCCCTGGACGGTGGACCACCCGGCGGCGAACTGGTTGCGGTTTGCCTCCTATACCGTCTCGGCTCCCCTCACCGATGCGCAGGTCACCGGACCGCGGCTCGTGGACCAGGTGGCGAAGGATTTCGTATTAGTTCGCCCGCTGGTACGGTGGCTGAACGGTGCGCTCGGCTTCCGCGAGCGGGTGCGTCGTTAGGCCTGCCGACCGCGCACAATGCCTTCCACCCGTCGGTCCGGGTCGAAGCAGGCGCGCGCCAGCTCAAGGATGTCGGCGGAAGTGACGCGGGCCAGCTGGGCGGGCACGTCGGCCATCTCCTCGAGGCCCGTCCCATGCACCCAGGCGTCCAGCATGTCGTCCAGCACGGCCGACGGGCTCTGTCGGCTGATGGCATGGGTTCCCACGGTATAGCGGCGCGCGCGCGCCAGTTCGTCCTCGGCCACGGGCTCCTGCCGGAGACGCGCGAATTCTGCGAGCAGCCCCTGTCGCGCCTCGTCTTCCCGTGACGGGCTGGTGGCGATGTAGGCGGTGAACAATCCTGCTCGCGCGCGCAGCGCCGGGCCGGCATGCACCGTGTAGGCCAGGGAGCGCTTTTCGCGCAACGCGTCGAAGAACCTCCCCCCCAATCCGCTCGTGACCGCTGAGAGGACCTGCGCGGTGAAGCGCGTCGCGTCGCGTCGTGATGGACCGGGAAAGGCGAGCATGATGGCGGTCTGCGACTTGTCCCGCGGCTCCACGACCTGTTGGCCCACCCCGTACCAGGTCGGCGCCTCAATCGGGGGACGCGCGGACCACGCCAGGGAGGACAACCACCCGGATGCGCGCGAGGCCACGTCAATTGGATCCACATCCCCGATGACGCCGAGCACGACGTCTCCCTCCAGCACCAGCACGCGATGCATCTCCCGGACCTGTGCGACCGTCGCGGCCGTCAGACCGGCCTCGCTTCCCATGGCGCTCCGACCATACGGGTGCCCGGCGAACGCCGCCGCGAGGGCAAGACGCGTGGGATGGCGGTACATGTCGTCCCGCGCCTGGGCCAGCTGCTGCACCGCGATGGCCCGCTCGGTCTCGAGGGCGTCTCCGTCAAATCGGGGCTGCGTGACCACATCGGCAAGCAGATCCAGCGCGTCCGCCCACTGGGCGGCCGGAACGGAGATTCCCCACCCCAGTCCGTCCGCCGTGATCGACGCATTGATGCTCCCCCCTGCCATTTCGCCGTCGGAGGCGACCGCCTGGGCATCGCGGCGGTTGGTTCCCTTGAGCGCCGTGCGGGCCATGAGGAGCGCCATCCCCTCCCCTCCCTCGGGATCCGCCGAAGCCCCACCACGTGCGTGCAGCCCCATGTGGACCATCGGGGCGCCGGGCACACGCCGGACCAGGATCGGGACTCCACCTGGTGTCCGAAACAGGTGAACGTCCGCCACCACCGACCCCTCCCTCACGACGACCCGCGGCTGCGGCGCCGGATCCGTCACGGGTGCGGGGTCCGGCAGGTCGAATGCTGCACTGCTTAACGATCCAAAGGCTGCGGCAGCCGTCGCCGGTGCCGTCGGGGCGGACACGGGGTCGTAGCGGAGCCAGGACGCCGACCCGGCGGCGAGGTGCGCCGCCACCGCCGTGCCGACATCGGCCACCGTTGCCTCCACCAGGGCGGCCTCGTACGCGGCCCCAAGGGTCCAACTGCCTAACGCTTCCCAGTCGACCAGGTAGTTGGCCTGGCCGTCCATCGACTCCAGTCGCCGCAATGTGCGCGACGCGTGCAGCCGGCGTGCGCGCTCGAGTTCGCGCGGGCGCAGACGGTCCGGCAGCTGGTGCACCGTCGCCCAGGCAGCCCGCGCTGCGTCGTCGGTTGTGCCAACTGGGCCCGACCACTGGACCACGAATACACCGAGATCCCCGGGGGTGTAGTTCCAAGCGCTCACACTCGACGCCAACCGCCGCTCCCGAACCGCCCGGTACAGGTGCGCGGACCGACCGCTGGCGAGCACCGTCGCGGCGATGTCCAGGTGCACACTCGCGGGTTCGTGCACAGCTGGGGCCCGCCACCCAAAGGCTCCGTGCGCCTGGGTGATATCGCCGCGCAGCGCGCGGAATCGTTGCTCAGCCCGCACCGCGTCCCCAGGCCCCCGATCGCGGACCACGGGAACGTCGGCGACCGCGCCGTACCGCCGCTCAACCTCACGGATCACCGTGGCCACCGGGACGTCGCCCACCACGCACAGCACCGTGTTCGAGGGCTGGTAGTACTGCCGGTAGAACGACCGCAGGTGCTCATGTCGCAGCGCGCGTAGCACCTCCGGGTGCCCGATGCGCCACCGCCGCATGCGGTGGGCGTCGTACATCAGTTCGAACAACGTCTCGGTGGTCACCGCCTCGGGCGTGTCTGCCTTGCGGCGCGCCTCCTCGATGATGACCTCGAGCTCGCGCGCGAGTTCATCGCCGTCCAACGTGGCGTTCGCCCAAGCGTCCGCTTGGATCTCCAGGGCCTCGGCAAAGCTGCCGCTCGGCACCACCGCGTAGTACCGCGTGTGGTCGTAGATCGTCGAGGCATTCAGGTATCCACCACACGCTTTGGTCTGGCGAGCGATCTCCCCCACCCCGCGTGTCGGCGTTCCCTTGAAGAACATGTGCTCCAGCACGTGGGCAATCCCGGAGACCTCGTCGGGCTCATCGAAGTACCCTGCCTTGACGTAGGTGACGATCGCGACCACGGGCGCCGTGCGGTCGTGGCGCACCAACAGGGTCAGGCCGTTCGGCAGGACGTGACGGACGACCTCGTCAGGCGGAAACATGGACGGGCGATGGGGAGGTGACGGCGACGCCTAACTGCCGGGAGGAGCCGGCGGTGGCGACACGGGCGGCAGCAGGGTGGCGCACGCTGACCACGGCCCGGCTCCCGCACGGGAGAGGAAGCGCTGCGCCACAGGCACCTGGCCCAGGCGCATGAGGGCACATCCCATGTATCCGAGCGCGGTCTTGTCCTGCGGATCGAGCCGGATCGCCCGCTCGTAGAACGACCGCGCCAGGTCGGGACGCCCGGAGGCGAGGAGGACACTGCCGAGTTCGCGGTGCCCGAGGGAATTGGTCGGCTCCAGCACGATTGCCCGGCGCAGGTATTCCCGCGCCGAAGCCAAGTCGCCTTCCTCGCGTGAAATACGCCCGAGGTAGATCAATGGCTCCGCGAGTTTCGGGAATCGGCCACTCGCCGCCGAAAACGCGTTCCGTGCGCCAAGCCGGTCTCCTGCGGCGTACGCGGCGCGGCCGCGCCGCAACTCGGTCGGTTCGCGCTGCAGGTCCCAGACGACCCACCCGCCGCCTCCAACGAGCACCAGCAAGACCCCGGCGATCATGGCGCGCCCGATCAGGTTGCGCCGCGGAGGCCCGTCCGGCTGGGGGAGAGGCAGCGGCGGCAGGGGTTCGGCCGCTGGATGTGCCGTTGCGGCCTGCGCGGGCGGCCCGCGGCGCTCCAGCACCGCCACGATGGTGGCACACATCTCACGGGCGGCGTCGCGCTCCTCGCGTGTGGGCTGGTGCCCGGCCCCCACGCGTTCCGCCAGTCCGCCGAGGTCCACGACGGCGTGTGCCTCGCGTAACGTCAGGAGGTTGCGGCCGCGCAGCTCGCGGAGCAGATCCTGGCCACGCAGGGTGCCGGTGCCCGCGAGGTGTTGCAGGGCCGACTCAGCGCCTTCCCACGCCTCCGCGAGGGCGGTTGCCACGTCGGGGGGGTCGGTGGCACGATCAAACCGCGCGATGGCGGCCCGAAGCATGTCCAGCGAGAGGCGCGAACTCCCGGTCACGCGCCCGCCCGCTGTGGCTTAGCCAATGATTCGCAGCAGCCCTGCGTCGGCACTTCCCCGGATGAAGCTTTCGGCATCTGCGGTCGGAATCACGACCCCGGTCAGCGAGAAGCCGAGTCGGGCCTCGTTGGCCATGAAGTCATTGACGGTACGGACGCCCCCCACGCGTGTGCCATCCTTCATCTGGCGCACGATGTCCTCCCAGGTCCCCGAGAAGCTGCGGCCATCGCGCGTCATCACGTGATGCACCTGCGGCCCCTGGCGCTCCTGCAGCTCTACCAGCATCGCCCCGAAGAGTTCCAGCTGGTGGCGCGCGACCTGCTCTTCGCTGGCATGGAAGGTGGCTTCCACCTCGGCGAGCAGGTCGTCGATATCGTCGGCTTCGCCGGTCAGCTCGACCAGGCGCGCATCCCACGCCACCAGCAGCGGGTCATCGTCGGGGACCTGGTGGATCGTTTTCTTCAGCTCGACGAACCGGTAGATCCCGAGCTCGTCCCAGTGATCTTCGGGGGTCGTCTTGGACAGGTGGTAAAGCGCGGCCTCGCGATCGCCGCGATCGTACATGACGTTGGCGAGGTATATCCGCGCCTCAGTGAACTCGGGATCCAGGACGAGGGCCCGACGCAGGGTCTTGATCCCCCCGTCTTCATCACCCTGCCGGTGCTGGGCATACCCGACGAGGGACAGGGCTTCTGCACTGTCCGGCGCCGCGCGCACGGCGGCATCGAAGTACGGCCGCGCATCCTCGGCCAATCCGTCGCGAAAGAGGGCGCGTCCGATCTGCAGCATCAGCTCCAGGTCGTCATCATAGCCCAACTCCAGCGTGCGGCGGAACAGGCGCCGCGCCTCCTCGACGCGGCCCAGCTTGAGGCAGACTTCGCCAAGGCCGGCCAGGGCATCCTCATGTTCATCATCGAGGGCCACAGCATGCTCAAAGGCGAGACGGGCCCACGCGATCTCCTCGCGCGCGAGGCGGGCGTACCCGAGCCCCACATGCAAACCGATCGCAGCAGGATAGGTGGACAGACCCTCGCGGAGCACCGCGAGCGCGTCCTCGTACCGGCCCTCGTTGTACAACACGTGGGCGCGTTCGTCGTATTCCTCGGAGCTCAGGAATGGAGTGGTCATGGCCCGCCGCATCTCCGTCCAGTCAACTGCGCGTAGAGTATACCCCGCACGCACACCGGATCAATGGGCTGCCTGACGAGTGTTTTCCACACGGCGTTCACTCGTCAGGCAGGGAGAGCGCAACGGCAATCTCGGCGGCCAGTCGCGCGTTGGCCTCGAGCAGGGCGAGGTTCGCCGCGAGGGTTCGTCCCCCGGTGGCGCGCTCAACGGCCGCCAGCAGGTACGGCGTGGTCGAGGGACCGCGGACGCCATCGGCGCGGGCGGCCGCGAGGGCGCCCTGCACGGCATCGTCCACCAGGGCAACCGGGAGCGCGGCGTGCTCGGGCACCGGCTGGACGACCAGCAGGGCCTCGCGCCGCCCTAACGAGCGGTGGGCCCGGAAGACGCGCGCGATCTCGCGCGGATCATCTGCTCGCGCGCTGACGCGCAACCCACTCGACCGGCAGAAAAACGCCGGGAACTCGTCCGTTTGATACCCGATCACGGGCACGGAGAGCGACTCGAGTCGCTCAAGGGTGGCGGGAAGGTCCAGAATGCTCTTCGCGCCGGCACAGGTGACGATGGCGCTCGTACGCGCCAGCTCCACGAGGTCCGCGGACTCGTCATACTGGGGTTCGCGATGCACCCCGCCGATTCCCCCGGTGGCGAAGACGGAGATCCCCGACTGTGGCAGGAGCGCGAGCGTGGCGGCGACGGTGGTTGCCCCGCATTCGCCGCGCACCACGCAGACGGCAATGTCGCGGGCTGTGACCTTGCGAATCCCATCGCGCGCGAGGAATCGCTCGAGTTCCGCGTCGGTCAGCCCCATCGTCGGCTGACCGTCCACAATTGCCGAGAGGGCCGGGGTCGCCCCACCCGCGCGGACGGCAGCGCACATGCGCGTGGAGGCGTCGCGGTTGGCCGGCACAGGCAGTCCTTGGGCCAAGACGGACGTCTCCAGGGCCACGACAGGTTGCCCCGCGCGCAGGGCGTCAGCGACCTCGTCCGTCAGACGGATCGGGCCGGCGGGGGGCCGGCGCGTCACGACGCGGATTCGTCCTCGAATTGCTCCGCGCGCCAGGTGTCCACCTTCTCGCGTTCCCCCGAGGTATGGTCCCAGATCGCCAGGATCTTCACCCGCTCGCCCTCCCAGGCATCAAATCCCTTCCGCGTCCCCTTGGGGATGCCGATCTCATGGCCGTCCTCAAAACGCAGGACGACTTCGGGAAACTCGGAGTTCACGTACTGCTTGCGCAGCTTGGATGGGGTCCGCGGCATCGGCTCTGGTCAAGTGATGGCGTCGGCGGGCGCGTACTGCTGCCAGGCGCCGGTGGCCAGACATTCGTCGATCGCTGTCACGACGGCGTCCAGCTCATCATCGCGATTATAGAAATGCGGGGCCACCCGGATCCCGGCTTGCGGTCGGTAGTCGATGATGATGTCGCGCGCCAGCAGGTACTGTGACACCTCATAGGCATGCGGGACGGCAAAGGCGATCGTCCCACCACGACGGGCTGGATCCCGCGGCGCGGTCAGCGGGTATCCCCGCTCGTTGGCCAAGGCCTCCAGTCGCGCCGTCTGCCGCATGCTCTTCGCGCGGATGGCTTCGATGCCCGCCCGCCGCACGATCCGCGGCCCCTCGATCGCCGCATACAGCGCGGGGATCACCGGCGTCCCGCTCTGCCATCTATAAATGTGGTCGGCCCACTCCATCTCGGGCGCAAACTCGAACGGGTGCGCATGCGCGTTCCATCCCGTGAGCGAGGGCTCCAGCTGCGTGCGAACGGCCTCGGAGACGTACAGGAAGCAGCCGCCCGGGCCCCCACACAACCACTTGAGGACGCCGCCAGTCATGAAATCCACCCCGCTGGCCTTCACGTCCACGGGGATGACCCCGACGGAGTGAAACGCATCCGCCGAGACGCGCGCGCCCATGCGATGGGCGTGGGCGACGATCCGGCCGAGGTCCACGATGTACGCCGAGCGAAACAGGACGTGCGACAGGCAGACGAGGGCCGTCCGCTCATCGATCGCCGCGATGATCCGCTCCTCGTCGATGCTGATCCCATCCTCGCTCGGGACCACCACGATCTCCGCGCCGAGCCGCGTCGCCAGCGTGTCATACACGTAGCGCACGGAGGGAAAGTCCAGCTCGGTCATGACGATCCGATTCCGCGGCGCCGTGTACTGGAACGCCGACAAGACGGTGGCCTGGGCAATCGTCACGTTAGGCTGCATGACGATTTCCCCCGGCCCGGCGCCGAGGAGCGGTGCGATCTCGTTGCCCACACGCTCTGGCAGCTCCCACCAGGCGTCTCGCCAGGCGCGCACTCCCCGTTCGGCCCATGAATCGACGTACTCGGCCAGCCGGTCGGGCACCGTGCCGGGCATCGCCCCAAGCGTGTTGGACGCGAGATAGGTCGTGCGTTCCAGGATAGGAAACTCACCCCGGAAGGAAAGCAGAGTATCGGTCATGATGCTCACGGCCCACGCCAGGGCGGGCGACGAATCAGATCTGGTGGCGGCGCACGGGCCTGGGGCCGGGTGCCTTTCGTGTCGGGGAAGCTACATCATTCGGCTGCGACCCGCCGCCTCCACGGACACCGCGACCGACGACGTGGGAGATTGCCCATCATGATGACCTCATATCGAGAGCGACCGGCCGTCGGACTGGCCGCCGACGCACTGGAGTGCATCTGGGAACATCGCGGAAGCGCGAACGAGTCAGGGCACCTGGTGATTCCGGACAATTGTGCCGACATCCTGCTGGACCTCGCCCCTGACGGCCGCGTGTTGACCGCCTCCGTGGTCGGCGTGATGACCGAACCGCGGCGGGTGCCGTCTCGCCCTGGGCACCTGGTCGGCCTGCGGTTTCGCCCGGGCTGGCTCGCGCCACTACTGGACGTCGATGCGCGAGAACTTCGAAACGCCCGCGTCCCGCTGGAACAGGTCGCGCCTGCCTGGGCTCGCGTGGCGTACGGCGGCAGCGCGCCCCTGCGCGACCTGGTTTCTGCCGTTGCGCTCGCTTTGGCGGCGCACCGCGGACCTGCCCCACTCGTGCAACGTGTCCTCCACGAGCTCATGACCGGCGAACAGGACCATCCCGTGGGCGCGTTGTGTCGTTCGTCCGGTGTGTCGCGCCAGTACCTCGCGCGGGCATTCAGCCACGCCGTCGGAACGGGGCCGAAGTTCGTCGCTCGCGTCGCTCGCCTCGAGCGCGTGCGCCGGTCGCTCACTTCACGGCGTGGGGATTGGGCGCGGCTCGCGGCCGACGTCGGCTTCGCGGACCAATCGCACCTGGTGCGCGAAATGCGCGCCTTGACCGGGGCGGTGCCGAGTGCCCTCGACAGAGGAAGCGCCGTTCCCCGCGGCGAGGTCTAGCGGCGCAGGCATCTTCCGCGCCAAATCCGGTGCATCGGCCGTTGCGGCGGTTTCCATTTCTTCAATCGCCGCACGCAGCGACGACCGATATTGCACCATGCGATAGGCTCGCCTGGGCCCACCCGGCGGCCGCACCCTCCTCCGTCATCCCCACCTGTCGATCCATGTCGTTCACAGTCGTTCGAATCACCACCGTCCTCGTTGTCCCGTCGGTCGAACCCTCCCTCGCCTTCTGGGAGGGTCGGCTCGGCTTCACCAAGGTGGCCGAGGTGCCCCATGGCGATGCCCTCGGCTTTGCGATGCTGGTGAAGGAGGGGGTCGAGGTGATGCTGCAGAGCGAGGCGTCCGTGGGCGACGACCTGCCGGCCAGCGCGCGCGAGGGCGGGCTGCCCGGTCGTAGCGCGGCGCTGTTCATTGAGGTGAGCGACCTGGCGGCGGTCGAAGCCGCGTTAGGCGATTGGCCGATCGCGATGCCGCGCCGGACGACCTTCTACGGGATGCATGAGGTCGGCGTCCGGGAGCCGGGCGGGCACATGGTGACCTTCGCGCAAAAAGCGGCGGGTGGCTGAGGCACCGCGCTCCCCCCCCCCCCCCCCCCCCCCCCCCCCCCCCCCCCCCCCCCCCCCCCCCCCGCCAAAAACCCCCCACCCCACCCCCCCCCCCCCCCCCCCCCCCCCTTCCTTTTTTTTTTTTTTTTTTTTTTTTTTTTTTTTTTTTTTTTTTTTTTTTTGCCCCACCCCCCCCCCCCCCCCCGCCCGCGGGCGGGGGCGGTGCCGGCCCGCCCGGGGGGGCTGGTAACACAAAAAACAAAAAACAACCCCCTCCCCCCCCCCCCCCCCCCCCCCCCCCCCCCCCCCCCCCCCCCCCCCCCCCCCCGGGGGCCGGAGCCCGCCGCCCCGGGGGGGGGCCCGGGGGGGGGGGGGGCGCCCCCCCCCCCCCCCCCCCCCCCCCCCCCCCCCCCCCCCCGGGCGGTGCCCCCCCCCCCCGCCCCCCCCCCCCCCCCCCCCCCCCCCCCCCCGCGCCGCCCCGGCCCCCGCCCCGGCCCCGGCCGGCGGCCGCCGCCCCCGGGGCGGCCCCCCCGGCCCCCCCCGGCCCCCCCCCCCCCCCCCCCCCCCCCCCCCCCCCCGGGCCCCCCGCCCCCCCCGCCGCGCGGCTCCCCCCCCCCCGGGCCCCCCCCCCCCCTCCCCCCCCCCCCCCCCCCCCCCGCCCGCCCGGCGGGCGGGCCGCCCGCCCGGGCGGGGGCCCCGGGCCCCCCCCCCCCCCCCCCCCCCCCCCCCCCCCCCCCCGCCGCCCGGCGCCCCGGCGCCCGGCGCGCGGCCGCCCCCCCCCGCCCGGCCCCGCGGGCCGGCGGGGGGGCCGGCCCGCGCCCCCCGGCGGGCCCGCCCCCCCCCGCCGGCCCCCCCCGGGCCGCCGGCCTCCCCCGGGGGGTCCCCCCGGGCCCTCTTCCCCCCCCCCCCCGCCCCCCCGCGACCCCCCGCGCCCGCCCCCCCCCCCCCCCCCCCCCCCGCCCCCCCCCCCCCCCCCCCCCCCCCCCCCCCCCCGCCCCCACCCCCCCCCCCCCGCCCCCCCGCCCCCCGCCCCCCCCCCCCCCCCCCCCCCCCCCCCCCCCCCCCCCCCCCCCCCCCCCCCCCCCCCCCCCCCCCCCCCTCGGGGCCCCCGGCGGGGCCCCCCCCCCCCGGCCCGCCCCTGGTGCTGTTCGGGCAAGCGCCCGTGAAGCGGCAGCTGGCGGCGGCGTCCAGCTCGGCCACCGCTACATGCTCGTCGTCCGTGTGGGCCACGTGGATCGACCCCGGTCCGAACAGGTACGGCGTGCCCCAGTTCGTCAGGGCCGGGATGTCGGTGGCGAAGGCGGCGACCGAAGTCGGGAATCCGTCCACCACACCGAGCCGCACCGGCGGCACCATTACCCCCCACTCGAGGGTTGCACGCCCCGCGGCCCATCGCTCCACCCGTTCCTGGACCACGGAGGCCGGCGTCACGAGCCGGAACATGAGCCGTGCTTCCGCCGACGGCGCGAAGACATTGTCGGCCACGCCGCCGGCGAGGGACCCGATGTTCACCGTGGTGTCGCCCAGCAGCGCGTCGCTCGGCCAGGCGATGCCCTCGAGTTCGGCCAACAGCAGGACGAGGTCACGCGTGGCGGAGTGCCCCATGGTGGGGTAGGCGGAGTGCGCGGCCTTGCCGCTGGTGCGCACGATCACCCGCTGGGCGCCCTTTGTCCCCAGACCCAGCGTGGACTCGGTCGGCTCGCCGTTGATCAACACCCGCGGTCGCGCGGGCAGGTGCGCCGCGATCCACGCGTTGGCGGCGTGCGCCCCGTCGTGTGTCGTCTCCTCCCCAACCACGAACAGCAATCCCACGCGCACCCCGGCGTCCCGCAGGCGGCCCGCGGCGGCCACCATCGACGCGGCGATCCCCTTGGCATCACACGCCCCGCGCCCCCAGAGGATCTCGCCGTCCACCCGTGGCGGCAGGTAGGGCGGGACCGTGTCCAGGTGGGTGGAGAGGGTCACGTCCACGTCGTCGGTGGCGCACGCGAAGATGCTGTACCGGTCGGCACCCGCCACCGGTATCCGGGTGACCTGCCACCCCAGCTCCCCCAGGATGGCCTCCATTTCGCGTAGCGCCGCACCCTCCTGGCCGGAGGTCGAGTCGCGGGACATGAGACGGACGGCGAGGTCGAGGGGCGAGGTCATGCGGCGGAATCTAGCCCGTGAGCCGTCCGCGGTCGGGCCACCCGCCGCGGGGCCGATACTGTAGTCCGCAGGCGGCTTAGATTCACCCATCGACGCCGCACCTCACCACACTCCCCCGTTCGCATGCACCCGAATTCCTTCGGCAGCCGGCAGGTCCTGACCGTCGGTGGCGCGCCTTACACGATCTTCCGGCTGGACGCCCTCCGCGCCGCGTCCGGCGGCAACGTCGATCGCCTCCCGTTCTCGCTCAAGGTCCTGCTGGAGAACCTGCTGCGCGGGGAAGACGGCGCCTTCGTCAAGAAGGGGGACATCGAGACCCTGGCCGCGTGGGACGTCAAGAAGCCGGTCGACAAGGAGATCGCCTTCCGGACCGCCCGCGTCCTGCTGCAGGATTTCACCGGGGTGCCATGTGTCGTCGACCTCGCGGCGATGCGTGACGCCATCGCCACGCTCGGCGGGCGACCGGGGCAGATCAACCCACTCCAGCCGGTGGACCTGGTGATCGACCACTCCGTCCAGGTGGACGAATACGGCACCGACGCGGCCTTCATGCTCAACGTGGACCTGGAGTACGAGCGCAACCTGGAGCGCTACCAGTTCCTGCGCTGGGGCCAGACCGCCTTCAACAACTTCCGGGTCGTGCCCCCGGGCACCGGCATCTGCCACCAGGTGAACCTCGAGTACCTCGGCCGCGTGGTGTTCACGCGGCAGGACGGAAACGAGACGGTGGCGTACTGCGACTCCCTGGTCGGCACGGACTCGCACACCACGATGATCAACGGGCTCGGGGTGCTCGGCTGGGGCGTTGGCGGTATCGAGGCCGAGGCGGCGATGCTCGGGCAGCCGGTGTCGATGCTCATTCCTGAGGTGATCGGCTTCAAGCTGACGGGGAAGCTCCCGTTAGGCGCGACCGCGACCGACCTGGTCCTCACGTGCACGGAGCTGCTGCGCAAGAAGAAGGTCGTGGGCAAGTTCGTGGAGTATTATGGCTCCGGCCTGTCGTCGCTGTCCCTGGCGGATCGCGCAACGATCGCCAACATGGCCCCTGAGTACGGGGCCACGATGGGGTTCTTCCCCGTCGACGCCGAAACGCTCAAGTACCTGCTGCTGTCGGGTCGCTCGGAGGAACACGTGGCCCTCGTCGAGGCCTACTGCAAGGCGCAGGGGCTCTTCCGCGAGGATGGCACCCCGGACCCCGTCTTCACCGACACACTGGAACTCGACCTCTCCACGGTCGTGCCGTCGCTCGCCGGCCCCAAGCGCCCGCAGGACCGCATCGCCCTGACCGACGTGAAGGCCAACTACGGCGCCTCGCTCAAGCAGCATCAGGAACAGCAAGCGGCGGCCGCCGCCGCCAAGGGGGTCGCGGCTCCGCAGAGCACCCCGATCCCGACCGAGTGGCGTGGCAAGTCGTTCTCGTTGACCGATGGCCACGTCGTGATCGCGGCCATCACCAGCTGCACGAACACGTCCAACCCGAGCGTGATGCTCGCCGCCGGACTGCTCGCCCAGAAGGCCGTGGCGAAGGGCCTCACCAGCAAGCCATGGGTGAAGACCTCCCTGGCCCCGGGCTCCAAGGTGGTTCGCGAGTACTTCAACAAGGCCGGTGTGCAACCGGCGCTCGACGCCCTCGGCTTCCAGATCGTCGGCTACGGCTGCACGACCTGCATCGGAAACTCGGGCCCGCTGCCCGAGCCGGTGAGCAAGGCGATCGACGACGGCAAGCTGACGGTGGCCGCGGTGTTGTCCGGCAACCGCAACTTTGAGGGACGCGTCAACCCGCAGACCCGCTTCAACTACCTCGCCTCGCCGCCGCTGGTCGTCGCCTATGCCCTCGCTGGGCGGATGGACATCGACTTCGACAAGGAACCGATCGGTGAGGGACCGCAGGGCCCGGTGTTCCTGCGCGAGATCTGGCCAACGCCACAGGAGGTCGAGGACGTGGTGCTCGGGTCGGTCAAGCGCGAGCAATTCCAGAAAGAGTATGGGGACGCCTTCGGTGGCGACGACCAGTGGAAGGCGATCGCCATCCCCACCGGGGATCGCTACGCCTGGGATGGCCAGTCCACCTACGTGAAGCATCCGCCGTACTTCGAGGGGATGACGATGACCCCGCCGGGGGTGCAGCCCATTGCCAACGCGCGGGTGCTCGGCATGTTCGCCGACTCGATCACCACCGACCACATCTCGCCGGCCGGTTCGATCGCCGAGAAGTCGCCGGCGGGCCAGTGGCTTCTGTCGTTAGGCGTGGCGAAGAAGGACTTCAATTCCTACGGCGCCCGTCGCGGGAATCACGAGGTCATGATGCGGGGCACCTTTGCCAACATCCGGCTGAAGAACGAGCTGACGCCGGGAATGGAAGGATGGTGGACCCGCACGGCTCCCGACGCAGAGCCAACGTCGTTTTTCGCCGCCAGCGAGGACTATCGCGCGTGTGGAACGCCGCTCGTGATCATCGCCGGCAAGGAGTATGGCACCGGGTCGTCGCGCGACTGGGCGGCCAAGGGCACGATGCTCCTGGGCGTGCGGACGGTGATCGCCGAGTCCTTCGAGCGCATTCATCGCTCGAACCTGGTCGGGATGGGGGTACTCCCCCTGGAGTTCACGGACGGCCAGACGCGGCAGTCGCTCGGGCTCAGCGGCTTCGAGCGGTACACCGTCGAGGGAATGAGTGACACCATGGCACCGCGGTCACGGCTTACCGTGATCGCGCGCGCCGCTGATGGAAGCGAGAAGAAGTTCTCGGCGCTGTGCCGCATCGACACGCCGGAGGAGCTGCAGTACTATCGCCACGGTGGGATCCTGCCGTACGTGCTCCGCCAGCTGGCGAGTCGTTAGGCGCCGGTTCCGAGCGACGAAGGGCGACCCTCCAGGGTCGCCCTTCGTCGCTTACCACGACCGGCCGCGGGTTACCGCGCGGCCCGCAACGGGGAGAACTCCCGCTGGTCCGCCACGTCGTCCAGCGCGATCAGCGTCAGCCGCTTGGCCAGCGGGCCAAACCCGAACCGCTCCGCATCCTGACGTGCCCGCTGGCCCAGGCGACGCAACTCAGGGGTCGCCGCCGTAGTCCGGAAGAGCGCCGAGCACTCCGCGACCAACCACGCCAGGTCGTACGGGTCGTTCCCCACCGCTTCGGCCGCTCGGACGAACGCGCGCTGGGCGCCGCGGTGGTCCCCGTCGTGCAGAGCCCGCCGCGCCTGAAAGGCCTCGACACACTCCCGTCCAGTGAACCAGCCGCCCGCGGAAAGTTCCGCATCGAGGATCCCGGCGACGCGGGCCACTTCCTCTCGCGCGCCTAACGCGAGTGCGGCCAGCCCGACGCGTGCGAGGGCCCCCATCCGCAAGGGCGTGATGCCCAGCTCGGTGGCCAGGTCGGATGACGCCTGTGCCAGACCCTGGGCCTTGGCCGCGTCGCCCTGCTCGTACGCCAGGTGCGCCAGGTTGTAGAGGGCGTAGGCGCGACGAGGCTCGTTCTTCACCTTGGCAAAGCTGCGCATGGCACGCTGGAATTGCTCTTCGGCCGGGTCGTACCGCCCGCAGCGGGTCAGGAGCACGCCCAGGTTCAGCGCCGCGAGCCCCATCAGGTCCACGCTGTTGGCTCCCTCTGCGAGGGCGAGACCCTCGCGATACGACAGTTCGGCCTCTACCGCCTGGCCGAGGCGCTGATGGGCGATGCCCGTGTTGACGAGGCAGCGGGCGTGACCGAAGCGATTGCCGATGGCGGCGTAGAGGTCGGCGGCTTCGACAAAGTGCTGCTGGGCCGCCTGCGGCGAGGTATCAAGCAGGGCCGTGCCGAGGCGGATGGTCGCATCCGCCATGAGTTCACGGTCCGCCAGGATCGCGGCGCCGTCTCGAGCTTCCCGGGCCAGTCGTTGGGCATCGCCCCAGGCGGCATGGCGGGCGTGGAGGTCGGAAATGAGTGTGAGGAGCAGGACGCGTTCCCGCGGCGCCTCAGCCGCCGACGCCTCGGCCAGCAGGTCCTCGTACGCGGCAAGGGTGGTGGCGGCCGGGGCGCCCATGAGTGCCCGCGCCTCGATCACCGCGCGGCGCGCGGCGAGCCGCAGCTCAGCGCCCTCCGCGCCGTCGGCCTCTTGCACGAGTTCGTTGGCCAGGCGTTCGGCTTCGCCGTAGTGCCCGGCCAGCTGGACTACGCGCAACAGTCGCCGTTTGGCTTCGAAGGTCTCGGGCCCCGCCGCGGCGCGGCGCACGGCGATGCGCAGCGCGCGAGCCGCATCATCCAGCGCGTACACGGCCAACGCGCGTTCTTCGGCCCGGAGGGCATGTTGGTACGCCCGACCGGCATCCCCCGCCTGGTCGAACAGGCTGGAGATTTCGGCCGCGGCCAACGGGCGACGTTCCTCCAGGGTCTCCGCCACCCGGCGCTGGATCACTTGCAGGCGCCGGGGATTCAACTCGCGCTTGAGGGCGTCCGCGAGCAGGCCGTGCACGAAATGGTACTGGTTGGGATCGGATGGCCCGACCGCCTCAACCACACCGACCGCGATCGCCTCGTCCAACGCATCGAGGAGGGCGTCCTCGGTGGTGTCGGCCGCCTGCTGCACCTCATCGAAGTCGAAGGCGCGCCCGAAGACGGCAGCCACCGACAATAACCGGCCCGACGCCGGTGACAGCCGGGCGAGCCGTCGGCCCATGAGGTCATCCACCGCGGTCGGCAGGGCAATGACGTCTATCTCCTTCCACTCCCACCCCGTCCCGTTGTGCCAGAGCAGGCCGTCGTCAAACAGTGACTGCAGCACTTGCTTGACAAAGAGCGGATTGCCTTCCGTGTACCGATACAGGGCGTCCGGCAGCTCATCCTCGAGGGCGGACTGGCGGAGCGCCCCCATGATCCACGCGCGCACCTCCGACGGCAGGAGTCGGCCCACGTGGAGCTCATGATAGTGCTCACTGCGACTCAGGCGCTGCCGACTGTGGTCGATGCGATCGGCATCTTCCCGCCGAATCGTCAGGCACACAAGGATGCGCTCTCGACCCAACTGGCCGGCCAGATGCTCCACCGCATCCCACGACGCCGTGTCGCCCCACTGCATGTCGTCCAGCACGATCACGAGGGGTCGTTCGGCCGCCACGCTCCGCACCGCATCGACGATCTCATCGAGCAGCGCATACTTGGATCCGGGCGCCTGCTGCCCCACGTCTGCCGCTCCACCGGACCGCAACTTGGGGATCAGGCGCTCCAATTCGGGCCAGCGCCGCGCGGGCAACACGCCGAGCCCGTGGAGCCCGCTGATCACGTCGACCCAGGGGCCATACGGTGGGCGGACATCCGGTTCCTGGGACCGCCCAAAGACCATCAAACCCGTGCGCAGCCGCACGTCACTGCCAATGCGGCGCACCAGCGTGGTCTTGCCGACACCTGCTTCCCCGACCAGTGAGACGACGCGGGGCTCGCCGCGCACTGCGGACTCGAAGTGTTGCACCAAGCGCGCCACTTCCTCCGTCCGGCCGACAAAGCGGTCGACATCGAGCCGCGGCTTGCCCCCACGCGCTTCGTGTCCGCCCGCGCTGGAGACCATGTTCCGCCCGCGACGCTTCGAGTCATACAGCGCCCGATCCGCCGAGGCGAACAACTCCTCGAACGACGTACCGTGCGTGGGGAAGGCGCTGATCCCGATCGAGAGCGAGACGCCAACCTCGCCCTCCTCGCTCCCGAGGAGCGGGATGCGGGCCCGGGCCACCGTCTCACGCAAGCGCTCGCAGACCTGGATCGCCTCGCGCACATCGGCCCGGAGCAGCAACACGAACTCGTCGCCGGCGTAGCGCCCGGCGACATCAAACTCACGAATGCCTTCCGCGAGAATGCTGGCGACCGCGCGCAGGACGGCGTCGCCCTGCAAATGGCCGAAGGTATCGTTCACCGACTTGAAGGAGTCGACGTCAATCACCGCCAACGCGAACGCCGTCTCCCCGCCGCCCAGCCGGGTCGTGGCCGCCTCCACAAAGGCGCGCCGCATCAGGAGCCCCGTCAGTTCGTCTCGTTGCGGGTTGGCCGGCGGCACCAACGCCGTCTCCGCAAGGGCAGGCTCCTCGCCCACCTCGCCGCGACCACCCATCACCTCCTCAAAGGCACGGAACAAATCTGGGTCGAACTGCCGACCAATGTCCCTCCGCATCAAGGTGACGGCTTGCTCGTGCGAAAGCGCCTTCTTGTAGCTCCGCTCCGTCGTGAGCGCGTCGTAGACGTCGGCGAGGCAGACGATCCGCGCCTCCATCGGAATCTCCTCGCCGACCAATCCGTCCGGGTACCCCGAGCCGTCCCAATACTCGTGGTGCGAGCGCACGATGGGAGTGACATCCCACGGGAACTCGATGTCGGACAACAGCTCAACGCCGGCCACCGGGTGCTGCTTGACGGTCTCCCACTCATCCGCCGTGAGGCGTCCGGGTTTGTTCAGGACTTCCTCGGGGATCACGAGTTTCCCGACGTCATGGAGCAGGGTCCCGATGCGGAACCAGAACAGGGTACGCTCGTCGAAGCCCACCTTCTTCGCGAGGGCACAGGCCACGTCCGCCACGCGTTCGCAGTGGCCCTGGGTGTACCGGTCCTTGGACTCTGTGGACTCTCCCCAGCGCCGCGCCACGTCAATGAACTCGCTCTCGAGGTCGCGGGTCGTCCGCTCGATGTCCGCCAGGTCGTGCCCCGCCTTGAGCTGGGAGAACAGTCGATGCGCCGCATTGAGTGACCGCAACAACTCTCGGTTGCGCCCCGCCGCGCGGTACAGCAGGGCGCTCTCCCGATGCAGTTCCGCCAGCAGGAGCACGTTCTGCCGCGACTCCGCGATTCGCATCGCGTCCCGGAAGTGCACTTCCGCCGCCTCGAGGTTGCGCCGCTGCCGGGCCACGATCCCCGCGAGCTTGAGCGCCTCGGCCACGGCATTCACGTCGTCACGCGCCCGCGCACGCGCCAGCGCATGCATGACCTCGCGCTGCGCGGTTTCGTAGTCACCCCGCGCGACCGTGAGGGCGGCGATGTTGACCTCGATTTGCGTGCGCACATCGTCGTCGCGCACGCGACGCGCCAGCGCAAAGGCCTCCTCGAACGAGCCGCGCGCGTCATCCCAGCGCCCCATCCGCGTGAGCAACAGGCCCCGGTTGTTCATGGCAATGCACGCATCCCGGTGCATTTCCAGCTGTCGATACTCCCGCAGGGCACTTTCGTAGTACGCCAGCGCCTGGTCGTGTTCGCCGCGAATGGCGGCGATCACCCCGAGGTTCTGCGCCGTCATGGCCGCCAACAGCGTGTCCCCGTGGCGGAGCGCCCCTTCGCGCGCGGTCAGGTAGAGATCGCGCGCCTTGTCGAGGCCGCCCAGGCGCCACCAGACGATCGCGTGCAGGTTCTGCGCATGACCAATCGCACGTTCATCGCCTTCTGCCTCCGCGGCGGCGTAGGCCGCCTCGATCGCCGCGAGCGCCTCCTCATACCGCGCGTCCGCCTGCCAGGTCCTGGCGATCCATCGGAACAGGGTCGAGGCGCTCGCCCCTCCGTGCCCTGGCTCAAGGAGGCGCAACGCCTGCTCGTACGCCGTGCGGGCAGCTTCGAAGTTGCCTTCGCGCTCGAGGCGCTGCCCCTCGTCACACCGTTCGCGGAACCCCAGGCCGGACTCCCCCGAACGCTCGGGAGCCATCGGCGACGTGGGCCATGCATCGAGCGTCGAGCTCGAACCGGGTGTATGCACAGGAGGCGGGGGATGGTACGGGCGGGATGCCCCGACAGAGGGGACACATCCCAGACGCACGGCGCGCGCTGAAGGCCACATCATTACAGAACGCGTTCCCGGTGGAGCCCTTGAATCGTCTGAAAACCGCCCCCACTCACACCATGACGACATCGCCCTCCCCTGTTCTGTCCGCGCGACCGTGGGTCGTGCTGTGCCTCCTGACCGCCGCCTGCGGGGAGCCATCCAAGCGCGTCGCCACGGCTTCCGGGGGAACTGTCGTCTTCGCGACGCCTGGGGAAGCCGAGCACCTGATGCCGCCGGTCATCCAGACGATCGCCGCCAAGCAGATCGCTGACCAGGTGTTCGCGCCATTGGCGGAGCCGGGGACCAATTCCGGCACGTTGGGTGACGCTGGATTCGTCCCGCGTGCAGCGATCCGGTGGACCTGGTCCACGGACTCGAGCGCCATCGACTTTCACATGCGCCCCGGCGCCCGGTTTCATGACGGTGTTCCCGTCACGGCCGCTGACGCCAAGTTTTCCTACGCGTTGTTCGCGGATTCGGCGGTGGCGTCGCCACACCTTTCTGCCTTTCCGCCGGTTGACTCGCTCGTCGTCGTGGATTCGATGACGTTACGCGTGCACTTTGCCGACCGCATGCCGGAGCGGTTTTTCAAGTTTGCGACCAACCTCGTGCTGCTGCCGAAGCACCTGCTGGAGGGACTCCCGCGTGACGCACTCGCGGCGTCGGCGCCCGCCCAGGCCCCAGTGGGGAGCGGCCCCTTTCGCTTTGTGAAATGGGAGCGGGGCACGGCACTGGAGTTGGCCGCCGACACCGCCAATGTCGAGGGTCGTCCCACGCTTGATCGTCTGGTGTGGCGCCCCGCCGCTGACGCCATCGGCGCCATCCGGGCCGTGGTCGCCGGCGAGGCTGACTTCGCCGAGACCGTCCCCCCCGCGGGGATGGCCATGGTGACGCCGGACGGTCCGGCGCGCACGGTGCCGTACGCCGCGCCCATGGTGGGCTACCTCCTGCTCAATACCCGCGCGCAGACGAACCGCCAGCAGCAGCATCCGGTGCTGGGTGATCGCGCCGTGCGCCGCGCCGTGTCGCAGGCCATCGATCGCGCCGTCGTCGTGCGAAACGCCATGGATTCCCTGGCTGTGGTGGCCCGCGGTCCCCTGCCACGCACCTCGTGGGCCTACGACACCAGCGTCGCGATGCTCCCCTTTGACGTGGCCGCCGCGCGTGCCGCCCTGGAGACCGCCGGATGGGTCCTCGCCCCGGGCGACAGCATTCGTGCGCGGCAGGGGACACGCCTGCGGCTGTCGCTCATGGTCCCGAGCGTCAGCGCTACGCGACGTCAGATGGCCACCGTCGTGGCAGACCAGCTGAAGGCCGTTGGGATCGAGGTGGCCGTCGAGGTGCTCGAGCCCTCCGTGCTGCTCCCGCAACTTAATGCCGGGAAGTTCGACGCGTTCATCCATGTCTGGCAATCCGATGCCAGCCCCTCGACCTTGGTCCAGGCGTGGGGGAGCAATGACCTGGGCCGGTCGCAGAACTATGGCTGGTACGCCAACGCCACGGTGGACTCGCTCCTGGGACTGGCCAGCGCAGCGCGCACCCTGGCGGTCGCCCGTCCCCTGTACACAGCAGCGGCCTCGGCCATCGTCGCGGACGCTCCCGCCGTCTTCCTCTGGGAGCCCCGCAGCTTCGCCCTGGCGCATTCCCGCATCAAGTTCACCTCACTCCGCGCCGACGCATGGTGGTCCGGTATTCGCGAGTGGACGATTCCTGCCGGGGAACGCCTCCCCCGCGACGGCGTCGGCCGATAAGGGCTCGGGGGGACCCCGACGGCGGCAGCGGGGCATCGCGCTGAATGCCCGCGTGGGGTGCGGTGCCCGCAATCGAGGACGCCCCCCTGCCCTCGCCGCAGGACGGTGGGCGACGTAAGTGCCGTGAAAACAACGACGGGTGGCTGGGCACGGCGAGTGCAACCCATTGGGCGCACCTCGCACCGGGAGTCCCAGATGTTCACCACTCGTCCGCTGGTCGTCCTCGCCGCCGTGGCGCTCATGGCCTGTGGTGGAAGCCCCACCCCCGCCATGGACGCGGCTCTGCAGCAGGATCTCTCGCTGGCCAACCAGGCCTTCGCCCCCCAGCAGTTCGTCTCGCCGCTCGAGGCCGGGATGATGCCTAACGCCTACGCGCCCGCAGGGTATGTCCCGGCGGGATACGTCCCCGCGGCGACGGCACCGCGCCCCGTGGCGCGCACGACGCGACGAGCAGGCGGCACCAGCGGCGCCGCCTCGGGGAGCGGGTCCACCGTGCGGAAGAACACTCGGAGAGACGCGGCCATCGGTGCCGTGACCGGAGCGGCCATTGGTGCAGTGACCACCTCAAAGAAGGACCGGATGAAGGGCGCAGTCATCGGCGCCGTGGCAGGTGCAGTCCTGGGAGGTGCGATCGGCAACAACGTCGACTTGACCAAGGTGCCGCGGCCGTAACGCCTCGGCGCCGCAGCGGTCGTGGAAGCGAGGCGCTCCTCACGAGGGGTGATCTCGCTTCCCTGCAGGCGCCGAAGCCCGTGCGCCGGCGACGGTTCGATCCCGTCGCCTCTTGCTTCCCGCCTCCCCGCCACCTTTCGTTCCCCGGAACATTTCCTGGAGAGACCGGATGCGCCGCATCACGTTCGCCGGGGTCGTCGCGGGATCACTGCTCGCTGCCGCCCCCGTGGGGCTGCATGCCCAGCAGGCCGAGACGGGCCCGAAAGTGGGGGACATGGCCCCCGACTTCACCCTCGGAGGTGCCACGCGGTATGGCATCCTCCGGGACCAACTCAAACTCTCAACCTACCGTGGCAACACGGTGGTCCTCGCCTTTTTCTTCAAGGCGAGGACGCGTGGTTGAACAGTCCAAATGGAGGCGTACCGTGATCAGTACGCCACGCTGTTCAACAATGGCCGCAAGGTGACGGTGATCGGCATCAGTCTCGATGCAGATACCGCACTGTATTCCTGGGCGCGCGATGCAGACTTCCCGATGGTGTTTGCCTCTGATCCCGGGGGCAAGGTGGGGACGGCGTACGGCGCGTTTGATGCCGCACGCAACACCGACAATCGCTCCCTGTACGTGATCGGGCCGGACGGCCGGATCGTGTACAAGGCCCAGCCGTTCCGGCAGATGGCGGAAGATGCCTACACGGAACTTGCAGCTGCGATCGACAAGGTCTCGCCGCCACCCGAGGCGAAACCCTGACCGCAGACCGCGACGACCCGGCTCCCGCCGGGTCGTTCGCATTCCTCCCCTGCGTGCCCGACTCTTCTCGTATTGAGCAGTGGTATCGCGACGCGGTACGCGCGTGTGACCCGCGTGAGGCCACGTGCCAGGCCGTGCGCGCGCTCGCCTTCACCGCCCCTCCACTCCTGGTAGCCGTCGGCAAGGCCGCCGTGTCGATGGCGGAGGGGGCGATCGAGGCACTCGGCGAGGCGCCGGCAGGTGGGCTCATCGTCTCACCGACCGGGATTCCTCCCACGTACCATGGCCTCGCGCACCTCGCCGGCGATCACCCCGTTCCCGGCGCACGGTCCGCGGCGGCGGCGGACGCCATCGGCGAAGTCGTCGCGGCCAGCCCCCGCGGACCCGACGCGCTTGTCCTGGTTTCCGGCGGTACGACGAGCCTCATCGCGGCACCAGTCGCTCCCGTCTCGACCGAGGAGCTGCATGCGACCTTTGAGCTGCTCCTGGCCAGTGGCGCGCCGATCGACGTCATGAACCATGTCCGACGCCGGATACTCCGGTGGGGCGGCGGACGACTTGCCGCCGCCCTCGCCCCAAGGCGGGTGTCGTGCCTCGCCGTCTCGGACGTCATGACGGGCGACCTCGCGTCGATTGGGTCCGGGCCGTGCATTGCTGACGACGCGCCCACCTTTGTCCCCGCCGACCTGTTGCAGGGGCTCCCGCCCTCGGTGCAGGAACTCATGCGGTCGCCCCTCCCCCCAGCGCGCGACGCGGTGACGGCGCGGATCATCCTCGACAACGCGTCCGCCGTTGCGGCCGTGCGGTCGCACATCGCCGCCGCCGGACTCGTCGAAAGCCCGCCACCCATGCCCACCCTCGCGGGCGAGGCTCGCGATGCGGGCATCGTGCTGGGCCGCCACCTTGCCACCATGTCCGCAGGCGCCTTTGTGCTCGGCGGCGAGCCAACGGTGACCTTGGCGGGAGGCTCAGGGCTCGGCGGGCGCTGCCAGGAGCTTGCCCTCGCGGCCGCCCGCGAAATCCGTGGACTGCCGGTGACGCTCCTCGCCGCTGGAACCGACGGTCGTGACGGACCGACCGACGCTGCGGGCGCCATTGTGGACGGCAACAGCTGGGACCGGATCCTGGCCGCGGGACGCGACCCCGGCGCGGACCTTGGTGCCCATGCATCGTACGCTGCGCTCTCCGCGATCGGCGCCCTGATTCCTTCGTGGCCAACCGGGACGAACGTCAATGACCTGGTCATCGCGGTGCGACGAGCGCCGTAAGGTTGTGGGACGAGCCGGCGCCTCGGCACGGATGGTCCAGACTTGCCCTTGTCGCCTTCCCTGATCTCCTTTCCCTCATGTCGAACACCTTCTCCGTCGGGCTCGTGCAGGAGAGCGCCGGGTCACCGGACATCGCCGCGAACGTCGCACGCGCGGTCGCCGGCGTTCGGGCCGCGCATGCACGGGGCGCCCAGGTCATCTGTCTCCAGGAACTGTTCAACGCGCCGTACTTCTGCAAGAGCCTCAAGATGGAGTGGTTCGACCTCGCCGAGCCGATTCCGGGGCCGACAACCGACCAGATGCAGGCGCTCGCACGGGAGCTCGCGGTCGTCCTCATCGTCCCGATCTACGAGCGCGAGGCGCCGGGCCTCTACCGCAACTCGGCTGCGGTCATCGACGCCGACGGGTCGCTGCTTGGGGTGTACCGCAAGATGCACATCCCGCACGACCCGCTCTTCGAGGAGAAGTACTACTTCGCCCCGGGGGACACCAACGACCGCGCGCTCAAGGCGCCCGGTGCCGTGATCGAGCAGGACGGCTTCCGCGTCTTTCGCACCCGCTACGCGAAGGTTGGGGTCCTGATCTGCTGGGACCAGTGGTATCCGGAAGCGGCGCGCCTGACGGCCATGCTGGGGGCCGACGTGATCTTCTACCCGACCGCGATCGGCTGGCACCCGGCGGAGAAGGCCGAATTCGGCGAGGCACAGGTGACGGCATGGCGCACGATCCAGCGCGCACACGCCATCGCCAACGGGGTCTTCGTCGCCTCGCCCAACCGGGTGGGGTTCGAGGCCGAGCCGGGGACCAACGGCCTGGAGTTCTTCGGCCATTCCACGATTTACGATCCGTTCGGACGGATCCTCGCCGAGGCCGGCACCGATCCCGCCGTCCTCGTGGCCACCTGCGACCGCGACCGCATCGAGGACACGCGACGCAACTGGCCGTTCCTGCGCGACCGTCGCATCGACGCGTACGGCGGATTGACGGCCCGATTCCTGGGACAATGACCAACTACCGCATGCCGGCGGAGTGGGAACCCCACGCCGCCACCTGGATCGCATGGCCGCACCACGAACCGGACTGGCCCGGCAAGTTCGAGCCCATCCCCTGGGTGTACGCGGAGATCGTCCGCGTCCTGCACGCGCACGAACGCGTGGAGATCCTCTGCCACTCGGAGGACATCCGCGAGGACGCCCGGGCCAAGCTCCACGCCCACCATTGCGACCCCGCCCGCGTCCGCCTGCATCTCGTCCCCTACGACCGCGGGTGGCTCCGCGACTCGCTGCCGACCGTGGTCCACGACGGCGAGGGGCGGTGCCACCTGGCCAACTGGCAGTTCAACGCCTGGGCCAAGTACGACAACTACACGGACGATGCGCGACTCGGCGAGGTCGTCGCCGGGCTGACCGGGCACACGCGCTTCGAGCCGATGCGCCCGGATGGCAAGGGGCGTGTCGTCCTGGAAGGCGGCGCCATCGAGACCAACGGCGCCGGGCTCTTCCTCGTGACCGAAGAGTGCCTGCTCTCCAACATCCAGGAGCGCAATCCGGGATTGTCCCGCTCGGGGTATGAGCAGGTGTTCCGCGAGGTCCTCGGGGTGCGCGAGACGATCTGGCTCGGGGAAGGCTGCGTCGGGGACGACACCCACGGCCACGTCGACGACATTGCCCGGTTTGTCGACGCCACCACCCTGGTCCTGGCCCACGAGGAAGACCCGGCGGACGAGAACCACCGACGGTCGAAGGACAACCTCCGCCGACTGCAACACGCGGGTGCCGGACGCTTTCACGTCATCACGCTCCCGTATCCGCGGCCGGTGATGATGGACGGCCAGCGCCTGCCGGCGTCGTACGCCAACTTCTACATCGCCAACGGCGTGGTGATCGTCCCCACGTTCAACGACCCCAACGATCGGGTGGCGCTTAACACCCTTAGCGAGTGTTTTCCGGGACGCTCCGTTGTCGGCATCCACGCTTTGGACCTTGTGTGGGGTCTCGGGACCCTGCACTGCCTCACGCAGCAAGAGCCACTCCCCGCCCGGTGACCATGTCTCGCTCCCTGCTGTTCGCGGCGCTCCTTGTGGCGTGCACGAAGCCCGATGCCCCGACCTCGTCCGGCACGCCCGGCGGCACCTTGATCATCGCCACGGGCGCCGAGGCAGACCAAGTCCTGCCTCCCCTCGTGGCCACCAGCGTGGGCAAGCAGGTCAGCGATGCCCTCTTCCTCCCCATCGCTCGCGTCGGGGACGAACTCAACATGCTCGGTGACGAAGGATTTGTCGGAATCCTCGCCGACCGCTGGGAATGGTCCGCAGACTCCCTCGCGATCACCTTCACGCTCGACGCCGCGGCGCGCTGGCACGACGGCCACCCGCTGCGCGCCGATGACGTGGTGTTCAGCTTCGATCGATATCGGTCGCCCGCCGTTGGGGCGGACCTTGGCCCACTACTCGCCGGCATCAGCAGCATCACCGCCGACGACTCGCTGCGCTTCACCGTGCGATTCGCTCGCCGCAGCGCGACGCAGTTCTACGACCTGGTCAACCACCTGATCCCGTTTCCGCAGCACGTCTACGGGACCATCCATCCCGAGTCGCTTCGTGCGAGCGCCGCCGTCCGCGCACCGATCGGCAGCGGCAAGTTCCGATTTGCCCGGTGGGAAGCCGGGCTACGCGTGGAGGTCGTGGCCGACACCGCGCATTGGCTCGGGCGCCCAGGGCTCGACCGCGTGATCTGGACCGTCGTGCCGGAGCAAACCGCGCAGCTCGCCCAGTTGCTCGCGGGCGAGGCAGACCTGGTCGAGGCCCTGCGCGGGTCGGCCCTGGACCAGGCGCTGGCGGACACCAACCTCGCCTTCCTTCAGCGGCCAGCGGTGGACTACGTCGTGGCGCAGTTCAACCTGCGGGAGCGCAAGTCGCGCGCACGCGAGCATCCCCTGTTCGGGGACCCGCGCGTCCGCCACGCGCTCACGGCCGCCCTCGATCGACGCGTCCTTGTCCAGAGCGTCCTCGATACGCTGGGCGACGCCATGACCTCACCCTACCTCACCATTGCCGGTGTGCGCGGGCTCGCCTTCCCGCCGTCGGGGAGAGACCGCGCACGGGCCCTCCTCGCCGAGGCCGGGTTCACCGATAGCAACAACGACGGGGTGGTCGAGCGGAACGGAACCCCGCTCGCCTTCGGCCTGAACGCCCCCAGCAGCAGCACCGGCCGCGTGCGGATGCAAACGCTGATCATCGATTCGTGGAAGGCCATCGGCGCCCGCGTCACCCCGGAGCTGACGGACAATCCCACCATGATGGCCCGCAACGAGGCCGGGGACTTTGACATCTCCCTGTTGGGATTCACCGGGAGTGCTGCCGCCAGTGACGTGAGCCAACCGTGGCGAAGCCCGGCAGGTGCCCAGGGGACGAATTGGGGAGGCTACTCGAACGCTGCGTTCGACAGCCAGCTGGATTCGGCGGCGAGCAGCATCGATCCACGCGAGGCGCGGCAGCACTACGCCCGCGCCGGACAGTTCCTCATCGACGACGCGCCGGGCATCTGGCTCTACGAAGCACGGACGGTCGTCGGGATGCACCGGCGCATCCGGCCGGCCGCGATCCGGGCCGACGCGTGGTGGGCGCACCTGGACGAATGGTCAGTCGACCCCGAACGCCTCGTACCCCGCGACCGGATGGGGACGGC
Source organism: Gemmatimonadota bacterium (assembly GCA_016712265.1). Lineage (NCBI taxonomy): Bacteria > Pseudomonadati > Gemmatimonadota > Gemmatimonadota bacterium. Next base: position 1,429,464 of record JADJRJ010000028.1, on the reverse strand, counting down.
CATCGCGCCGCGCTGAGGTGATCCGGGTCACAGGCGTTGCCGCCCTCCCCGCCGGCACGTCTGTAGAGTGTGACTCCCCCTGATCGTTCACCACCACGCCGGCGGCGCTGATCCATGCCGGTCGGCGTGACCTCCCTGCGCAGCCTCCGGCATCGCCTGCTGGCCGGCTTCGGTGCCCTCGTGCTCCTCTTCGGCGCGGCGGGGATTGCTGCGCGCGGAGCCGTCGGTCGCTTGTCCGAGGTGATCGGTGAGACCTTGCAGGAGGTCCAGGTCGATGCCCAACTCTCCAGTCGACTGAGTGGCGCGGTCGCCGCCCACCTCGGCGCGGCCGAGCGGTACCTCTCCACGCGCGACACCCTTTCGCGGGTCGCCGTCGGACGTGCGTCGGCCATCGCGCAAGCGGCATACGACGAGATGACGCGTCGCCAGCAGCGCGAAGGCGGGGGCGACTCGCTGCTCCGCGCCATCGGCGTGCAACTCGGGGACGTGTCCGCTCGTTACGCCCGCGCCCATGAGTTGGCCGACGCTGGTCGCCAGGCTGAGGCGCTACGTGCCGCAGACGACGCCCAAGCGCGTGGTGGCGAGCTGCAGCGCAACCTGCAAGCCATCGACGCGGCGAAGGCACGCGCTGTGGATGCCGCCTCTCGTTCGTTGCGGCGCGATGCCGAGGCGCGATCCCTGTGGGTGTTGATCATCATGGGAGCAGCAGCGTTGCTGGGGCTCACGGTCGTTGTCACGACCGCCGGCGCCGTGACTCGCCCCCTGCGCCAGCTCGCCGCGCAGGCGCGCGCGCTTTCCGCGGGCGATTTCACCGTGCAACCGCACGAGGACATCCCCCTCGAGTTTCGCGACCTTGCGGATGCACTCAACGGGGCAGCGTCTTCGCTCTCACGCGTCGTTTCGGTCAGCTCGCACACCGCCGACGACGTCTCCGGTTCTGCGCGTGAGCTCGCCAACGTCTCCGAGCAGATCTCGGCATCGGCGAGCCAGATGGCGGCGTCCATGACGGAGATCTCTGCGGGGGCCGATTCCCAGGTGCGGCAGCTGCGGGCGGTGGACGACGCCTTGCGGTCGATCCAGGGCAACGCCACCCAGGTGCTGCAAGGCACGGACGAGGTGGGAACGCTCGCGGCGGACATCGAGTCCAGTGCCCGGGCGCGTCGCACCGAGATCGATCGGTCGTTGGGCATCCTGGGCACGGTGCGCACCACGGTGGGCGCTGCAGCGGCCGAGGTGCATGCGCTGGAGGGCACCGCGGAACAGATCCACCGCTTGGTAGCGGCCGTGGGGCGAATCGCCGAACAAACGGACCTGCTGGCCCTGAATGCCGCGATCGAGGCGGCCCGTGCCGGCGTGGCCGGGCGCGGCTTCGGCGTCGTCGCCGATGAGGTCCGCAAGCTCGCGGAACAGGCGCAGGCCGCGGCCGACGACGTGACGCAGCTGACCCGCACCGTCACCGCGCGCGTGGAGAGCACCACGCGGGCGATGGAAGCCGGCGTGCTGCAGGTCGCCGAGATCGAGAGCGTGTCCCGGGAGTTGGACAGCGCGCTCAACACCATCACCCTCTCGGCGAGTCGCACGCGGCAGGCCGCGTCGAGCGCCGCCGACTTGGCGCGGAGCAATGCACAGTTTGTGTCCAGCGCGGCGCGCAGCGTGGAATCCGCCGCCCGCACGGCCGAAGGGTATGCCGCCGCCGCACAGCAGGTGAGCGCCTCCACCCAGGAGCAGAGCGCCGCGTGCGAGCAGATGAGCTCGGCCTCGACGCAGCTCCTGCACGGCGCCATGCAGCTCCGCGAGTTGGTGGGCGGGCTCAAGGGGTAGTCGGAAGGCCGCGCCGGACCCGGCGGCCACACGGGGCGGATGGGGTGGTCCCTTGCGCGGCGCGCCATTTTCCCCTTTCCTGTTCGCCCGTCTCGTGAACCTGCGCCGCCCCCCTCGGTGACCGACCCGCGTCCTGCCGTCCTCCTCCTGAGTGGAGGGCTCGATTCCACCACCCTGCTCGCCATGGCCCGGGCGGACGGTTTCGCCGTGCACGCGCTCTCGTTCCGCTACGGGCAACGCAATGCCCGCGAACTCGAGGCGGCCAGCAAGATCGCGAAGGCGGCTGGCGTCGCCCAGCATCGCATCGCCGAAATCGACCTGCGCATGTTTGGCGGCTCGGCACTGACTGCGGACCTCGATGTCCCGAAGGACTCCGTAGGGGACGACCACATCCCCATTACGTACGTCCCCGCGCGGAACACCATCTTCCTCTCGTTCGCGCTGGCTTGGGCCGAGGTCCTCGGCGCCCTGGACATCTTCATCGGAGTCAACGCACTGGATTACAGCGGTTATCCGGACTGCCGGCCGGCCTTCATCGAGGCGTTCGAGCGCATGGCCAATCTCGCGACGCGGGCCGGGGTCGAGGGCGCAGCGCCCCTTCGGGTTCGGACCCCCCTCATCCACATGTCCAAGGCCCAGATCATCGCGACCGGGGTGCGGCTCGGCGTGGACTACGCCGCAACGTTGAGCTGCTATGACCCGGACACCACGGGTCACGCCTGCGGGCACTGCGATGCGTGCCTGTTGCGCTCGCGCGGCTTCGCCGAGGCCGGGGTCAACGACCCCACCCGGTACCAGGGGCGCTGATGTACGCGGTCAAGGAAATTTTCTACACGCTGCAGGGCGAGGGGATGCAGGCGGGGAGGCCCGCGGTGTTCTGCCGCTTTTCCGGCTGCAACCTGTGGAGCGGACGTGAGGTCGACCGGTCGACCGCGGTGTGCACCTTCTGCGACACCGACTTTGTGGGGATGGGCCCGGATGGCGGGCGTTTCGCGAATCCAGACGCACTGGCGGAGGCCGTGGCCGCTCGCTGGCCGTCCGGCTCACCAGGCAAGAAGCTCGTCGTCTGCACGGGCGGGGAGCCGCTCCTCCAGCTCGACGATGCCGCGATCGCTGCCTTGCACGCGCGAGGGTTCGAAGTGGCCGTGGAGACCAACGGGACGGTGCCAGCCCCCCTCGGGATCGACTGGACGTGCGTGAGCCCCAAGGCGCGGGCCGAGCTGACCATCACGAGCGGCGACGAACTGAAGTTGGTCTACCCCCAGCCCTTGGCGATGCCGGAAGCATTCGCCAACCTCAAGTTCCGCTATTTCTCCCTCCAGCCCATGGACGGTCCGGACCGGGAGGCCAACACGGCCGCCACCGTGGCGTATTGCCTGGCGCACCCGCAATGGCGGCTGAGCCTCCAGACGCACAAGCTGCTGGGCTTGCGGTAGCCGCCTTTTTCTTTCGTCTGCTGTGTGCCGTCTTCCATCTACCGTCACCGTCACGTGCTGCTTTTCAAGGACTTCTCTTTCGAGGCGGCCCACCGGCTCCCGCACGTACCTGAAGGGCACAAGTGCGCGCGGTTGCATGGCCACTCGTTTCACGTCCGCGTGACCGTCGCGGGCCCCGTTGGGGAGACCACCGGTTGGGTGATGGACTTCGCCGACCTCAAAGCCGCCTGCTCGCCGATCATTGACTCGCTGGACCACCGCTACTTGAACGAGATCCCGGGGTTGGAGAATCCGACGAGCGAGGTGATTGCCATCTGGTTGTGGGATCGGATCGCTCCGAAGCTCGCGGGGCTGGCCTCGATCGAGGTCCGGGAGACCTGCACCTCTGGGTGCATCTACCGCGGGGAGGGTGCCGCCCGGATGGGTCCAGCGGTAGATTGACCGATTCTCCGGCACCCTTTCTGGCGATGTCCTGGCGCTTCACGCTGTGCTTGACCCTCCTCGCAGCATCGGTCCTTGCGACCGATGCGGAGGCGCAGCGTGCCCGGACGCCGCGAAAGAAGCCGTTCGAGGCGCTGAGCCAGAGCGCGCAGCGACTCAAGCAGACAGCGGCCGACCGACTGGGGTTCCGTGAGGCACCGCGAGACAGCGTGGTGACCGTGGATCTTCCGGAAGCGATCGCGCATGACTCGGTGGTGAGCGCGGCGCGTTCACAGCTCGGGACTCGCTATATCCTCGGCGCCGAGCGCCCGGGCGTTGCGTTCGATTGCAGCGGATTGGTCCGCTTCGTGATGTCGGCCCTGCGTATCGACCTCCCCCGGACGGCACATGAGCAGTCCCAGCGAGGTCAACTGGTTGAGCGCGAGGTGCGTGCCCTGCGTCCGGGTGACTTGCTGACCTTTGGGCGCGGCGCTCGGGTCACCCACATCGGGGTGTACATCGGCGAGGGGCGATTCGTCCACGCCAGCACGTCAAGGCGCCGGGTTATCGAGGCATCCATCGACCAGCCTGGGACCTGGTTCCGCAAGAACTGGGTGGGTGTCCGACGGTTGCTCGCGACGACCGAGGTCGCCGACACCACGGGCTAGTCACACACGGCCCAAGCCACGAGCGCGAACCCTGATCGGTTCGCGCTGTTCGTTTTCGGACACTGGTTCCCGGATGTGAACACCCTCCCGGGGAACCACTGCGCGTCATCTTGTTGCGGCGCAACGGGTTGCCGATGTGCGATGGTCGGCACGGTTCTTCCTTTATGGCCGTTGAGAACCCTTCGCGCCCTCACGCTGTCGAACCCCCCGTCATGGACGTCAAGCGCGCACCACAGAAGAAGACCAGGCGAAACGTGCTCTTCGCCGTCGGCGCCGTTGCCATTGTGGCGACGACGGTGGCATTGGCTAACCTAGAGGCCCGGCCGCAGGGTGTGGCACGCGCCGAGCTCTGGATTGACTCGGTCGTTCGCGGCACGATGGTGCGGCAGGTCCGTGCTCCAGGAACGCTCGTGCCCGAACAAATGCGATATGTCGCCGCAGTGACGGCCGGCCGCGTCGAGGCTCGTCCGCTGCGCCCGGGCTCCCCGGTAACGCGAACGACGGTCATCCTCGAGCTGAGCAACCCCGAGGTGCAGCTGCAGGCGCTCGACGCGCAGCGGCAGCTCACCCAGGCCGAGCAGGATTTCGTCACACTCCGCACCACGCTCCAGAGCAATCGCCTCAACCAGGCCGGGACCGTTGCGCAGCTTAAGGCCCAGCATGCCAACGCGGTCCGTGAGGCGACGGTGATGGAAGGGTTGGCGGCCAAGGACCTGAGCTCAAAGAACGAGGTGGAACGCGCCAAGGAATCCGCGGCCGAGCTGGCCACGCGCGTGAAGTACGAGGAACAGCGGCTGGACTTGCTCGCCGGCGCACTCGACGAACAACTGGAGAAGGCCCAAGCCAACGTCGATCGCCTTCGTGCCATCGCGCGTTTCCAGGCCGAGCGGGTCGCGTCCATGCGGGTGCTCGCGGGCGAGGACGGCGTGCTGCAGTCACTCAACTGGGAATTGGGCCAATGGGTAAACCCCGGGCAGGAGCTCGCACGGGTGGCCCAGCCCGGCAAGCTCAAGGCGGTATTGCGTGTGCCGGAGACGCAGGTGAAGGACGTCGTGCTCGGACAAAAGCCTCGATCGATACGCGCAACGGGCTGATCGACGGGCGCGTGATGCGCGTCGATCCGATCTCGCAGAACGGCACGGTGACCGTTGAGGTCGCGCTCGAGGGTGAGCTGCCAAAGGGCGCGCGGGCCGATCTGTCGGTCGATGGGGTCATCGAGCTCGAGCGACTGGAGAGTGTGCTCTACGTCGCCCGTCCGGCCTATGGCCAGCCGGAAAGCACGGTCGGCCTGTTCAAGGTGAGTGCCGACGGCAAGACCGCCGAGCGCCTGAGCGTGAAACTGGGCCGAGCGTCGGTGAGTACGATCGAGGTCCAGCAAGGACTGCAGCCCGGTGACAGCGTGATCGTTTCCGACATGTCGCGATTCGACAACGTGCAGAAGGTGAGGATCCAGAGGTAGACGGCAGACCCGTGCGAAACGCAGCAGCTTACCAGACACCCGCAACCCCCATCACTCCGATGACCGCCCCCCTCCGCTGACGCCCTCATTCGCATGGAAGGGATCAAGAAGATCTTCTTCACGGACGAAGTCGAGACGCACGCACTCGCCGATATCCACATGGAAATTCGGCCCGGAGAGTACATCTCGATCAATGGACCGTCCGGATGCGGCAAGACCACGCTGCTCTCCATCCTTGGCCTGCTCGACACGCCGACCGACGGCACTTACATGCTGAGCGGCGAGAATGTCTCCAACCTGTCTGCGGCCGACCGCGCCCGGATCCGCAACCGGCAGATCGGCTTCATCTTCCAGGCGTTCAACCTCATCGGCGACCTCACGGTCTACGAGAATGTCGAGCTGCCGCTCACATACCGTGGCATGGCGACCGCCGAGCGCAAGAAGCGCGTGCAGGAGGCGCTGGAGCGCGTGGGGATGTCGCACCGCATGAAGCACTACCCGTCGCAGCTCTCCGGCGGCCAGCAGCAACGTGTAGCCGTGGCACGAGCCGTCGCCGGCGACCCGGCAATCCTGCTCGCGGACGAGCCGACGGGAAACCTCGACTCCACCAACGGCGAAGCCGTGATGGAACTGCTGCGCGAACTGCACCGCGGTGGCGCGACGATTTGCATGGTCACACACGACCCGCGGTACTCGCGTCAAGCCGACCGCCAGATCCACCTCTTTGATGGGCGCGTGGTCGACGAGATGGCCGGCGCACCCGCGTGATGCCCGAGCCGCGTCGCGTCACGCCGCCGCGGCACCTCTCCCTGGTAGCGGCCCAACAGGCCGCTGCCGGGCACCGACTGTCTCCTGTGCGGGCGGCAATTGTCGCCGCCGCGCTGGGGTGCTGCATCGTGGCTGCCTTGGCGTGGAGCACCGCGCCGGTGCGCCCCCCGCGCGGCCACCACCCTCGGAACGACCGCGCTCGTCCAGCCCTGACCGGCCCCGCCCCCCGCGGGGCCCCGACCTCGTAATCCATGGACTCCCTGCGACAGGACCTGCGGTTCGCCTTGCGATCGCTGGGGCGCTCGCCCGCCTTCACGATCGTCGCCGTCCTCTGCATGGCGTTAGGCATTGCGGCCAACGTCTTCGTCTACAGCCCGTTCAATGCGCTGCTCCTGCGGCCCATGCCGTATCGCGACGCCGACCGGGTTATGCGCGTGAACACCTGGCGCACCGAGGAGTCACGGCAGAACTGGTCGAGTTGGTCCTGGACCGACTACCAGGACGTCCGGGCGGCATCCACCGACCACTTCGCCGCGACCGGTCTCTATCGCGTGGGCCAGTGGAACGTTGGCAACCTGGCCGAACCGGAGCGCGTTTCGGGGGCGCGCGTCACCTCGGCCCTGCTTCCGATGCTCGGCTTCCAGCCGGCTCTCGGACGTTTCTTCACGGACGCCGAGGAGCTGGAGGGACGCACCGCCGTCCTCGGACATGGGCTCTGGCAGCGCAAGTTCGGCGGCGATTCCTCGGTGGTGGGTCGAGCCGTCACGATCAACGGGCTTCCGTACACCGTGGTCGGGGTGATGGAGGAGGGGGTTCGCTTCCCTGAGACGGAGGACCTCTGGCTCCCCGCCGAGCCCACGCCGGACCAGCGAACGAACCGCGACTTTCACGCGTGGCAGTTCCTCGGACGACTCGCCGCGGGCGTGAGCCTCACGCAGGCCGAACAGGGGGTCCAGGCGACGATGGCCACGCTCGCCACCCGGTTCCCCGAGACGAACCGCACCAAGAGCGCCTGGCTCCTGCCGACCAATGACGACCTCGCCGCCGAAGTCGGCCCGATCTTCTATACGATGGTCGGCGCCGTGGCCTTTGTGCTGCTGATCGCCTGCTCCAACGTGGCAAACCTCCTGCTCGCCCGCGGATCAGCGCGCCAACGCGAGCTCGCCGTGCGGCTCTCCATGGGGGCAACGCGCCGACGCCTGGTGGTGCAACTGCTGACCGAGAGCGTGATGTTGTCCGTACTTGGAGGCATCGCGGGAATCCTCCTCGGCACCTGGGGGGTGGACGCCTTCATCCGCTGGGGGCTGCCCACCGAGGTGCCGTATTTCATGCACTTCGAGGTCGACCGCACGGTGCTTCTGCTCGCGACGGCCATCACCGTCGTGTCTGGGGTCATTTTCGGCATCGTCCCCGCTCTCGCGCTCACCCGCCCCGACCTCGCCGTCGCGCTACGTGAGGCCGGGGGGCGCGGCGGCAGCGCCCATGCCTCGCTGGGTCGCTGGCGCTCCGGACTGGTGGTTGCGCAACTCGGTCTCGCTGGTCCTCCTCGCCGGCGCGGCCCTCATGGTGCAGAGCTTCCTGCGCTCACAGAAAGCCAAACTCGGCTTTGCCACCACGAACGTGCTGACCGGCTCCGTGGCCCTCGTCGGCGAACGGTACGCGAACGACAGCGCCCGGGCCGTGGCCCGCGGGGAACTGCTGCGGGTGCTGGCTTCGGTGCCCGGTACACGATCGGTGGGCATGGCCGCCTGGTTGCCGGTCGGCGAGTGCTGCATGTCGGACGTCTACCACCTTCCCGGCTCCGAGGCGGCGCCAGGCGATCGCCCGACGGCGACGTGGAACGCCGTCTCGCCAGGCTTCTTTGCCGCGGTCGAGACCCCGCTGCTGCGTGGCCGCGAGTTCACGGCGGCCGATCGACGCGGCGCACCGAACGTCGTCGTGATCTCCCAGGCCCTCGCCGAGCGCGAGTGGGCCGGGCGTGACCCCGTCGGCCAGAGTCTGTACGTCGGATCAGACACCGTTCCGCGCACCATTGTCGGGGTGGTCGCGAATCTCGTGGTTCGCAAGCTCACGGAGCGCACCCGCCTCGAGCAGGTCTACGTGCCACTGGATCAGGGATGGACGACAAACGCCGCCTTCATGATCCGGCTCGACGGAGCGCCGGAAAGCGCGGTCACCGCAGTGAGGAGTGCGGTGGCGTCCCTCGATCGCGACTTGCCCATCAGCCGCCTCTTCTCGATGGATCGGGTAATTCGCGATCGCATGTTCGAGGTCGCGTCTATGGCGCCATGTTCGCGGTCTTCGGGGTCGTCGCATTGCTGCTGGCCTCGATCGGCCTCTATGGCGTGATGTCGTACGGCGTGGCGCAGCGTACCAGGAACTCGGGGTCCGCATGGCACTCGGCGCCCACGTACGCGACGTCCTTGGGTTGGTCCTGGCGCGGCGCGCGCTTGATCCTGCTCGGGGTCGTCATCGGAGTCCCTGCCGCTTTCGGGCTGGCCCAACTGCTCCGCGGCACGCTGTACGGGATCCGCGCCACCGATCCGCTCACCTTCCTCATGGTGCCCCTCGTCCTTGGGCTGGTGGGTCTCCTCGCCTCCCGGTGCCGGCACGTCGCGCGACGCGCGTGGATCCCGTGGAGGCGCTCCGCGCGGAGTAGTCCGGTATGTTGTTGATCCAACGCGTCCGAGCTAGGCTATCCGACTCGGCGCGCATGCTGCCGCCTGCCGTCTCCCGATATCCGGTTTGACCTGTGGCCTTCTTCAAGACCAGCAAGCCCGCCCTCCCCGTCGACGAGGCGCCGCACGTCGGCCCGCTCGTCTCCCCTGCGGCATCGAGAAGTACTACGACACGGCGGCCGGGCGCTCGTACGTCTTGCGGCGCATCTCCTTCGACATCCAGCCTGGCGAGTTCATCACGATCATGGGACCGTCGGGGGCGGGCAAGTCGACCCTCCTCGCGATCCTCGGGATGTTCGATGGCCAGTGGGCGGGTGAGTTCCACTTCCGCCAGCACGCCATCCATGCGCTCGCCAACAAGGAACGCCTGGCGATCAATCGGCGCTATGTCGGATTTGTCTTCCAGCAGTATCACCTGCTGGACGACCTGACCGTGGCCGAAAACCTCGACGTCCCGTTGTCGTATCGTGATGTCCCGCGCGATGAGCGCGCGGCGATCGTGGGGATGCGCTCGACCGGTTCCAGATCGTGGGCAAGAAGGACCTGTATCCGCGGCAGCTGAGCGGCGGTCAGCAGCAGTTGGTCGGCGTGGCCCGTGCGGTGATCGCCAAGCCGTCATTGCTCTTGGCGGACGAGCCGACCGGGAACCTCCACTCGTCGCAGGCGCGGGAAATTATGGAGTTGTTCCAGCAACTCAACCGGGCGGGCGCGACGATCGTCCAGGTGACGCACTCGGAGGAGAACGCGCGGTTCGGGTCCAGGGTCATCACCGTCCGGGATGGCTGGATCGTGGAAGACCGGCCGGCGAACTGACCCTGCACCACCCAAGTGGCGCTCCCCCTTGGGGTTGCGCCTCCGCCATGAAACTAACGGCGGAATGACGCCCCGCAGCGACACTCCAGCCACTCCCGCGCTTCGCGGAGGTAACTCATCAACGGAGGTGGCTGGATGTTGCGGTGGAAAAGGTTGGCCGGCCTGGCAGCAGGTTCGGCGCTTGCGGCAGCATGCGCCGGTGACACGGGTGCACGGGTCCTATCAACGGAAGTTGCATCGGCTGAGCTGGACGTAACACCGGCCTCGGCCTCCGATTGGAGGCAGCTCGCCGCGCGCGGCAGTGGCCCGACGATCGTCAATGCCTCCGCGTACGTCGCGAGACTGGAAGCGGTGGTTGCGGCGTTCATGCCTGATTACGGTGCAGGAGAGTTGTGGGGATTCTCCCTCAAGACCAACCGGTGGCGCCGTCTTCGCGCGGATCAGTGGCCGCAGGGCAAGTATCGGCGGCTCGTGCACGACGCCGTTCGGAGACGACTCCTGACCTACTGGGACGGCCTCGGACAGGTGTACAGCATTCCTGACACGGGTGGGACCTGGTCGCCCGAAGGAGTTGCGGGTAATCAGGACCAGTTCTACGAGGCGTACAGTTTCTTCAACCCACTCACGCAACGCTTGAACGTATTCGGGGGCTATGGATTCGGGACGTTCAAGGACCAGTGGTGGGAATGGGACGGCACCAACTGGTCGGAACCACCGTCGAGCGTGACACGACCGGAGCCTCGGTTTGGGAATGGCACATCCTCGGTCGCGGTGGACTCCTCAAGGATGCGAGCATATCTCGGACAGCGCAGCCTTGGCACAGCCCCTGGCAACCACGACGACCTCTGGGGGATCGACCTGCGCTCCGGAAATTGGCGCAAGCTCATTCCCGCGTCGACCGACAGCGATGCCCGCATCATGAGCGCTCTCGCGTTCGACACGCGGACGGGTCGACTGTATCGGTTCGGCGGATGCGCCCCAATCACGGACCCGGGTCTGTGTTCCACACCTTCAAATGACCTGCGTGTTGGCCTCCCGTCCTCTGCATCAGTGAGTTGGAAGTTCGTGCCGGAAGCCGGCCCCAAACCAAGCGCACGCTACCTGTCTGGACTGTATGTTGACGCGGCACGTCGGCGCCTCATCCTCGTGAGCGGGCACGGTGTTGACGGTTGGCAGGACGACATTTGGGTCAGGCACCTGCCCTGACCGGCGGACACGGCGAACGGTGAAAAAGCACACGTCAGGAAACACCGTTCACCTCATCACCCTCGGCGGGGCCGCGATTGAACTTCGCGGCCCCGCCGACGTGACGCGCTATGACGGGGGCAAGGTGCTCGCGTTGCTGGCCTACCTCGATGGCGCGCGTGCGCGAGCGGCCTCGCGCGACGAACTCCTGGACATGCTGTGGTCCGACAAGGATCCGACGCACGCACGGAACGCACTGCGGCAGCTGGTCTACGCGACCCGCCGCCGTTTTGGGCATCTCGCGCTCGACGCGACGGAGGAGGCCATCCGACTCGGCCAGAGCGTCACATCCGACCGAGGTACCCTTTCCGACGCGATCGATCGCGGAGACGCCGCGTCTGTCGTTCACCTGTATGCAGGGCCGTTTCTGGGATCGTTCGCCCAGCCTGGGACCCGACGCTTTGAAGAATGGGCAGGATGGGAGCGCGAGCGGCTCCGCGCGGCCTTCCTGCGCGCGACGGAGGAACTCGTGCGCGAGGCACACCGTCGCGGACGACCCGCGGAAGCCGTTCACCTGGCGCGCCGAATGCGCGACGAAGATCCGGACCGCGAGCCGTCGTGGCGGTTGCTGCTTCAGACCCTTGGGGCCGCGGGGGATTGGCTTGCCGTTGCGTCCGAACAGGAGGCGCTGCGCCAATTCCTCGCTGCGGAGGGTCGGGATCCAGAGGCTGCGACCGTCGCCCTCTTGCGACGGCTGCCGGGCCCACAGCCGACACGTCAACGACAAGGCGTGGGCCTCACGCTCGAACTAGTCGGTCGTCAGACGGAATTCGCCTCGCTGCTTGCGCTTTGGCAACGCGCCGCGACCGGGCACAAGAGCATCGTGGATCTCCGCGGGATCGCGGGCGTCGGCAAGTCACGCTTGCTTGGCGAGTTGCGGGGAAGGTTGAGGGCCGAGGGAGCACGCGTCATCGGCGTTCGTGCACGCAGTGGAGAGCGGGAGTTGGAGTGGTCACTGCTCGCCGACGTGGTGCAGGCATTGGGACAGAGTGCCGGAAGTGCCGCGGTCGATCCTCATGTCGTGCCGGATCTGATTGCCCTCGCGCCCGCACTTCAGGACCGGTTTCCCCACGCGGCTGCGTCGCGCGGCGTGGGCGAGGAAACGCGCCGTCGGAGCACGGCCACGTTTGGCTTGTTGGACGCCGTGGTGCAGGAGGCACCGCTGGCCCTCCTGATTGACGATTGGCACTGGGGAGACGAGGCCTCGATCTGGTGCTTGCAGATCGCCTTGGAACGACTTGAGCCGACGCGATCTCTCCTCTGTGTCCTTGGGTCGCGGCCCCACGGGCGTGAGGTGTCCGGCCTGTCAGTATCGCCAGTGGTGTTGGCGGGACTTTCACGTTCGGACGTTGAGATGGCGCTGGGGAACATCGCCGCACTTCCGAAGACACCCGCCGCTTCGGTCCTTGTGGATGCCGTCGCCACCGGAAGCGGAGGCGTGCCGCAGGAAATCCTCGCCGTGCTCCAGGATCTGCTGAAGACCAACACCATTGCGATCGTTGAGGAGGTATGGGAGGTTCGTGACCCACGGGCCTGCGATGCCTTGGCGCACACCGGATCAGGTACCCGGCGGGTGGTGGCCGCGCTGCCTCCGACGGCGCGGCGCGTCCTCCGCATGCTCGCGCGAGCCGGCACACCACTTAAGCGTGACCTCCTCGCGGATTCCCTCACGACGCCGCTTGCTGACGTGGCGCGCGACCTCGACGTCCTGGTCGATCACGGCATGATCACCTGTGACGGGGGGGACTGCGAGGTGGCCCATGACCTCATCAGCGAGGCCGCGCTCGAAGGGGATGGCGACCCGGCGAATGACCACTCCGCCCTGGCGCGGGCTTGGTTGGGCCGTGCCGCCGATGACGTTGGGGCGTTGCGACACGCCTTTCGTCATGCACGTCACAACGCCAACGCGGAACTTCTGGCAAGCGTGGGGACCACCATCGCCTTGCTCGCGCGGAGCCGCCGCGACCCTCGTCCGCTGCGGCACATCGCAGCGGAGCTCCTCTGCCTTGACCCACGGGACCCCGTCATCGGGCGGGTATTGCGCCGAAACTCGCTTTTCCGTCGCGCCGGTCGCACCAGGCTCCTTTGGTCGCTCGTCGCGTGCCTCGCAGTCAGTGTATTAACCTGGGCCGCATGGAGTCAGGAGGAGCCTTCGCTGGCCCTCGTGGTCGAGCCCTTGCCTACGAACCCGCTAACCCCTGCGCCCACAGTGGAGCTGCGAGGGATGCGCGGGCGCTGGGCCCCAGGCGTGCCAGACAGCGTTCGCGTGCAAAAGGTCGAGGGGCCGGGCGACCTCCTGGGTCCCACGACGCGGCCAGTGCTAGGCGGCCGAGCCCAGTTTTCCGAACTAGGCGTCTCGCAGGATGGCCGCTACGTCCTCGAATTCTTCAGCCCCGGTTTTCGGTCGGTGCGAACCGAAGTGCTTGAGGTGGGGGCGGGCCTGCAGACACAGCTTCGCATCGTTGGCGGAATCGTTGGCGGGCAAGCCGTGAGGCCGGAGGACCCGATCATCAGCGTGCGCCCGGGCGCAGACCTCTCTGGCTGGCTCGAACTCGCTTACCGCTCCCCGTGGGTGGCGGCCTCCGTCACGCTCTGCGCGGCGCGTTCGTGGGAACCCGCGGCGCAGGGCTACTGGACGGTCGTTCCTCTCGCCACACCGGCACGGGACCTCATGCGACGGGTCAGCCTCGATTCGGCTGCGCTGCGCGCCCCCTCAGCCCCTGGGGTCTATTACCTCATCTTCGCCCACGACGCCGAGCCGGCATGCTCCTGGATCATGTCCCTTACCAACTGGGTGATCGGCACACCCCGGTGGGATGACGGGAACGAACTTGTGGAACGCGCGGTCGAGCAACTCCAGTTGGTCCGTTCCTCCGGGAAGATCAGCGTCCAAGTCCGCCGTAACACTATCGAGCACGGAGACGGCGGATTGGCGCCAGCGCCAATCGCGGTCGCCGTCCTATCGATTGAGGTCCGGATGCCGTGATGCCGGCAAGACCTCGATTTGGTGTCAGGGATGGCCAGGTCGCGGATGACCCTCCATGACGCTGACCCCAACGATCCCAAGCGGGACGCGACGCAGCCCACGGAAGACGTCCGAGCTCCCCGCGGCAGAACGCGCGAGCAGCTGGCTGGACAACCCACCATCGAGCATCATCGCCCGATCGGCCCCAACGGCGCCCATGAGCGCCGCCGTCTCGCCCACGGTCAGCCCCAGGGAGACGGCCCCAGCTCGTGCCCGAACACGACGACGCGGGTGAGTGCAAAGAGCACCTTGCCGTCCCGTTGCAGCCCGACGGCAAGTCGGGTGTCGCGATGGCCGACGTCGAGCCCCGGCGCCAGGCCAAGGACCGCCTCCGGCACCCGTCCACCCTGGTCCAGGAGCATCGGGTAGGACTGCAGTGCCTCGCGCACCTCCCCCGCCACCCCTCGATCTCGGACGGGCCCAGCAGGTGGACGCCTCCCGCCGAATCCACGGCGAGCGCCATCGCAAGGCTCCCCGTGCCCGGCGACTGGAGCTCCCGCCCGCGGTGGACCAGCCAACCCCACGGCCGGTCGTCCACGAACTGACCACCATTCACCGCGAGCACCGCGCCACCCGGGGCGGCCTCGACATGCCAGGCAGCAGCCCCTCATCGCCCACGTTGGTGTGCAGGGACAGCCGCACCCGGGCTGGGTCCACCCGAACCAGGTGCACGCGGACATGACGCGCCCGGCCTGCCGTCCGAAGGTCGAGGCGCCCCCGCTCCACCCCGGCCCCCGCGTCCTCCCACGCGAGAGCCCTGGCCCACGACGGGGGCCACCCCACCCAACGTGCCGGAGCTGCCGCGGCCTGCCAGAGCCGCTGCCACTGCCCATCAACGCGCACCTCCATGGCCTCCTGCGCCTGGGCGGTCGCGCACAGGAGTTGGATCCCCAGCGCGAGCGTTCCCCTAGCGCCAGTTCGCAACGTCGCCCCAGTTGAGGTATTCCATCGCCTTCATCGAGAAGTAGTCGGCGTATGGCATCAACTCGGTCTCGTGCGCCTTGAGGAGCGCCACCTCGGCGGCGTCCAGCAGCGGAGCCCCGGCCTTTCCCTGGCTCACCACCCAGATCCCGACCCGCTCGCGCAGCAGCCCGTACTGCTTCCACGACATCCCGGCCGGTAGCACTGGATCCGGCTTTGGCACCCGGAAGGAATCCCCGTTCGGTGTACCGTCGGACATGAAGCCGGGCTGGCGGAAGGGGCGAGTGCCGCACATGAGAACCGCGGGCATGGTGTGCTGAAAGACGATTTCCTGCGCGTAGTCCACGGAGTCTCGGAGGAGGTCGACCTTCGCGAGATCGCGCTCACCCGGCTTCTTGTTGAGCTCTACACTCCACCGCTCCTGCACGGAGTCCCGACGAGCCTCGGCCGCCGCCAGCGCGGCCTTGTTCGATGGGGAACGCGAGGGCTCGGTCATCGCCTTTCGTTTGCACGCGTTGTAGGCCGTGATGCCCTTCCGGTAGTCGAGCAAGGCTCGACGTCGTTGCGCATCGGCCTGCAGGACGGGCAGGAAGAGGGCATACGTCTCATCGGTCAGGACCAGGGGGGTGTGCGCAGGCTTGGCAGGACCTGCCGGACGAGGCGACGGAGAGGCGGTGACAGCTGCCGATGCTGAGCCGGAGGCGGTACCCGGGGCCGCTCCACCGGGCTTGACCACCCCGCCGACTGAGTCCGAGGGCACGGCTCGCGTGCTGTCTGCTGAGACTTTCTTCGGATCCAGCGCCTTGGCCGCGTCCGCCGCCTTGTCCTTGGCCTTCTTGACCAATCGCCCCAACCCCTGAGCCTCGGCGTGCGTTAATGGAATCGCGGCGATGACCAGGACGGCCCAGCGAGAGAGACGGAGCATTTGACGGTGGTCCAGGGAAGGTGACGGCCAGTAACGCAGGGACACCGCGAGTTTTCTCACCGAGGCGCAACCCGTTGTCCGGCATCATCTTCCCTTGCCCGACCGCGGCCCTGGTCCCACTATAAAGGCTGGGACGAAATCACCTGGCCCGGACGGGCGGAGGTCTGGAATGAGGTCAATGATGGCGCTCGCGGCGGCAGCGGGATCGCTGGCGGTGCTTTCCCCTGTTTGGTGGACGACGGAACACGCGGACGCCGCCCGGCTGCCAGGTGGCGCGTACGCGCTTTCGGACATGCTCCCGACCCCATCGAGGCCGGACGGACGGCACGCGCCGGTCGCGCTGGCTCCAGCGGCCCTGACCGAGGTCGTCCAGAAGTCCTGTGCGGCGAGCTGTCACAGCGAGCGCCGCAAGGCCGGCGACCTCTCGCTGGCCACCTTTGACGTCGCGAAGGCCACGGCCGCTCCCGAGGTCGCCGAGAAGATCATCCTCAAGCTGCGCGCCGGGATGATGCCCCCGCCCGGGACGCGCAAGCCGGCCGGTGACACGCTCACCCAGGTTGCGGACGCGCTCGAACGTGCCATGGACCTGCGCTTTGCGGCGCAGCCGGACCCGGGGACCAAGACCTTTCAGCGGCTCAACATTGCCGAGTACGAGCGTTCCATCCGCGACCTGGTCACCCTTGAGGTGAAGGCGGACAAGTGGCTCCCGCTCGACACCAAGAGCGCGAACTTCGACAACATCGCCGATGTGCAGATGCCGTCGGCGACCACCCTTGACTCCTACCTCGACGCAGCGAGTGAGATCGCCCGCCTCGCGATCGGCGACCCCAAGGCCAGCGTCACCACCACCACGTACAAGTTGCCGCGACTGGCCTCGCAATGGGTGCGCGCGGAAGGCGCCCCGATGGGCACGCGCGGCGGGATGTCCGCCCAGCACATCTTCCCGGCGGACGGCGAGTACGTCTTCGAGGTGACGCTGCACGCCATCCCGACGGGCCAGCTCTACGGCTCGGACGCCCCGTTCGACGAAAAGATCGAAATCTCGGTCGACGGCGAACGGGTGGCCATGCTGGACATCGACCGCTGGATGTCCCAGGCCGATCCTGATGGCATGGACATCAAGACACCGGCCATCCCGGTGCGGGCAGGTACCCATCGGATCGCCGCCGCCTTTACCCAGACCTTCGACGGTCCGGTCAACGACAATATCAAGCAGATCGGTCACTCCATCGCGGACACACAGATCGGGTCGGAGCAAGGCATCACCAACATTGCCCACCTGAGCTCGATGGCCGTGCGTGGCCCGTACAACCCGACCGGGGTGTCGGAGACCGAGAGCCGCAAGCGGATCTTCACCTGCCGTCCGACGACCACGGCCGAGGCGCGCCCCTGCGCCGAGCGTATCGTGAGCCAGCTCGCGACGCGGGCCTATCGCCGCGCGGTGACGTCCAAGGACGTGTCCTCGCTCCTGGCTTTTTACGACGAAGGAGCGAAGGAAGGTGGGTTCGAGCTTGGCGTACGGACCGCCCTCGAGGCGGTGCTGGCGAGCCCGCACTTCGTGTTCCGGTTCGAGGAGTTGCCCGCCGGGGCTCGTCCAGGCGCCCGGTATGCCGTCGGCGACGCGGACCTCGCCACGCGCCTCTCGTTCTTCCTGTGGGGTACGCCGCCTGACGACAAACTGCTTGCTGCGGCCCGGGCCGGGACGTTGTCCACCCCCGCTGGCCTCGCGGCACAGACGCGTCGCATGCTCGCGGATCCCCGCTCGGAGGCACTCGCCGCGCGATTTGCCGCGCAATGGCTGCGACTCCAGGACATCGACAAGGTCCACCCCGACGCCCTCCAGTTCCCGGACTTTCACGAGCAGTTGGCGACCGCGATGAAGGAGGAGACCCAGCGGTTCTTCTCGCACATCGTGCGTGAGAACCGCAGCGTCCTGGACCTGCTGTCGGCCGACTACACCTTCGTGAACGAGGCCCTGGCGCGCCACTACGGGATCCCGGGGGTGACAGGCGAGGAGTTCCGGAAGGTGAATTACCCGGATGACCGTCGTCGCGGACTGTTCGGACACGCGAGTGTGCTCACGCTGACCTCGCACGCCAACCGCACGTCACCGGTGCTGCGCGGCAAGTGGGTGATGGAGGTGCTGATGGGGACTCCCCCCCCGGCCCCACCGCCCAACGTGCCCGACCTCGAGAAGACCGGCGAGGCGAAGGAGGGCCGCATGCTCACGACCCGCGAGCGCATGGAGATCCACCGCGCCAACCCCTCGTGCCGCTCGTGCCACAACTTCATCGACCCGATCGGCCTGGCCCTCGACAACTTTGACGTCACCGGCCGCTGGCGCATTCGAGAGTTTGACGCGCCCCTGGACACGCGGGGTACGTTCTACGACGGCACCGAGATCTCCACGCCCGCGCAGCTGCAGCAGGTCCTGCTCAAGCGCCCGGCCCCCGTGGTCCGCAACTTCACCGCCAACCTGATGGCGTACGCCACCGGGCGCCGCATCGAGTACTTCGACCAACCCGCCATCCGGAAGATCGTGCGCGAGGCCGAAACCACCGGATACCGGTTCGGCGACTTCGTGATCGGCGTGGTCTCGTCCGATGCGTTCCGCATGAAACGGGCGCCGGTCGCAGCCGACGCGTCCCCCAGCTCCCACTAACTCACCGCACCCGGAGACCCCTCCATGCGTTTCGTCCCTGGCCAACCCCTGCCGCGCCGCACCTTCCTTCGCAGCATGGGTGCCACCGTGGCCCTGCCCTACCTGGACGCCATGATCCCCGTCGGGCGCGCGGCCTCACGCTTCGGCCCGACCGACCGCACGCGGTTCGTCGCGATCGAAATGGTGCACGGTGCGGCGGGCTCCAACGAACTCGGGGCCAAGCTCAACATGTGGGCACCCGCCGCGACTGGGAAAAAGTTCGACCTGTCGCCCTCCGCGCTCCAGGCGCTCGACCCGTGGCGCGACTACCTCACGATCATCTCGAACACGGACGTGCGTGAGGCCGAGCCGACCACCGCCAAGGAGATCGGCGGCGACCACTTCCGGTCCAGCGCCGTGTACCTCACGCAGTGCCATCCCAAGCAAACCGAGGGGTCGGACGTCAAGGTGGGCACCTCCCTCGACCAGATGTATGCGCAGCGATTTGGTCAGGAGACGCCAATCCCTTCGATGCAGCTCTGCATTGAGCCGGTCGACCAGGCCGGCGGGTGCGCGTACGGCTATGCCTGCGTGTACACCGACTCGATCTCGTGGGCATCGCCCAACGAACCGTTGCCGGTGATCCGCGACCCGCGCGTGGCCTTTGAGAAGTTGTTCGGCGTCGGTGGCTCGTCCGAGGAACGTGCGTCGCGGCGACGCACGCGGCGGTCGATCCTCGACTTCGTGTCGAGCGAGATGTCGTCCCTCAAGGCGCTCCTGGGCGCCGACGACAAGGCGCGGATGGATCGGTACCTCGAGGACATTCGCGAGGTGGAGCGGCGCATCCAGCGGATCGAGGCCCGCAATGCGAGTGGCGAGGAGCGCGCCCTGCCGGGCGCACCAGCCGGGGTGCCGGATTCCTACTCCGAACATGTGCAGCTGATGTTCGACATCCAGGCCCTGGCCTTTGCGGCCGACATCACGCGCGTCTTCTCGTTCAAGATGGGCCGCGACGGCTCGAGCCGCGTCTACCCGGAGTCCGGCTCCGAGCGGCCGTTCCACCCGGCCTCGCATCACGGCGGCAACGAACGCGGCGTGAAGGAGTTCCAGCTGATCAACAAGTACCACGTCAGCCTGCTCCCCTACTTCCTGCAGAAGCTCAAGGACATCCAGGAAGGGGAAGCCAACATGCTGCAGAAGACGGTGATCATGTACGGCTCGCCGATGGCAGACGGGAACCTGCACAACCATCGCCGCTGTCCGCTCATCCTGCTCGGGCATGCCAACGGGAAGATCGAGGGTGGGAGTCACATCAAGGCGGCGGATGGCACCCCGATGGCCAACGCCCAGCTCGCGATGATGCATGCCATCGGGTTTGACGACATGAAGACCTTCGGTGACTCGACCGGCGTCCTCTCCCTCCGCTCGTCGGACGCGTCTGTCGCGCCCGGTCACTCGTGAGGCGCCGCATGCGACCGTTCCTGCGCCTGGGCGTCGTCGCGGGCGCCACCTGGCTTGCGTTAGGCGCCGCGGCGCCGGCGACCAGCGCGGAGGCTCCGCTCGCCGATGCTGCGATGAAGCGCGACACGGCCCGCGTGCGCGCCCTGCTCAAGCAGGGCGCCGACGTGAACGCCGCGCAGGGCGACGGGATGACCGCGCTGCATTGGGCGGCCCAGCACGGTTTCGCGGACCAGGCACGCATGCTCGTTTTCGCCGGCGCTCGACTCGACGCGATCACGCGCAACGGGAGTTACACCCCGCTGCACCTGGCGGCCCGGTCCGGCCGCGCCACGGTGGTAGCAGCCCTGCTCGACGCGGGGGCGAACGTGAACCAGCCCACGTCGTCTGGGGGGGCGAGTCCGTTGCACCTCGCGGTCCAGCAGGGCGACCCGGGCACGATCAAGGCGCTCCTGGACAAGGGGGCCAGCGTCGACGCTCCGGAAGGGGCCTGGAAGCAGACGCCACTGATGTGGGCGGCGGCCTACAATCGCACCAAGGCCATTGAGCTGCTGCTGGCGCGCGGTGCCAGCGTGAAGCAACTGTCGCTGGTGGAGAATACGAAGGCGAGGGAAGCGACGGACCGCACGTCGATGACATCACGCGCTCGCCGAGTGGCGGCGCTCAAGCAGGCGGAGCGCCCGCAGGCGGCCGTGGGTGCGGCAGCGGCACCGGGGTTCGAGCGACCGGGGGCGACGACGGTGGTGGCGCGTCCGGATAGTGCGGCGCGGCGCGATTCGATGCCGGCGCGCCTCCCGCGCCCGTCTGTGGACTCCGGGCGTGCTGTTGCCGTCCGACAGGACTCCGGGCGTTCTCTCGCCGCACGGCCCGATTCCGGCGTGCGCGCCCGACCAGCGGCGGACACCTCGAACACGGGCGCCGTTCGTCCGTTGGGCTATACCGACCTGCTCGGCAACCGCGGGGGACTGGCGCCGCTGCACTTCGCCGCGCGCGACGGCAACACCGAGGCCGCCTTGATGCTGCTGGACGCTGGCGCCGAGATCAACCTACGCACCGGCGGCGACTCCTCGACGGCCCTCTTGCTGGCATCTATCAACGGCCACTTCGACCTCGCAAAAGCCCTGCTCACGCGCGGGGCCGACCCAAAGATCGCCAACCACGCCGGGGCGACGCCGCTGTACACCGCCCTGAACGTGCAGTGGGCCGCGAAGTCGATGTACCCGCAGCCCACCGCCCAAAAGCAGCAGCAGACGACCTACCTGCAGCTGATGGAAGACCTGATCGAGGCGGGGGCAGACGTCAACGCGCGGTTGACGAAACACCTCTGGTTCATGTCGTACAATTTTGACCTGCTGGGCGTGAACACCCAGGGGGCAACGCCGTTCTGGCGCGCGGCCTATGCCACCGACGTCCCGGCGATGAAGCTGCTCGTGAAGCATGGGGCCGACCACAAGGTGGCGACCACCAAGCCGGCCGGCCGCATCCGGACCGAGGATGCCCCCTCCGATGACGGTACCCCAGGCAAGGATCCCAGTGGACTTCCGCCGGCGCCCATCGGCGGCCCCGGGGTGTATCCCATTCATGCCGCCTCGGGCGCCGGGTACGGCGAGGGGTTCGCAGCAAACTCGCACGTGCATGCCCCGGAGTCCTGGCTCGCCTCCGTGAAGTACCTCGTGGAGGAACTCGGCCACGACCCCAACCAACGCGACATGAACGGCTACAACGCGCTGCACAATGCCGCCTCGCGCGGCGACGACGAGTTGATCGACTACCTCGTCGCCAAGGGCGTCGACATCACGGCGGTGAGTCGCAAGGGAGAGACCGTCGCCGACATGGCCAACGGCCCCGTGCAGCGCATCCCGCCGTTTGTCGAGACGGTCAAGAAGCTGGAGAAACTCGGGTCGAAGAACAGCAACAAGTGCAAGAGCTGCTGACCGACCCCCGTGACGTATCAGAAAACGGCCCCGGATACGCTCCGGGGCCGTTTTCGCATGGTGGCTGATACCGACCGCGCGTCAGCGGAGGCGGACCCACCACGGCACGCCCCGTGCCCTGCCAGGCGCGAGGCGCTCGGCGGCCATACCCCTCAAGTCGCGAGGGCATGTTCCAATCGAGCCAAACAGGACGCCCCGAGCGACGCGTCGTAGACGATCAGCGGCGCACGCTTCGCCCCCAGACGGTCCGGGTGTGCCGCGTACATGCCGAGCTGGTGCGCGAAGACGTCAGGGCTGTCGGCGAGACGACGCGAACCCGCGGGGCGCGAATGCAGGAGGTCGTCCAGTGGCACCTGCGGCGCACCATCGACGACGACCACCGCCAGGGCGGCCGTGAGGACGTTGTGAAGGAAGTTGAAGTGGAACCCCAGTGGCGAGTACCGCTCCTGCACCGGACGCGCCGCCACACAGGCCTCCGCGAGCACCGTCCGGTGCTCGCGCAGCGTCGCCGCGCATGCGGCACGCTCGGCGCCCTGCGCCGCCACGACAGATGGCGCCTCACCGGGTATCAGGACGACACCGGGGTCGGCCCCCAGCACCTGCAATAGCCCCTCAATCGGCAATGGCGACCGGTCACCGGCCGCCAGGTCGCGGGTGAGCGTCGCCGCCGCATGCATCACCCATGGGTAGTCCACGACATTGTCCACGCGCATCCGCTCCACGTCGCCTTCGTACATGAAGTGTGAGCCCCACCGCAGGTGCGCGCCGAAGTTCGCCGCGTTGTTCAGTGCCATCGCCCGCTCGTGCGCGGCATCAAGCGCGCGCAACTTCCCCAAAAGGGGATCGAATCCCCGTTCATCCGGCTGGTACTGCGCGATCGCCAGTCCGATCAGCATTGGCCATCCGCGCACGAACGGACGCCCGCTTCCCCGATCGCCCTGCAGGAGCTGCAGTAAACCGTCGAGCTGGTCCAGCGCCGCGTTCGGGTCCTCGGTATCCCACGCGCGCGTCGCCAGGAGCACCAGGAGGAACAGGAAATAGGCATCGAGTAGCAATGCCTGTTCCCGGTGAGGATCACGTCCGCGAACGGCCTGGAGGTAGCCGAGCAGGAGCGCCGGCGTGTTGTCCGGGAGGAAGCGATGCGCGACCGGGTCCCACGTGTGCAACACGTGGAACCCATCCCGGATGGTCGCGGCGTCGAGCGCCTCGACCATACCGCGCAGGGCCACGGGCCGGGACGAGCGGAAGTGATGCGAACGCATGGCCTCTCGCAACGCCGCGGCAGGATCGCGGGCGACGCCAGTCAACCGTTCCAGGATCTCCGCGCGCGCGGGGCCACGGAGCACCTCCTCGAGGGCCTCACACATCTCCGTGAAGTGGCCGCGCGGGACCGCAGCGGCAGGCGTCGACATCTACGGTTCAGTCGTCGTGACTGAGTTCGTACTTGCGCTGCTCGTGCGCCTGATCCTTGGCCTGCGCCGTATCGCGCCGCTTCGCCGCAGCCATCGCCTTGGCTCGGGTCGACTCCGACTTCACGGCGGGCAGGGACAAGAGCCGTTCAAGCCGCGCGGCGCCACACGCGGCGCAGGCGTCCGGTTCCTTCCCACGGAGCACCAGGACCTCGAACTGGTGACCGCAGGCGACACAGCGATAGTCGAACAGGGGCATCGAGCCGTGGAGTGTGTGGTCAGGGGCGGCCGGGTCGAATCAGCAGGACCGGCCACACCGTAGTATGCCGACCCGCGCTGACCGGTGCCACCGGCCCGCGTCTTCTTCGTCCCCCGCGGTTGGACGATATTCCCGCCATGCCCACCCCCAGAATCCTCGTTGCCGACGACCAGCCGGATGTCGTCGAGGCGTTGCGCCTGCTGCTCAAGGGGGAGGGATACACCATCGAGGCCGCGCACAGCCCCGCGGACGCGGCGGCCCTGGTGGGCGCGCGGGACTTTGACGCCGCGATCATCGACCTCAACTACACGCGGGACACGACGTCCGGTCGGGAGGGGCTCGCGCTGTTGGAACGCATCCGCGCTTTTGACTCCAGCCTCCCGGTCGTGGTCATGACGGCGTGGGCGAGCATCGACACGGCGGTGGAGGCGATGCGGCGGGGGGCGCAGGATTACATCGAGAAGCCGTGGGACAATGGGCGACTGCTCACCGTCGTGCGCAATGCGGTCGAGCTCGGCCGGGCCACACGTCGCAACCAGCGACTCGAAGGCGAAAACGCCACCCTGCGCGCGGCACGCAGCACGGCGTTTATTGCCACGGCCCCCTCGATGCGACCGGTGCTCCAGCTCATGGAACGCGTCGGCCCCTCGGACGCCAACGTCCTGGTCACAGGCGAGCACGGCACCGGCAAGGAGCTGGTCGCCACCCTCCTGCACCGGTCCTCCGCCCGCGCCTCGGGGCCGTTCGTGGCCGTTAACCTGGGCGGGATCGCGGACGGCGTGTTCGAGAGCGAGATGTTCGGGCACGTCAAGGGGGCGTTCACCGACGCCCGCATGGACCGCGCGGGACGCTTTGAGGTCGCCGAGGGAGGCACCCTCTTCCTCGACGAAATCGCCAACCTCTCGGCAGCGCAGCAGGCCAAGTTGCTCCGCGTGCTCCAGTCCGGCGAATACGAACGCGTGGGGTCGTCCAGGGTGCGTCAGGCGAATGTCCGCGTCGTGGCGGCCACCAACGCCGATGTGGACGCCGAGGTGCGGGCCGGCCGCTTTCGCGAGGACCTGCTCTTTCGCATCAACACCATTGAGCTGCGCCTACCGGCGTTGCGGGACCGGCGCGAGGATATTGCCCCGCTGGCCCATGCGTACCTGGAGACGCACGCGAGGCGCTACCGGAAGTCCGCGCAGGCGTTCGAGTCGCCGGCCATGCAGGCGTTGCTCGAGCATCCGTGGCCCGGGAACGTGCGCGAACTCGGCCACGTGGTCGAGCGCGCCGTCCTGCTTGCCCAGGGCGACACGATCCGGCTCGGGGACCTCGCCCTGCGCGGCAGCGCCTCGACCCCCATTCGGCTCGAGGACCTGCCCCTCGAGGACGTGGAGAAAATCCTGGTCCGGAAGGCGCTCGCCCGGCATGGCGGCAACGTATCGCGCACCGCGAAGGCACTCGGCCTCAGCCGCAGCGCACTCTACCGCCGACTCGAGCACTTCCAGATCGAGGTGTCGGAGACCGCGACGTGAATTCGCGGCCGCCACGGCCACCTGCCCCCCACGAGCGCCGCGTCTTCCTGTTGGCGCTGTCCGCAGGGCTCCCCGGGGTCGTCGCGACCGTGGCCCTGCTGCTCAACGGCGAATATGCGCCCCGAGTGACCTGGACCCTCGGCGGTTTCGTCCTGGGCACATGGATCATCGTCACCCTCGTCTTGCGCGAACGGATCGTCCGGCCTCTGCAGACCCTGTCCAACATGCTCGCCGCACTGCGCGAGGGGGATTTCTCGCTGCGGGCACGGCTCTCCCATTCCGATGACGCCCTTGGCCTCGCCCTCATGGAGATCAACCTCCTGGGGGATACCCTGCGCTCGCAACGACTGGGGGCGCTCGAAGCCACCTCCCTGCTCCGCGCCGTCATGTCGGAGATCGACGTGGCCATCTTCGCCTTTGACGACGGTAATCGCCTGCGCCTTGCGAATCGCGCGGGTGAGCGCCTGCTGGCGCAGCCGTACGACCGCCTCGCTGGCCGCGCGGCAGACGCGTTAGGTATGGCGGAGTTCCTCACGGGGAGTACCCCCAGGGTGCACGAACGCGCCTTCCCGGAGCGCCGCGGACGATGGGAAGTCCGACGCACGACGTTTCGCCAGGAAGGGCGCCCGCACCTGCTCCTCGTCGTCACCGACGTGACCAAGAGCCTCCGGGAGGAGGAACTCCTCGCGTGGCAGCGACTCGTGCGCGTGTTAAGCCACGAGATCAACAACTCGCTGACCCCAATCAAGTCCATTGCCGGAACCCTGCAGGGGATCACCGATCGGACCGTCACGGGCGAGGCTCGCGACGACATGGCCCGGGGACTCGAGGTCATCTCCTCGCGCGCGGAGGCACTACAGCGCTTCATGTCCTCCTACGCACGCCTGGCACGGCTTCCCGCGCCGGTGCGACGCCCCTTTGACCTCGGCGCCCTCGCGCGACGAGCCGCCGGCCTGGAGGGGCGGGTGGTGGTCAGGGTCGTCGAGGGCCCGCCGTTGGAGGTGCGCGGGGATCCGGATCAGCTGGAGCAAGCGCTCATTAACCTGGTGCGCAATGGGGCGGACGCGACCGTGGGGACGCAGGGGGGCGTGCAGATCCAGTGGTCGCAGGATGGCCACTGGGCCGAGGTGCAGGTCGTGGATGAGGGCCCTGGGATCGACGGGACTGCCAACTTGTTCATCCCCTTTTTCACCACGAAGCCGGAGGGGTCGGGGATCGGGCTGGTCCTGTCCCGGCAGATCGCCGAGGGCCACGGCGGTTCCCTGGTGTTGGAGAACCGTGGCGACCGCCGCGGAGCCATGGCTCGCCTGCGAATCCCGATTCAGGACGTCAGTGGCGCGGGTGAGGTCGGGGACGGCGCTGCATCGAAACGGCACTCACATGGAACGATCTGATACCGGTCGCTCAGGGAGAGGAAATCTGCGAACTTCGTAAGCGATTGCCTGACAGAGGGTTAAGAATCCCTTACAGTGGGCATGGCATCTGCTCCGGTTGGGAATGATCCCCCTCAGCGGAGCCCCCATGTCACTGCATCGAAGGTCATTCCCGATTCTCGCACTGATCGCGGCTGCTTGTGCCGACGGCCCGTCGGCGCCGAGCACCGGCCGCCCGCATCTGGTCCCGTCGTCGCGTGAAATGGCGATGGCGAACATCGGCGATGGTCAGGGCGCGATCTGGCGACAGCTTACCGAGACCGTCGGATTGAGCTGGACGCAGGTCGCAGCCCTCTGCCCGCGGGACGGCTTTACCCCGTGTTATGGCGTGCTCAACAGCCGTGACCTCTCGGGTTGGGTCTGGGCCACGGACGCACAGGTTACGGGGCTGCTGGCCCGGTACGCGCCGGCTATCGCGACAACGCCGCTGCTGGTTGGTACGGCCGCCGATGCCGGTGCGTCGGCATTCTTTGCCGACTTCTTCACCACGGCCACCGGCGGATGCTCCGGGTGGTCGTGCAGCTTTGGCGGCTTCACGGGAGGGTGGACGGCAAGCTCCACCGTCCCGGGCACGGCGGTTCAGGCCCAGGTCCAGGTCGGCTTTGGCGCGCCGTCCCGCATGCAGATCCTTGGCGACCCGAACACCAGTGTCGCCAACCAGGTCATCGGGCACTTCTTCTGGAAGTACGACAACAGCAACGGGACCGCGCTCGTCGCGCACGATGACTCCGGCAGCATCGCCTCTCCGCAGCACGGTGTGGTGGTCTCCAATGTGCTGGACAACGACCTCCTCGCGGGTGCGCCGGCGTCGCTGGCCACCGTCACCATCACGCCCCTCACGACCACGCACCCCGGGGTGACCCTGGACGCCGCCACTGGCAGCGTGACCGTGGCGTATGGGACCCGCGTGGGCACCTATACGTTAACCTATCGCGCCTGCGAGACCGGCCGCGCGACCAACTGCGACGCAGCGACCGTCACCATCGCCGTCACCGGGAATGTCATCGACGCGGTAAACGACCAGGGCGCCGGGAAGACCGGCGGCGGTATCGCGATCGCCAACCTGCTCGCGAACGACGTGCTGGGTGGGGCGACAGCAACCCTGCAGACTGTCAGCCTCACGCAGGTCGCGCCCGACCCGCATCTCGCCTTGCAGCCCGGGGGTGCGCTCCGCGTCAATCCCGGCACCCCGGTCGGCACGTATGTGATCACCTACGAGATCTGCGAGCTGGCGAACCCCATCAACTGCGACCAAGCGACGGCAACGGTGACAGTGACCGCCTACGCCATCGATGCGGTGAACGACGCCGGAAGTGTCCCGAGCTACCCGGGAGGGACCGCCATCGCGAGCGTCCTCTCGAATGACACCTTCAATGGGGCGGCCGCGACGCTGGCCAAGGTGACGCTCGCGCAAGTCAGCGCACCCGCAGGGATCACCCTTGACCTGACGGACGGCTCGGTCGATGTCGCGGCCGGCACGCCTGGAGGCAGCTACGCGGTCACCTACCAGATCTGCGAGAGCGCGAGCCCGGCTCCGGGGAACTGCGACCAGGCAACGGCCACCGTCACGGTCCTTCCGCAGAGTTACGTTGTCTCCAAGACCGTGCACCGCATCAACGAAGGCAGCGGAGGGTCCTTCACGGTCCGCCTCTCGCAGCCGCCCACCGCGAACGTGACGGTAGCGGTCGCCTACCTCGCCGGCACCATGAACGTCTCGTTCTCCCCGGCCGCGCTCACCTTCACGCCGGCCAATTGGAACGTGGCCCAGACGGTCACCTTTGCGACCATCCGGGACTCGGACAAGGTGGACAATGCCGGGACGCTCACGCTGTCGGCCCCAGGGATCGCCACCGTTCCGATCGTGGTGTACGGCATCGACAAGGACCGCAAGGGCACCTATCCCACCTCGTGGGTGCAGGCTCCGGCCAATGGGGCCACGGTCTCGGGTGTCGTCAGCATGTTGGGTACCGCCACGAGCACGGGCGGCACGATCGTCGACGCCAAGTTCTCGGTGGACGGCAACCGGTTCGTCACCCTTGCCGGTGCCTCCGGGACGTACCGCCCCACCTGGAGCTCGTCCACCGTGACCAATGGCTGGCACGTCCTGGAAATGCGCACGACCGATTCCGCCGGCAACGACGGGCGCATGACCATCAAGGTGTTTGTGAACAACTAGCCACCGGCCACAGCTGAACGGACATCAAGGGCCCCGGCCACCCGCCGGGGCCCTTGTGCCGTCAGGGCGTCCTTGCCCCTTCCAGTTCGAGCAAGGCCTGCTTGCGCCACACCCCACCCCCATATCCGGTGAGGTCGCCATCGCTTCCGACGACCCGATGGCACGGCACAAGGATCGAGAGCCGGTTGTCGCCGTTGGCCCGACCGGCAGCACGCGCGGCCCCTGGCCGGCCAACGTCAACTGCAAGCCGCTCGTAGGTCGTGGTGGACCCCACCGGCACCGCCAACAACGCCCGCCAAACGGCACGCTGGAACGGCGTGCCCAGCGGCAGCAGCGGCACCGCAAAGGTGGTCCGGAGGCGTGCGAAGTACGCATCGAGCTGCTGTTGCACGGCATGGAGTGCCGGAAATTCTCCCGGGAGGATCTCGCTCGCAAACAGGTGACGGACGCGTTCCCGCTGGGTCCGCAGCATCGGGCGGTCCGCGAATTCCAGCAGCGTGAGCCCGTCGTCGCTCCCGATGGCCACCATCTCCCCGAGGGGCGTGCCCACCCGTCCTTCGCGCAGGGCCACCACGGATCGATCGCCGAGCGGACGGCATCGCTTGCATGGCCGAAATCCCGCCTGCAGCGCCGCGGTTGGGCTGGCGAAGTACTCCAGGTGCTCGGGCCGCGGGGTTCGCGCCGGGCACCACGGCCGGCAGAGGACGTGGGTGGTCGTCACGCCAATCCAGAACGCGCCGTCGGCGGAGCGGCGGCGGTGCACGACGTCGGCATAGCGGGGGTCGAGCGGCAATGGCATGAGGGATCGTACCATCGAGCAGGCGTGACGGCGACCCGATTCCTGCGCCAACAGTGCTGCGGGCAAGTTCCGGTGCATGGCCGCGTGCGGAGCGCGCGTCAGGGAGGCGCGATCTCTCGCAGGCGTCGCAAGACTGGGACACGCCAGGCGGTGATCCCAACGGTCACCAGGGCGACCACACCGCCGAGCACCACGGTGGTCACCGCCCCGAGCCACCGTGCCGCCACGCCGGACTCGAAGGCGCCGAGTTCGTTGCTCGACCCGATGAAGATCGCATTGACGGCGGAGATCCGTCCCAACATCTCCGGGGGGACCAGCACCTGGATCAGGCTGGAACGAATGACCGCGCTGATGTTGTCCGCCGCTCCCGAGACGAAGAGCAGGGCCACGGACAGCGGGAACGACGTCGAGACCCCAAACCCGATCATGCAGGCACCGAACACCGCGACGGCCAGGAGCAGCGCCCGCCCGGCGCGCAGGAACGGTCGACGGTGCGCCAGGTACACGGCCATCAGGACGGCGCCAGCGCCTGGCGCTCCCTGCAGGATCCCCATGCCCCGCGGCCCCACGTGCAGGATGTCGACGGCGAACACAGGCATCAGCGCCACCGCTCCCCCAAACAACACCGCCACCAGGTCCAGGCTCAGGGCGGCCAGGATGACCTGGTTGACCCGGAGAAACCGCAGCCCCTCGGCGACGTTGCGCAGCACGCTCCCTGCCCCGCGCTCCAGTGGCGTTGGCGCATGGCGCAGCACCAGCATGGCGACCAGCGCCACCACCGACAGCATTACGTTCACCACCAGGGTGGCCCGCATCCCGATGCCACCAAGGAGCAGCCCTCCGACCGCGGGACCGAGCACCAACCCCAGCTGCCAGGTGGAGCTGCGCCAGGTCGCCGCGTTCACGTACGTGGACCGGGGGACGATCTCGGAGACCAGGGCTGATCGGGAGACCTGGAGAAACGCCCGCGCGACCCCACAGACGCCGATCACCAGGTAGTACGGCCAGATCGGGCGGGACTCATCGGTTACCGCGACATACACGGCCAACACCACCGTCGCCGCGAGCAGGACACCTAATGATATTGCGGACACCCGCTTGCGGTCCGTGCGGTCCGCCACGTACCCCGCCACCAGGGCCACCGCGACATACGGCACCACCTCGGCGAGGCCAATCAGGCCGAGCGCGAGGGGATCTCGCGTCACCTGGTATACCGTCCAGCCGAGCACGACGTTCTGCACCTGGGCCACCATGGTCATCGCCAGCATCGAGACGATGAACCACTGGAACGCGCGGACGCGCAGCGCCGCGTAGGGATCGGGGGCGATCATGGCGCGCGCAAGTTAGCGCACACCCCGCGTCAGGCGCCGCGAGCGGAGGCGTTGGCCCCGACTGATGGTCAGCAGGACAGCTGGAAGCGCGTGATCCCGCTCCGCGTCCCTGTGACCCGGATCTCCACCTCACCGACGCGATAGCCGACGAGGCAGCGCGCATCGGGCTCCAGCGGCGTCACCGACGAAAAGTCCACGCGCACGGAGTCCTGCGCCGTTCCTGACGTCACGCGGGTGAGGGCACCAGACAGGAGGACGCGCGTTGGCGCGAGACCGATCGTGCCGCGAGGCACCCCCAGGCGATCCACCCAGCGATAGGTGAACGCCTGCACTCGCAGGTTCGCCTCGGGCGCAGCCGGGGCGACTGAACGCTCGCTGAACCGGCGCTCCACCCGCGCTTCACCCGTGGTGTCGTCGACCGCCCGGACCTCCAGCGTGCCCTGGAAGTCCACCTGGACGTCGACAGACCCGCGCCCCAACACGCCACTCACCCCGTGCGTGACCCGCGCCGAAAACCGGTCGCCCAGGTCCTGCACCCGGACGCTCCCGCTGAACGCGCGCACCTGAACGTCGGACCGGGCGCAACGCCCGGTGGGCCACAGGTTGACCTGATCGACCGGAACCCGGCTCGCATTCCGCGTCGTGTCCCCGGAGATGACCGGGAAACACGCGAGTTGCAAGACGCTCACGTCCGCCGGCAACCCAAAGCGCGACAAGTCTGCCGTCGAGGGTGCCTCACGCACGTCGCGGAGGAGTCGGGTCACCTCAGCGATGAGGTCCGCGTCAAACTCGGGGGCGAGCGGCCGCCCGACGTCGAGGCTGCACCCCGACACGAGCGTCACCACCGCGGGCACCAGCCAGCGGAGGGAGCGGCGTCTGCACTCGGTACGCATCAGCGGACGATGCGGGGCGACGGGCAGCTCCGCAACCAGCCTCCTTCCGCCTGCCGGGACCGGCCCGCATTATCCGTTGTCCCCAAACGTGCGAGAAACCCCTGATGCGCCTGCGTCATTCGATCGCGGCCCTCGCCTTCGGCGTTGGCACCCTGGCCGCCCAGCCCAGCACCAAGCTCGCGCTCGAACAGTACCTCGAATGGGAGACCGTCTCGTCTCCACGGCTCTCACCCGACGGCAAGCAAATCGTCTATGGTCGCCGGTGGGCGGACAAGATGAACGACCGCTGGGAAACCACCCAGTGGATCATGAACGTGGACGGCACGAAGAACCGCGTGCTCATGAGCGGCGGGCCGGTCGAGTGGTCCCCGGACGGCTCGCGCATCGCCTACACGGCGCCAGGCCAACCGAGCGGCGCTCAGGTCTTCGTCAAGTGGATGGATGCCGAAGGTGCCGTCTCCCAATTGACGCGGCTCACCCAGGCGCCGAGCAACATCCAGTGGTCGCCGGACGGCAAGTGGATTGCCTTCAACATGCTGGTCCCGAAGGTGGAGCGGTGGAACATCCCGATGCCCGCCGCGCCCAATGGCGCCAAGTGGACGGAGCCCCCGCGGGTTGTCACGCAACTGGACTACCGGCAGGACGGCGTTGGGTTCACCCCATCGGGACACACGCACATCTTTGTGGTGAGCGCGGACGGCGGGTCGCCGCGACAGTTGACCAGCGGTGACTGGAACCACACCGCCCCGCAGTGGATGCCGGACGGACGAAGCATCGTGTTCACCGCCGATCGCGTCCCGGAGGCCGAGTATCGCTGGCGGCAGAGTGACATCTACAAGGTGGACGTGGCCAGCGGCGCCATCGCGCAGTTGACGCGCCGCAGCGGACCGGACAATTCCCCCACGCCCTCGCCGGACGGCCGCTTGATCGCCTACACCGGGTATGACTCCGTGCGGCAGACCTGGAAGGACGCCGAGCTATACGTCATGGGTGCTGACGGGTCCAACCCTCGGCAGATCTCCGGCAACTTCGATCGCTCGCCCCAGGGACTCATCTGGGCCACCGATGGATCGGGGATCTACTTCAGTGCCGAGAGTGAAGGGTACCGCAACCTGTACTTTGCTGCGGCCAACGGCAGTGGGGTCAAGCCGGTCACGACGGGCAAGCACATGCTGTCGACTGAGGAGATCTCCAGGGTCGGAGGGGTGGCTGTCGGGACGCTAGCGGACGCCACTCGCCCCGGGGACATCGTCACGTTCCCCATCGCAGCACCACGATTCACGCAGCTCACGTCGGTCAATGACGACATCCTGGCCGGCAAGAAGCTCGGTGAAACGGAGGAGATTTGGTACACGTCGGTTGGTGGGCTCAAGATCCAGGGCTGGATCGTGAAGCCGCCCGACTTCGACCGCACCAAGAAGTACCCGCTCATGCTGGAGATCCACGGCGGGCCGCACTCCATGTACAACGGCGCCTTCAACTTCGCCCGGCAGAACCACGCCGCCGAAGGCTACGTGTTGCTGTACACCAACCCGCGCGGATCCACGGGCTATGGCACGAAGTTCGGCAACGAGATCAACAACGCGTACCCGGACAAGGACTTCGACGACCTGATGGCCGGCGTCGACACGGTGGTCAATCGCGGGTACATCGACCCCAAGCGGATGTACGTCTTTGGTTGTTCCGGCGGCGGCGTCCTCACGGCGTGGATCGTGGGACACACGGACCGGTTTGCGGCGGCCAGCTCCAACTGTCCGGTGATCAACTGGCTGTCCTTTGTTGGCACGACGGACGGGCCCGGGTGGTACCGCAACTTCGCCAAGCCGTTCTGGGATGACCCGAGCGAGCACCTGCGCCGCTCGCCGATCATGTACGTCGGCAACGTGAAGACGCCAACCATGCTGATGACGGGGGTCCAGGACCTGCGCACGCCGATGCCGCAGACCGAGGAGTTCTATGAAGCCCTCAAGTTCCGGAAGGTGCCGACGGCGATGATCCGGTTCAATGAGGAGTGGCATGGGACGTCGAGCAAGCCGTCGAACTACCTGCGGACGCAGTTGTACCTGCGCTCCTGGTTCGAGCGCTGGACCCACGGCGCGCCGGCCACGACGCAGTGAGTTTCCGCGCGCTGGATGCCGGGGAGATCCTCCGCACGCTGGAGCGGTTGCGCCAGCGGATCGAGGAACGCTTCCCCGGGTCCGGCCTCGGCCGGGTGGCGACAGACCTGTGCGGCGTCGGGCGCGAGTGTGCGTCCGGCGCCGCATCGTTAGGCAGGCCCCATTGGCCGTTGCGCATTGGCACGACCGCCATCGGGCTGCTGGCGTTGATCGCCATCGTCTGGGGATTGGTGCGCGCCGCGCGGCTGGTGGACACCGGCCAGGGGATCGGGATCGACGACTTCCTCTCCGGCGTGGAGTCGGTCATCAACGAGTTTGTCTTTCTCGGCATTGGCACCTGGTTCCTGGCCTCGATCGAGGGGCGCTTCAAGCGGCGCGAGGCACTGCGACAGCTCCACGTCCTGCGTTCCATCGCGCACGTGGTGGACATGCACCAGCTGACCAAGGACCCGGATCGCCTGCTCGCCCCAACGCCGGACACCGCTTCCTCGCCTGACCGGCGGATGTCACGCGCGGACCTCGGGCGCTACCTGGACTACTGCTCCGAGCTGCTGTCGGTCACTGGCAAGCTGGCCGCGCTGTATGTCCAGCATCTGCAGGATCCTGCCGTCTACCAGTCCGTCAACGAAATCGAGGACCTGACCAGCGGGCTCTCGCGGAAGATCTGGCAGAAGATCACGCGGTGTTGTCGGCTGGGGAGCGCGTCAGTGAGCTGAAGGCACGGCGCTGCGACCGGCCCCCCCCCGCCGACCGGGGCAGGGCCGACCCGGCCGGGTGCGCGCCGCGCGCAGGGGGGGGGGGGGCGGATGTCCCGACCTCACGCGGGCCTATCCGCCCAGTCCTTTCATGGCGCCACTCAGGAAATCGAGGCGCCACATCTCAAGTTGTTCGACCGGGATAGACAACTCGGTCGACAGCGCATCTACCGAGCTCCCGCGCAGCATCCGCAGGACTGCGTCGCTCTTCACCGAGGCGGGGTACGCCGGGATGGCCGTGGTCGCGAGCGGCGTCGGCACGACCGAGGTGGCCAGCGGTGTATGCCGGCGCGCGGCGATCCCGCGAGCCGCGCCGTCACAGACCTGGCGCGCAAACGCCACGGTCGGCTTGTCGGGAATGCGTGCGTTCCAAGGTCGGTCGCAATACACGCACCCGATCAGTCGACCGGCAACCACCACAGGCAGGATCCCGAAACTTCCGGCGCCTAACGATTGCGCAAAGCGCAGCTCCTGGGCCGTGAAGTCGCGATCCACGGGAACAAACAGGCTCTGTCGTCGCAACATCGCGACGGCCACCGGCCCCTCGCGCGGGGAGAGGTCGTAGCGAAACGACTCGAGCAGCGGCTCCACCGCCGTCCCAAGGCCGAAGCGAGCCTTCACCGACCGCCCGTCGGGGGCCATCATGCAGAACACCACGCGGTCGAACGGCCCGCCGCGGTAGATCGCCTCCAGCGTCGTGAGGATGACCCGGTTCACGTCCTCCCCGGACGCTGGCTCGGCGGCCCGACGTACCTCCTCGACCAACGTCCGCCGCAGCCCATCCACCGGGTCGCCCGTCACGGAATCCGTCGACGGCGGCGTCGCCATCCCGACCCAGCCACCAAGCTCCTTGATCGCGGCGTCGTGCTGGTTGCGCAGGCGCAGATCATCGATGTTGACCTTGGCACTCGCGAAGATCTCCTTGGTCTCGCGCAATGCCGCCTTCATGACGGCCCCCACATCGGCACGCGACAGCTTCAACGCCTTGGCATAGCGCTCCATCACGTCGGTAACGCCGTCGCCGCGCACCTCACGGTCGCGCCGGTACACCGCCGTGGTAAGGTCGTGGGCGCAGGCCACCACGGCCCCGAGTTCGGTCACCCCCGCCGGCCCATCCGCTCGGGTGCAGCCCACGACCGCCTCGGGCATCCCCCAGTGGCGCGTGAGCGCCTCCCCGAGGTCCTCGAAGGTGAAGCCCAGGACCTCAAACGCGGCAATGCCGGGCGCCTTGCGGTTCACTTCCATCTGGTTGATGATCCGCGCGTACTCGCGGGGGAAGTAGCCGGCCACGAGCACCTCCCCGAGGTTGCGGAACATCCCGGCGAGGTGGGCTTCTTCCGGATCCGGGAGGTTGCGCAGCATGGCCAGCTCACGCGCATGGTTCGCGGTCAGCATGCTGAGGAGCATCTGCTCCTTGAGTCCGGGCGAGCGCTTGCGATAGTGATCGAAGACGAGGAGGCTCGCTGCGAGGCTTCGCACGGTCCGTGCGCCGAGGAGCAACATCGCGTGCGCGGCGCTCTGCACCGGCTTCCCCCCGCGCTTGTAGTACGCCGAGTTCGCCGTGCGCAACACCTTGAGCGTGAGCGAGTACTCGCGCAGTACGATGTTCGCCAGCCGCTGGAGTGACGCATCGTTGTCCGGCGTCGCTTTCAGCGCTTCGAGCGCATCTCGCGAGATCGCCGGAAAGTCGGCCTGTGCCAGGATCTGCCGCATCCGCACTTCCAGCGCCGTGGGCTCGTCAGACACTCCCAGGGCGTGCGTGGACGGCGCGGTGCGGGCGATCGGACTGCTGCTCATGTCGGGGCGGCGGGACAAGTATCCGCAGTATCGGCGCCTGGTCGCTCCGGCTTTATCGCGACCGTCGAGGTGCGCGCGGGGGGGGCGTCGCGGCCCGGGCCGCTGTGCGCAGGGCGCCCAGCACGAGGCGCACCTCGGCCAGCCCAAGGGAGTCCCGGATCCCACCGACGACGTCCTCGGCCGCGAACAGGGAAAACCACACCGCTCCCTTGGCGGATCGATACCGGCGGAATTCCAGGACTCCTGATCTTACGCCGGGCTCTTCGAGACGAGCGGACCAGGGGGTCGGCGGCGGACGGCGCCGGGCAAGGCGCGTGATCGCACTGTCCACTGTCCGGCGGACGTCGGACGCACGAAAAACGAGGGCGACCTCGGCCGTGTCTCCTGCAAGGCCCACGCGAACCTCACCGGGCTGGGCCCGGACATCCAGCACCGTACGGCCAACAAGGTTACGCCAACCTGTCGTCGGGGGCGGGGCTTGCCCCTGCAGGCCCGATGCGATCAGGAAGGACCCCACGATCAACCATCCCGTGGAACCGCGACCGGCAAAGCGCCGTTCACTGGGAGATCGGGTCCCGCAACCGGGAAAGTGCGATTCGTGCGACACGCCTACGTGAAGATGGAAAAAAGTGGCGCGGTGTGCATCCGCTGGTGGGTGGACGCCGCGGAGGGCGTCGCCGCCCGGACGATGATACACGTGCTTCCCGGCGAACAGGCCTTCGGCCTTCCATTTGGGCATTGGCGCGGGCTCTGTGGCGCCTTCGTCAACCTGGACGACGTGGATGCTGCCCTCCCGGGAGCCGTCTCGCCGGGAAACTAGACGACCGCCGTCGTCGGCCCTGTCGGGGAGGAGGAGTCTAGCCCGGCCGGGCAGCCCAGCCGTATCTTCGGGGCGCTTGCACTACCCCACCCTTCCTCAGGATCAGCTGATGTTCTCACTACGAGTCAGGCACGTCCTCCTGGCCGCAGCCGCCACCCTCCTGTCGGTGCCGGCCATGGCCCAGGGAGGCGGAATCGCCGGGACGGTGACCGCCGGTGACGGTGGCGCTCCGGTCCAGGGCGTGCGCGTCCAGGCACTGGCGAGCAATGGCCAGGCGGTCGCCGCCGTCCTCACGCGCGACGACGGCACCTACCGCATCGGCAACCTGGCGGCCGGGACCTATAGTCTCGTCGCCCGGCGCCTGGGCTACGGCGAGAAGCGCGTGGACAACATTGCTGTCAGTGCGAATGGCACGACCACGGCGAACATTCAGCTGGTCGCCGTCATCACCGAACTCAACCCGGTGGTGACGACGGCGTCACGCAAGCCGGAGAAGGCCCTCGACGCTCCTGCCTCGATCTCCGTGGTTGATGTGCGCGACATCCAGGAGCGGCCGTCGGTCACGGTGGCGGACCACCTCAAGGGGCTTCCCGGCGTGGACATCCAGACGGGCGGCCTGGCGCAGAGCAACATCGTGGCCCGCGGATTCAACAACGCCTTCTCCGGATCCATCCTCACCTTGCAGGACTACCGCTTCGCTGCGGTGCCCTCGCTCCGCGTGAACATCCCGTTCCTGTTTACGGCCACCAACGAGGACATCGAGCGCGTCGAGGTGCTGCTCGGACCGGCCTCTGCGCTCTACGGCCCCAACTCGGCGAACGGCGTGCTGCACGTGATCACGAAATCGCCGTTCTCTTCGCAGGGGACCACGGTCACCATCGACGGCGGCGAACGGTCGCTGCTCCGTGGCTCCTTCCGGACGGCGGGGCTCTTTACTCCCAAGCTCGGCTACAAGATCTCTGGTGAAGCGTTCACGGCGAACGAGTGGGCCGGCGAGACGGCCCGCGATACGCTGGGGAACCGCATCGTTGGTGCAGGTGGCCGTCCCGTCTACGATCCGGGCGAGCCCGACGTGTTCCCGGCAGAGGCGCCGGCGGCGCGTCGCGGCCAGCCCAATATCCGGGACTTTGACCTGCGCAAGTACACCGGTGAAGCGCGCATCGACTACCGCCCATCGGCAGACAAGGAGTTCGTCACGACGGCCGGCGTGAACATGTTCGCCAGCGGGCTGGACTACACCGGTGCCAACGGTACGGGCCAGATCAAGAACTGGCTGTACCGGAGCATTCAGCAGCGGGCACGTGTGGGCCGCTGGTTCGCCCAGGCCTTCCTGAACGTGAACAACGCCGGGAACGAGGATTCGCTCGACACCGACGGCACGTTCCTCCTGCGCTCCGGCCAGCCGATCGTGGACCAGTCGCGCGTCTTTGCCGCGCAGTTGCAGCATGGCTTCGCTTGGGGCAGCAAGCAGGATTTTGTCTACGGCCTCGATTACATCAAGACCGACGCTCGCACCGGCGGTACCATTAACGGGCGGAACGAGGAGAACGATGGCATCACGGAGATGGGTGGGTACGTGCAGTCCACGACCAACCTCACCAGCAAGTTCGACTTCATCGCTGCACTCCGGGCCGACAACAACAACCGCATCGACGGCAACCAGATCTCGCCGCGCGTCGCCCTCATCTTCAAGCCGAGCGCCACGCAGAACTTCCGCGCCACGTTCAACCGCGCGTTCTCGACCCCGGCGAACTTCTCCTACTTCCTGGACCTGATCCAGGCGCGCAACATCGGCAACTCCGGGTACAACATCCGCGCGCTGGGCAACCCGCCCAAGGAAGGATGGACGTTCAACCGGACCTGCGGCGCGACCAACGGTGGCCTCTGCATGAAGTCGCGCTTCTCCGGCGGCAACAACTGGGTCCCGTCCTCCGCCGCCGCAATGTTCCCGGGCGTGGTCGCCGGGCTGCGTTCGACCCTGGTGGCCCAGTTGACCCCAGCGGTCGGCGCTACCGTGGCCAACCAGCTGGTGAGCTTCCTCGGCACGCTGCGCCCGACCGATGCACAGGTCGGCTCGCGCATGTCGTTCCTCAACGCGCCTACGGCTGCCCTGACGCCAGCCCAGATCGGTGACATTCGGCCGCTGGATGCCTCGTACAACAAGACCTACGAACTCGGCTACAAGGGGATCTTGGGCAACCGTGCCCGGCTCGCCATCGACGCGTGGGTCCAGCAGCGTGGTGACGTGGGCAACCCGGCCGGCCTGTCCACGCCGAACATCTTCTTCAACGGTCCACAGCTCGGTG
Organism: Gemmatimonadota bacterium; assembly: GCA_016712265.1. NCBI lineage: Bacteria > Pseudomonadati > Gemmatimonadota > Gemmatimonadota bacterium. Next base: position 1,389,643 of record JADJRJ010000028.1, on the reverse strand, counting down.
CGTTCCTGGGCCCGAACATCGCCCAGGCCCTGATCGCAGCCGGCCTCCCGGCGCAGCAGGCGGCCGCGGCCGCGACCCAGATCGCAACCCAGATCGCGACCCTGGCCGGTTCGCTGCCGGTGGGCATCGTGCAGTTCAACGACGACCGCTTTGCCAACGGCACCGACCTCTACGCGACCTACACCTCGCAGAGCGACCAGGAGATCACGGTGCGCGGGCTCGATGCGGCGCTCGACATCGTCCTGAATGACAAGTTCACCGTCGCCGGCATGTACAGCTACGTCAGCAAGACCATCTTCGAGGACGTGACCAGCAGCAATGGGACGGCGCTGATGCTCAACTCCCCGGGCAACAAGGGCTCCCTGACCCTGAAGTACCGCAATGAGGGCAAGGGGATCGGATTCGAAGCGCGCACGCGATTCAACGACGCCTACCCGGTGAACTCCGGCGTGTATGCCGCGGGGCCGAACCTGCAGGGCAACCCGATCACCTTCCAGCGCCCGGGAACCACCACCTCGTACCGGTACGATGAGGTCGAGGCCGCCACCGTGTTTGACGTCGGCTTCAACTACCGCTTGCCGATCGCGGGCGCCAAGGAAGTCATGCTTTCCGTCAACGGCACCAACGTCTTTGACCAGGGCTACCGCACGATGCCGGGCGCGCCGCTGATCGGTCGGCTCTTCCTGACGCGCTTGCAGTACTCGTTCTGATCGGCGCAGTTCATCAGTGCTGGAGCCTCAACGCACGAGCGGCTGCCTTCCGGCAGCCGCTCGTGTCGTTGTGGGGAGGTTTGCGCTCACGGCACCGCAATGGCGTTGAGCGTGATCGGCTGCAGGTTACCGCTCGATATCGCCAGGGCTTGTGCGCCCACGGCTGAACCGAGACTCCACCGCGCAGTGACCTCGCCTAACGCATTGGTCAAGCCGGACTGCGGCGAGATCAGCCCTCCGCCGACGATCACCTGAAACGCCACGGCGACGCCCTTCATGGGCGCGTTGTTCGGGCCAACCACCCGGATCACGATCGGGTTGGGCAGCGCGGCCGAGGGCTTGGCTGTCTGGTTGCCACCCTGGGCCACGAGCATGTCGGTGGGCAGCAGGGCAATCGCGTTGATGCTCAATGGGTCGAGTCCTGGGGCCCGAGCCTGCAATGTCTGGTTGGCATCGGACGTACCCAGGATCCACTTGGTCTTGGCTTCCCCGTTTTCATCGGAGATGGCGCTTCCCGGAGCCACCGCGCCGCCACCAATAACCACGGAGAATCCGATCGCCGTTTTCGCGATCGGCAGCCCTTCCGTATCGAGCAGCCGGACGACGATCGGGTTGGGAAGCTCGAGCCCCCCCTGGACCGACTGCAGGTTCCCCTGCACCAGGCTGATGGACCCGGGGGTTTGTACCACCACGGCTTCCTTCCCGCACGAAGTCAGGAGGAGCGCCGCACCGGCCGAGAGGACGAAGGATCGGGACTTCATGCCGGGGAGTATCGGCCCCGGGATGGCGCTGTTTAACCCGACCTAGGTTGCCGTCACCCACGGCGGTAGGGCGCCGTCCAGCAGGGGCAGGACTTCGCCGGCGACCTCGAGCGCCAACCCCTCGGCGGTCAGGCGGCGCTCACGCCAATCTGTCTCGGTGAAGGCCTTCGATGGGGCGATGGGCACCATCACCCGCACGAGCGCCTCCTCGGTCCGGCCGCGCGTTGCTGCGTCACGGAGCAGTTCCCACTTCACCCCGTACTCCGAGTGTGAGATACGCCCGCGTCCCTGGTACCAATACAGCACCACCGCTTGCAGCGGGCCGTTCGCGATGATGTACCGGTTCACCGTGACGGGGGCGCCGCGGAGCGCCACCTGCTGCGTCCCCGACTCCACCACCTGCCACCCGGCCCCCGGCAGGCAGTTGCGAGGCGAGTGGATGGTCTTGCCTGTCGCCTGCGACGCGTAGTACCCCACGTACACGGAGAACGCACTGGTCGAGTCGCGACGGAAGATTCGGAACAGGTAGTCGGAAACCCCCGCGACGCGAATCTCCTCCGGGGTCAGTGGGCGCTCGTCTCCAGCGGCTCCCGCAATTTGCCGCGGGAGCTCGGCCAGGGGACGTGCAAGCGTCGCGGTCTCCTGTCGGCCAGCGGACTGGACCAGGGCGAGCCCGAGGCCCAAGAGTCCCGCTGGAACCCACGCACCAGACCTAGACATGGGCTGCCTCCTCTCGACGCGGCGCTCCCAACCAGCGCGCCTCGGCTTTCAGGGCGCCCCAGGTGATGATTCCGAGGATACCGAACGCGACCAGGAACAGCAGCCAGCCCTCGGTCATGTGAGAGAACCCCTCCGCGAGCTTTGGATCCACGAAGGCCACCAGGAAACCCGTACCGAACACCCGCACGCCATTGATGACGACGGCCACGGGGATCGACAGCGCAACGATTGCCACGCGCGAGACTGGATGACGCAACACCAGCCCACCAAGCAGCACTCCAAGGCTCAACAAGGCAGTCAATGACCGCAGTCCGCTGCACGCCTCGGTCACAAACAAATCATGCCCCGGGAGCCGGATCACATTGCCGTCGAGATGGACTGGAATGCCCCGAGTGGCCAGCAGGGCGGCGCCAAGCTTGGACGCCTGGAACTGCAGCGGGAGCGCGAGGGAACCCAGGACGATCTCAGGGAGCGGCATGCTCAACCCAAGGAGCAGCACGGGAAGCCACCAGTGCATCAACTGGCGAAGCCCCCAACCCCACGTCACGAGGCCGCCGAGGGCGAGCAGCATCGCTGCGCGACCGACAAAGGCCTCGGCCGCGAGGGCAGCGACATACCGAAACAGGATGGCGACGACGATGAGCGCGAGGCCCAGGGCGCGTTGCCCCTTGGCATTGGGCACGCGCCCCGCGCGCCACGCCAGCCAGACGGAAAGCGGGGCGAGCAGCAGGCCGTGTGACGAATCGGGATCGTTCCACCATGCCGCTGCCGTATTGGCAAAGGGCGCCCAGAAGAGGGCGGCAAACAGAACGGCCGTGATCCCCAGGTGGGCCGGGGAACCAGGCAACTCTACTCTCGGTGCGGTCGGGAAGGCTGGCGCGGTCATTCTGTCCGGAATTAAGCCGGAAGGTGGCTACTCAATATTGACGATCATAGGCGCCGATACTCACGGCTGCCGTATGCCTGAATTCCACCGACCCCCCGCGCGCCTGGCGACCCCCGCCGGGACTCCGTCCGTTGGCCCGAACGCGGCCCCTCTGACGCACCCCGGCGTGCCGCGGCGGTCCCTGTCCCAGCTCGGGCTCGCTGTCCTGGGGTACCTGTTCGCGGTGACGTTGATCATCACGTTGCTCCCGTTCCAGTTTTCCCGTCCCCTCGCCTGGCGGGTGCTGTTCACGGGCAGTGCGCTCGACATCACGGCGAATGTCCTGCTGTTCGTCCCCCTCGGCTTCCTGTACCGGGTGGCCAGCGAACATCACCGACGGCATTCGGCATTTCGCGTGTTGTGGTTCGGGGCGCTGGTCTCCACGGCCATCGAGGTGGCCCAGCTGTTCGAAGTCGAACGGTATTCGTCCGTGGCAGACGTCGCGGCGAACGCGATGGGGGCGTGGTTGGGGGCAGCCCTCAGCGACCTCACGCTCCGGCGCCTCGCAGGCGAAGGTGACCTGGTCGGCCGGCTGTCACTGGAGCTGCCCCTGATGGGCTTGATCTACCTGATGGTGCCGTTGTTGTGGCTGAACGCACTCGCGAGTGGCGACGCCCCTGAGCACGCCGCCCTCTCACTGCTCGTCGGGTTGACCGGCGCGCTGGTCGCCGGCGGGCTCCAGCGACATCACTTCGGGCCGGACCGACGGGTCTCGTCACGAACCACCGCACTATTCACCGGGATGTGGTATCTGGCGGGCGCGTTCCCGCTGTTGGCACGACACGGGGTGATTGTGGCCGTTGGTCTCGTGTGCACGGTCCTGGCCACGTTCGCGCGGGGACGACTGGACAGTGGGCGCGTGGACGGGCGCGAGCGTCGGTATGAGGTGCTGGTGCTGTTGTCGTGTGTGCCGACGTTCGTGGCGTACGCCCTGCTGCTGGGGGCCGGCCCGTTGATCGAAGGCGTTGGCACGTGGCAGATCGGGATCGGATTTCCCGGCGTGGCGTCCGAGTGGACGCGAACGGAGATCCTGCGACTCCTCGAACTGGTGGCCGCGTTCACCCTTGGCGGATACGCCGTGGCGGAACATCGCGGTCGCGCGTTGCAGCGTTTCTCGAACGGTGCGCCCCGCCTGCTGGCCTTCTCCCTGGCCGGGGCACTGCTCGTCGAGTCCCTGCGCGGCTTCCATATCGGGCACGGCGCCAGCCTGGCGCGCGGGGTGCTGGTCACGCTGGCCGGCGTCTACGGCGGATGGTTGTATTACCTGCAGCGGCGCCAGGTGCTGGTGCTCCTCGGCGAGGCCGGCCGGACCGAAGCCTAACGACTCGCGATCATGCTGCCGCGTGGGGGCGGCGCGCACGCCGGGGTGCCCTCGCTTTTGTCCCCCAGGATATCGGAGATCTCGATGACCGCGGTGTAGGTGTGCGTACCGACCGTCACGGTATCGTCCACCATGCGTCCCATCACCGCGAAGTAGACGGGTGAAAGGAGCGCGTTCGCGCGAAACCGGTAGCGCTGCGCCACCTGGGCCGCGGCAGGTGGAGCCAGGCGCGTGTAGTACACCCGCGACGATCCACAGCGGCGGAATGAGGACTCGTCCGTTCCGCGGACGATGTAGCCGCGCACCTCCTCGAACGGCGCCTCGCCTTTGGGCGAGAGCGCCTCGCCGGTGGCGCGATTGATACCCTGGAGTTTCGCGTTTGACCCACCGGCCTTGCCCGCGCCACTTCGCTTGGCTTCGATGCTATTGGTGGCTCGCTGGGCCCGGACATCCGCTTCGTTGCGCTTCTTGGCCTCGTAGTCGATGCAGCCTACGACAAGCGCGAAGGCCGGCAAGTAGCGGAGGAATCGAGGTAGGAGAGTCATGCTGTAGTCTCGTGAACGTCGTATCGGTAAGGCAAGTCCGGGAGCTCGCTGGCCCCGCCCCCCACAGACGAATACATTGGCCGCCACGCTACACCCTCCCCTGATGACATACGTCGATCCCTCGAGAAAGGTCCGTGTCGCCGTCCTTGGCGCTGGTGCATGGGCACGACTGGCCCACGTGCCCGGCTTCAAGCGGGACCCGCGGTGCGAGGTTGTCGCGATCTGCGACCCGCAGCGTGACCTGGCCGACGCGCTCGCCACCGACATGGGAATTCCGGTGGTGACGACCGATCATACCGAACTCTTTCGCCGCGAGGACATCGACCTCATCGACGTCTGCACGCCGTCCGCCACACACTTCGACCTGGCGTGGGGGGCCCTGGACGCAGGGAAACACGTTCTCTGCGAGAAGCCCGTCGCCTACGACTTTCGCGAGACCATTCGGGCGGCCGAGTTCGCCAGGTCCAAGGGGCTCAAGACCAAGCTCGGCTTCACCTTTCGATACGCGCCGGCCATGCGGTACATGAAGGCGCTCATCGACGATGGCTTTATCGGCACGCCGTTCATCTTCAACGGGTACGAGCAGAATTCCCAGTGGCTCGACCCGATGAACCCCCTCCGCCAGGTGGATCCGGACGCCGATCCCGCCGTCATCCAGGTGTCGTCCCTCGAAGGCTATGGCGCGCCGATCATTGACATTGGGATGTGGGCGGTGGGCGCCCCCTACCGCGAGGTGGTCGGGACCATGCGCAACTTCATCCCCGAACGCATGGTGCGCGCGACCGGGCGGATGATGCGCATGAACATTGACGATGGCGACATCTTCATCGGCGAGTTCGCCAACGGCGCGTTAGGCAGCGTGCAGACGTCCTTTGTCACCGTCGGCAACTACCCCGGCATCGAAGCCAGGGTCTACGGAAGCCACGGCGCGCTGATCTGTCGCCTGGTGGAGGAATTCGGGGTCTGCGAGGTGCTCAAGGCCGCGCGTCCGGACGACGTCGAGTTCAAGGAGCTCGAGGTTCCCGCGGCGTATTACCCGGTCGGCGGGCACAAGCGCGAGGCCTGGCGCACGCTCTTCTATGCCAACCTCATCTCCTCGTTCCTCGGCGAGATCCAGTCGCCAGACCCAATCAACGAGGGCGACTTCATGGACGGGGCACGCGTGCAGGAAGTGATCAACGCCGTCGAGGTGTCGTTCCGGCAGCGACGATGGGTCTCCCTGCCCCTGCCGCAGTGAGCGCACCACCAGGGCCGGATCGCGTGACCACCGCGCAGTCCCCTTCACCAGACGCGCTCGATACGTTTTTCGAGACGCTCTACGACTTACGCCCGGTCGACGCCACGTTCATCGGCGTCCATGCCCACGACCACCGGCTCCCGGATTGGTCCCCGGACGGGCACGAGCGGGCGATCCACCGGTGGCGGGTGGTCGGACAAGCGCTCGGCGAGCCCGACGCTCTCGACCGCCACCTGATGCCGGAAGACTGGCCGGCGATCGATCGCGCGGTCGCTCGCTCCCACGTCGACCTCACGCTCGCAGAACTGGCCTCGCCCCATTTCACGCGCGGCAATCCATCGTTGGTTATCGGTGAAGCGGCGTTCTCGGTCGTTGGCCTGGTGACCCGAGATTTCGCACCACCCACCCAGCGCGCCTCGTTCCTCTTGCAGCGCCTCCGTGCCATCCCCCGGTTCCTCGCCGGGGCGATGGCCACCGTCGCCGCACACCCCGTCCCGGCCACGTGGGCGGACCGCGCACGTCGCGAGGCGGCGGCGATGGAACGCCTCCTGACCGACGGCATCCCGCGGTGGTGTCAGGCGATGGCATTCGCGGACGATCGCACCCAGGCACTGGTAGACGCCGCCCAGGGCGCCGCGGGGGCCGTACACGCCGCCGCCGCTGCGCTCGACGACGTCACGCGCACCAGCGATGTGGCCCGACCCGCCGGGGAGGAACTGCTCGACGCCTGCATTCATCGGGGCCATTGGATCGGCCGATCCGCGGACGAGCTGCGCCGCGAGGTCCTGGGCGCCCTGCCGGAGCATCAGGCGCTCCTCTCGGCGCGCATCCGGGAGGCTGGTGCCAGCTCCCTGGCCGAGGTGCAAGAGCGACTCTCGCAGGACCATCCGTCCGCGGAAGACTACCTCGCCGCATTCCACCAATGCTGGGACGCCTGTCGCGCTGCCTCAGACGCCCACGACCTCGTCACCTGGCCGGATGCCCCGATCCAGTACGTGCCCATCCCCGAATGGACGCGGATGGCCGCTCCGTCCCTGTATTACCTGTACTACCGCTCCCCAGCGCCCTTCGACACCTACCCGGTCTACGACTACGTGGTCACGCCAGTCGACGGCCTGGACGATGACTCCCGCGCGCGGCACCTCCGCGCGTGGAACCACTCGACGATCAAGCTCAACCATGTCGTTCATCATGGGGCGCTGGGCCACCACGTCCAGAACTGGTATGCCTACCGCGCGCCCACGCGGGTCGGGCGCATCGCGGCGGCCGACTGCGCCAGCCGAATTGCCATGCTCCAGGGTGGCACGATGGCCGAGGGCTGGGCGTGTTACGCCACCGACCTCATGGAAGAGGTCGGGTTCCTCACACTAGAGGAGCGCGTCGCCGAGCAGCACACGCGCGTGCGGATGCTGGCCCGTGCCCTCGTGGACCTGGAGTTTCACACGGGGCGCCGCTCCTTCGACGACGCGATCCACCTCTACGTCGATACCGTGGGGATGACGCCGGAGATGGCGCGGGCCGAGGCGACCAAGAACAGCATGTTCCCTGGGACCGCCATGATGTACTGGTTTGGGACGCAAGGAGTCCATGAGGCACGCCGGGCGGCGGCGACCCGTGAGGGACGTGCATTCTCCCTGCGCAGCTTTCATGACCGGTTCCTCGCACACGGGGCCCTGCCGGTGGCCCTGGTCCAGCGACTGGTCGCCGCGGAGGGCGAACGCCGTACAGGCTGAAACGCCGGGGCGCCAGCTGGCAGGCCAGACGTTCAGCCTTGGCGACGCGGAGGCGGCTTGGTCTCCCTTCCCGCACAGCGCGGAGCAAGCCAACGTTCGCCCATTGTCCCGCCTTCCCGAACGGCCTCTCCTCGTGATCCGCACCCCCCTTCGCCTTTTCGCCTGCCTCCTGCTCACGGGGTGCGCTGAACGATCGGCGTCACGCAACGCCGCCAGCAACGACCTCCTGGTCGTGGGCTACGATCGGGAGCCCGACACCCTGAACCGCTTCAGCACACACATCCTCGAGGACGTACAGACCTGCATCATCGAAGGGCTCGTGACCAACGATGAGCAGATGAACATCGTCCCCGTCCTGGCCACAGAGGTGCCGACCATTGCCAATGGCGGCGTGGTATTGCGTGCGGACGGGGGAATGGACGTCACCTGGAGGCTGCGCCCGGGAATCCGGTGGCACGACGGCGTGCCCTTCACCTCCGCCGACCTCAAGTTCACCGTGGACGCGATCAACTCCCCGGATTACAACCCGGAGAGCACCGACGGCTTCGACCGTATCGCGTCGGTGGACACACCGGATTCGCTGACAGCGGTCGTGCACTATCGCGAGCCCTATGCCCCCTACCAGCTGCAGTTCGTCCGCGGTGCGCTCCCGAAGCACGTCCTCGAGGGACGCAACATCGACCAGGCGGCCGACTACAATCGAAACCCGTTAGGCACCGGGCCCTACCGGGTCACAGAGTGGAAGACGGGTGAGTACATCCTGCTGGAGCGCGTGGACACCTATTGGCGAGGCCAGCCAAAGATCCGGCGCATCCAGTTCAAGTTCATCACGAACGCCACCACCCGCATCAACCAACTGGCCGCCGGCGAGGCGCACGTGGTGGCGTTGGTCCCGTGGGATCGCGCACGAGAACTCCGCGAGGTGCCCGGGGTGACGGTGCACCGCATGATGGGCAACTCGTACGAACACATCACGCTCAATCAACGTCGCGTGCAGGCCTTTGCCGACGTACGCGTCCGGCGCGCGCTCACGCATGCCCTGGACCGCGAGGCGATTACCCGAACGATCCTCGACTCGCTGGCGCCCGTGGTGCACGGGGCGATCCAGCCCCTGTCGTGGGCGTTCACGGATAGCGTGGCCACCTACCCGTTTGACGTGGCGCGCGCGCGGTCCCTCCTCGACGAAGCCGGATGGACCGACGGAAATCGCGACGGCATTCGCGAGAAGGACGGCGTGCCCCTGACGTTCACCCTCCTCACACAGGCCGGCTTTGTCACCCGCGAAAACGTGGCGCAGGTCGTGCAACGCGCGTTCCGCGATGTCGGCGTCGACATGAAGATTCAGCTGGTTGACGGTACGTCGATCTCCTCGCTCTGGTTCGAGGGGAACTTTGACGCCATGCTCCACTGGTGGCACATGCCGGCCGACCCGGAGTTGACCCTCTTCTTCGCCTCTGACCGCACCCCGCCCGCAGGTCGGAACATCAACTACGTGGCCGACGCGCGGCTCGACTCGATGATGTACGCCAGCGATCGGGAGATCGACCAGACACGACGGCGCCGCCTCCTGGTCCAGGTGCAGCAGCGCCTGGCCGAATTGGCCCCGGAGATTCCGTTGTACAACGTGACGCGCCTGGATGGCGTGCCGGCCACGCTGCGAGGGTTCAAGGGCAATCCCACCAACACCGGCGTCTTCTGGAACGTGCACGAGTGGGACGTGGTCTCGCCGCCCTAGCGCTCGCCCCTCATTTCCTGCCGATTCGTCCGTGCCCCTCTCCCCCACCCTGACCGATCCCGCGACGCGCGACGCGCTCGTGTCTCGCGTGCGCGCATTGAGCGCCGGCGCCCCACGCCAATGGGGCAAGATGAACGTTTCGCAAATGCTCTGGCACGTCGCCGAGGCCTATCGCGCCGCGCTGGGTGATATCGCCGTCCGTGACCAGAGCAACTGGTTCTTCCGGAAGGTGATCCGCCCGTTCGCGTTCTACGCACCCTTCGCCTGGCCCCGTAATGGCCCGACGCTCCCACACTTCGATGCCGTGCGTCGTCAACCGGCGGTCGATCCCGAGTTCGAACACCTCAAGACCGACGTGGTCGACCTCATCCAACGTTTCGCCACGTGGAACGGGGAGGGTCGGCCGCACGCAGCCTTCGGGCCGCTGACCCAGGCCGAGTGGCAACACTGGGGGTGGCGCCACACCGATCACCACCTCCGCCAGTTCGCGTCGTGACGGCGTGACCGCCCGGACCTGTCCATGAGCGCGATCGTTGTCGTGCGCCGGGTTGCACAGGCGATCCCGCTCCTGCTCCTCCTCTCCGTGCTCGTCTTCGCCCTCCTGCACGCGGCGCCCGGGGGGCCGATGTCGATTTATCTGGAGAACCCGAACGTCCGCCCAGCCGATATCGAGCGCCTCAAGGCCTCGTTGGGGCTCGACCAGCCACTCCCCGTGCAATACCTGGCATGGTTGCGCGGGTTCCTCGTGGGTGACTGGGGATATTCGTTTACGGACGGACGACCGGTGGCGACGCGCATTGCCGAACGCATCCCTGCGACCCTTGAGTTGGTGAGTGCATCGCTCGTGGTGGCACTCATCGCGGCGGTTCCCGTCGGGGTGATCACCGCCGTTCGTCGGCGCGCCCTGTTGGATCGCGTGACCGGAGCCCTGACAGTCGCCGGGATATCGCTTCCCGCATTTTGGCTCGGACTGCTGCTTCAGCTGGTTTTTGCCGTGTGGCTCGGATGGGCCCCGTCCAGTGGAAGATCGTCGCTCCTCGGCGGTGGAATCGGGGACCGCTTGGCGCACCTTGCGCTGCCGGCGGCAACCCTCGCGGTCCTCCACGCCGCTGCCTGGACGCGCTACCTGCGCAGCGCGATGGGCCAGGTCCTGCACCAGCGCTTCGTCCTTGCCGCCCGCGGCCGCGGCGTCCCGGCGCGACTGGTGCACTACCGGCACGCCCTGCGCAACGCGCTGCTCCCCTTCTTCACGGTGGTGATGCTCGACGCGGCGATCATGGTGTCCGGCGCCGTGATGACCGAAAGTGTGTTCGCCTGGCCCGGCCTCGGCGGACTGTTCACCGAAGCCCTGGCCCGTCGCGACTATACGGTCCTCATGGCCTTCCTGATGCTCTCGTCCGTCGTGGTCGTCGCCATGAACCTGCTCGCTGACCTCGCGTCCCGGTGGCTCGACCCGAGGGTGCGCGCGTGATGCGGCGGCTCCCGGATGGCGCGACCACGATCGCGGCGCTGCTCCTGGTGGCAGCCCTCGCACCATGGCTCGCTCCCTACGCCCCAGATGCCGTGGACCTCGCGCTCCGTCGCGCGGCACCATCGGCCGCGCATTGGTTTGGCACGGATGACCTCGGCCGCGACGTCTTGACCCGCGCGCTCCATGGGGCGCGCATCTCCATCGCTATCGGCCTGCTCGCCGCCGCGACCTCGGTCGCGCTCGGGGCGGTCATTGGCCTGGTCGCGGGATCGGCCAGCCGTGCCGTGGATGCGTTCCTCATGCGCGTGACCGATGCGATGTTGTCCATCCCGCGACTCCCGCTCCTGATGACCATCGCCGCCATCCTGCAGCCGTCCGTCCCGCTCCTCGTGCTCCTCGTGGGCCTGGTGGGCTGGATGGAAACCGCGCGGGTCGTGCGCGCCGAGGTGCTGTCACTCGTGCCGCGAGGGTTCGTGGAGGCCGCACGCGCGCTGGGCGTCGCCCCGATGCAGGTCATCCGGCGACACCTCGTCCCCAACGTGACCGGCGTGTTGGCGGTATCGGCCACCCTCGCCGTTGGACGCTCGATCCTGATGGAGAGTGCGCTGTCGTTCTTTGGGGTTGGTGTCCAACCTCCCACCGCCAGCTGGGGCAACATGCTCTACCAGGCCCAGGCCGTCATGACCACCGAACCCTGGGTGGCCCTGTTTCCCGGTGCCGCCATCTTTCTGACGGTGCTCCTGGTCAACCGGGCCGGCGAACGCCTCCAGCGTTAGGCCCCCGGACGGCGCGGCCGCCGCCGAACGACCAGCGCCCCCACCGCGACAACGACGGCCAGGCCGAGAAGGCCCGCCGCGCCGGGGCGCGCCACCACCGCGCGCCAGTCACCGTTGGCGACGACCAGCGAGCGCTGCAGATGTTGCTCGGCGAGCGGGCCGAGCATCGCGCCGATCACAACGGGGACCGCCGGGCACCCCAGGACGCGCCAGGCGAAGCCGACCACGCCTAACGTCGCCAACACCATCAGGTCCACCGTGGACCGGTGGAGCGTCCAGGTCCCAACCGTGGCCAACACCAGGATCCCCGCGTGCAGGTACGCCGGACGGATCGCCGCGAGACGCGCCCACCAGTGGGCCAGGGGAAGGTTGAGGACCAGCAACATGGCATTGCCCACCAGGAGCGACGCCAGCAAAGCCCACACCAGTTCCCCCGCGTTGCGGAACAGCAACGGACCTGGCTGCAGCCCGTATTGCTGCAACGCCACGAGAAGGACCGCGGCGGTCGCGGTGGTGGGAATCCCCAGCGCCAACATCGGGACGAGCGTCCCGGCCGCCGACGCATTGTTCGCCGCCTCGGGGCCGGCGACCCCCTCGATCGCCCCCGGGCCAACGGGCGTCCATTCGGCTGGCTGCCGCGCCAACCGCTTCTCCAGCGCGAACGAGAGCAAGGTTGGCAGCTCTGCCCCACCCGCCGGAATCGCGCCTAACGGGAAGCCCAGCGCCGTCCCACGCAGCCACGCCGGCCAGGACCGACGCCACTCGGCTCGGGTCAGGCCGATGTGGCCACTGGGGCCCAGCGCCACCGGCGCTACGTCGCCAGTCCACGCGAGGTGCAGCGACTCCGACACCGCAAAGAACGCGACCGCCACCACGATGATGTCGATCCCGTCCAATAGTTGGGGCACACCAAGGGTGAGACGGGCCTCCCCGGTCTGCACGTCAATCCCCACCGCACCGATCAGGAGGCCGAGGCAGAGGGAGGCCAGGCCAAGCCACGGCCGGTCCCCGAGCACCGTCGTGACCATCGCAAAGGCAAGGACGATCAGCGCAAACTGTTCGGCTGGACCCATCCGCAGGGCCACCTGCGCCAGCGCCGGCCCGATCGTGGCGATCAACAAAGTGCCAATCGTCCCGGCCACAAAGGAGCCAATGGCCGCCGTCGCGAGAGCGGTCCCGGCGCGGCCATGGCGTGTCATGGCGTGTCCCTCAATGGCCGTGACAATCGTCGCGCTTTCGCCGGGAATGTTGAAGAGGATGGAGGTCGTGGATCCCCCGTACATCGCGCCGTAGTAGATCCCGGCCAGGAGGATCATCCCGCTGGTCGGCTCGAGGCCAAAGGTCGCCGGCAGGAGTAACGCCACCGTCATCGCCGGGCCGACCCCTGGCAGGACGCCCACCGCCGTGCCTAACGCGGCTCCGGCCAGTGCCCACAGGAGGTGGATCGGCTGCAGCGCGATCACCAGGCCATCGGCGAGGCTCATCATGCCCCTCCCCACCACGAACCGACCGGGAGCGCCACCCCAAGGACACCACGAAAGAGCAGGAAGGTGACGAGGGCGAACCCAACCGCCACCGGCACGACCCGAACCAGGCGCCGGTCCCCGAAGGCGATCGCCGTGGCCGCGAACAGGATCGCCGCACCCGCTACAAAACCTGCGCGTTCACTCACGGCGATGTTGACCAACATCGCGCCGAGGATCAGCGCCACGGGTCGCCAGCGGCGGCGGGCCACCGACGCGCTGCCGGCCGCGCGTCGCCCCATCACCAACGAGAGGACCAGCACTGCAGTTAGCACGACCGCCAACCGAGGGGCGCCTGTCGCAACCGGTGGCCCGCCGCCACGTCGCGCGAGCGCGAGGCGTTCCACGCGGTTCACCTCCGATACCAGGTACCGGCCAAAGGCATCGCTCCCCATCGTCAAGTCCTGCCAGCCCAAGCGAGCCAGCTCCTCCCGCCAGGTCGGTGAGGCAGCCATGCGGAGGATGTCGGCCTCCAGGCGCCGACGCTCCTGGGCGAGGAGCCCGGGCGGCGCCATCACCCCGCGCCAGTTCGCCAGGACGACGTCCACCCCGGACTCGCGCAAGGTGGGCGCGTCGATCCCCGGCAGCCGCGCCGGTGCGGACACCGCGAGGATGCGCACCAGGCCACTCGCTGCCAGCTCGGCAAACTCTCCCACGCCGGACACCCCCACGGTGACCTGCCCTCCTAACAAGGCCGCCCGGGCTTCCCCACCACCCGCAAAGGCCACGTAGCTCGTGCGCCGCGGATCCAGCCCGCGGGCCTGGGACACCAGGTCCACGAGCATCTGGTCCGTCCCACCCGCTGACCCTCCCCCCCACGACACCGCCCCGACGTCGCCGTCAAGCAGCCGCAGCAGGTCGCCTAACGATCGTATCGTCGATGTTGCCGGGACCGCCACCGCCTCGTACTCGCCGACGAGCCGGGCGATTGGGGTCGCCGCTTCCAGCCGCACGGGTGAGGCGTTCTGCGCAATGCCACCGACCATCACCAACCCGGTCACCAGCAACGCATCGGGATCGCCCGCACGACTCGAGACAAAACGCGCGAGGCCAATCGTGCCGGCGGCCCCGGGCACATTCTCCACCTGCACGGAACGACGGATGCCCTCGCGCTCAAGGGCGCGTTGCATGGTGCGGCCGAGCTGGTCCCATCCCCCACCGGGAGCGGCGGGCGCCACGATCGTGAGGGGCGGACCCGCTTGGGTGATTGCCAGGCGGGGTGCGCACGCGAGCAGGGCGGCAAGCATAGGGCGGCGCATCGGCGCGAATATGGACTCGCTGCAAGGGCATCGCAAACCTCGTGGGCATCCGTGGATCGACTGGCGCCACCCCGATCCCCGGGTTCAATTGCCCGCCGCATGCACCTTCACCACCTCTTTGACGCGCACCTGCTCGGGCGCCCCGGGGCCCCGGCCCTCGACCTTATCGGCACGGAGAGCAGGCACGCTATTACCTTCGGCGAGCTGGAGGACGATGCCGCCCGCATGGCCGGCGTCCTGCTCGCGCGCGGCGTCACGCGGGGTGACCGGCTCGCCCTGTACCTCCCGAATCGCTACGAGTACCTCACCCTCTTCCTGGCCTGCACCCGCCTCGGGGTCATCGTCGTCCCGATCAACATCCTCTACCGGGAACGCGAGCTCGGCCACATCCTCGGCGACGCACGCCCCGCCGCGCTGGTAGTGGAGGACGGCGCCGTGGTTCCCGAAACGGGCATCCCGATCTGGCCGGTCTCCGCCCTCCGTGGCGACCGCCCCTTCGAGGGGCGCGCCCCGCTCGAGGGCGACACCCCGGCGGCCCTGGTCTACACATCGGGAACAACTGGCAGGAGCAAGGGGGCCATCCTCACCCACAACAACTTCCTGGCCAACGCGACGTCCCTCCTCGCGGCGTGGGGCATCACGGCCGCGGACCGCTACCTGGCGACCCTCCCCCTCTTTCACGTACATGGCCTCGCCAATGGCGTGGTGTCGTGGCTCGCCAGCGGCTGCCGGATGATACTCGCCGAGCGCTTCCAGGCCGATCAGGTCGCGTCGTGGTTCCGGGACCACCGACCCACCCTGTTCTTCGGCGTCCCGACGATGTACCACCGGCTCCTGCAACTGCCCCCCGGGGAGGCCCGCGCGATCGGCGCCGGCATGCGCCTGTTTGTTTGTGGTTCGGCCCCGCTACCCGCTCCGGTGATGGCCGCGTTCCAGGAGCACTTCGGGCACACGATTCTCGAGCGATACGGGATGAGCGAGACGCTCATGAACATCGGGAATCCGGCTTGGGGCGAACGGCGCGCCGGCTCCGTCGGTGTCCCCTTCCCCGGGGTGTCGGTTCGCGTCGTCACCCCGGACGGCCGCGACGTTCCCGACGGCGAGGTGGGCGAGGTGTGGGTGCGAGGACCCAACGTGTGCGCCGGTTACTGGGACAATGCCGCCGCCACGGCCCGCGCCTGGACCGATGGATGGTTCCGTACCGGGGACCTGGGTTCCCGCGCCGCGGACGGCTACTACACGCTCCATGGCCGCATGTCCGACCTGATCATCTCCGGCGGCTTCAACATCTACCCGCGCGAGATCGAGGACGTGCTCCTGGACCAACCCGGGGTGACTGAGGTAGCCGTCGTCGGGGTGGCCGATGCGGCGCGGGGCGAGCTGCCGGTGGCGTATGTCGTCGGCCATGCCGATCCCGAGTCCCTGTTGGCGACGTGCCGCGCCCAACTCGCCTCCTTCAAGGTGCCACGGGCCATCGTCCCGGTCGCGTCGCTCCCCCGCACGGCGTTAGGCAAGGTCCAGAAACACCTGCTGCCCCCGTGGTCATGAGTCCCGCCGTCCTCGCCCTCGCGGCGCTCTGCGGGGCACTGGTGCTCTCCATGACCTCGCGGATCAACGTGGGGTGGGTGGCCATCACGGCCGCGTGGCTCATCGGCGTCGGGCCGGCCGCGATGAAGCCGGACGCCATCATGGCGGGGTTCCCGGTCTCGTTGTTTCTCACGTTGATCGGCGTGACCTTGCTCTTTGGCATCGCGGAGGCCAACGGCACGCTGGGCCAACTGGCGCATCGGAGTGTCAGCCTGGTGCGAGGGAGTCGCCGTTGGGTCCCTCCGCTGGTCTTCCTGCTGGCGACGGGACTGTCATCCGTCGGGCCCGGGTCCATCTCCACGGTCGCGTTGCTGATTCCCCTCGGGATGGTGATCGCGCGACGCGTGGGAGTCTCGCCGTTCCTGATGTCCCTCATGGTCGCCAACGGCGCCAACGCCGGCAACCTGTCTCCCGTCTCATCGATCGGCGCCATCGCCAACGCAGGAATGGCCAAGGCCGGCCTCACGGGCCTGGAAGGCAAGGTGTGGCTCGCCAACCTGCTGGCGAGTGCCGTGGTGGCGGTGGCCGCGTTGGTGTTGTTCGGTCGCTCCCATGCGGCGGCGCCGGCCGCGGCGGCACGGGATGATGCCGAGCAGGCGTTCACCGTATCTCAGCGCACCACGATGCTGGTCATCGCCGCCTGGATCATCGGTGTGGTCGGCTTCAAGCTCGCCCTCGGTCTGTCCGCCTTTGCCGCCGCAACGCTTCTGCTCCTCCTGCGCGCCGCCGACGAAGGGGCCGCCGTCCGACGCATCCCCCTCGGCGTGATCATGATGGTGTGCGGCGTCTCGGTGTTGATCGCGCTCCTCGAGAAGACGGGAGGGATGGAGTTGTTCACGTCTCTCCTGGCGCGGCTGGCCAGCCCCGGGTCGCTCAATGGGGTAATCGCCCTGGTCACGGGGCTCATCTCCACCTGGAGCAGCACCTCGGGCGTGGTGATGCCCACCTTCCTGCCCACGGTGCCCGGGCTGGTGGCACAGGTCGGCGGTGGTGACCCGCTGGCGGTCGCGCTGTCCATCAACATCGGGTCAGCCCTGGTGGATGTGACCCCGTTGTCCACGTTAGGCGCCCTGTGTGTCGCCGCGGTGGACGATGTCGGCGAGGCGCGGGTGCTCTTTCGGCAGCTGATGGCCTGGGGGTTCTCGATGGTGGTCGTGGGCGCGGTGCTCGCCGCACTGCTCGCCCCGCTGGTGGCGCGTTGGTAACCGCCGTCAGGCCGGCTCGATGACCGAACGTCCGGACGGCGTGACAAAGGAGGCCACCGTCGCGATGGGGGCATATGCCGTCTGGATCGAGGGCACGATCCGGTAGTCGCTGCGCCAGGCATCGGGGGTGATGTCGCAGCGGATGTACCCGCGACGCGCATTGTGGAACTTGAGCCAGGGGGTGGACGACCGGACCCGCTCGACCTGCGGATAGGCGTCCATCCCATCTCCTTCGGAGCTGATGGAGGTACCGACGTACTCCACGGCGACCCGCGCGGCATCGGGTTGGCGCCAATCGAGCGGCACCTCGCCGGCATAGTTGGCGTGGACATCCCCCGTCAGGACCACGGCGTTCGCCACTCGCCGTTCGGCGAGGAGGTTCGTCAGGCGGCGTCGCGCGGCGGGATACCCACTCCAGCTATCCATGTTGAACACTTCGCCAGGTCCCGGATCCAGGTCGAGCGGCATCATCATGACCTGTTGGGCCAGGAGCTGCCACATGGCCCCCGGCTGCACCAGGCCGCGGGCGAGCCACCGTTCCTGGGCGGCGCCAAGCATGGTGCGGCCCTCCTGGTCCCACTCGGCGCACGGCGCCTTTTGCCGGTCGCCACAGCTCTGGTCCGAGCGATACTGGCGCCCGTCAAGGACATGCAGGCGCGCCAGCTGCCCAAACTCCAGGGAGCGGTACAGGAGCATGTCCGGCCCATGCGGAACGCTACTCCGTCGCAGGGGCATGTGTTCGTAGTACGCGCGATACGCCGCTGCGCGCCGGAGCTGGAAGGCCTCCACCGGGTCCCCGCGTTCCGACACGAGCCCGGCGACGTTGTTGTCGACCTCGTGGTCGTCCCATGTCACGACCCACGGCATCGCTGCATGCGCTTCCTGCAGTTGGGGGTCGGACTTATAGCGGGCGTACCGGTTCCGGTACTCCGTGAGGGTCGTTGGCTCGCCCGCCTCGTGGGCACGAACGCGCCGGGTCGCGTGGCTCTCGTAGATGTAGTCCCCGAGGAAGGCGCACAGGTCGGCGTCTTCACGTGCCAGGTGGGCATGCGCGGCATAGAATCCCGC
Source organism: Gemmatimonadota bacterium (assembly GCA_016712265.1). Lineage (NCBI taxonomy): Bacteria > Pseudomonadati > Gemmatimonadota > Gemmatimonadota bacterium. The sequence continues at coordinate 1,371,067 of JADJRJ010000028.1, read as the reverse complement.
CTCATAGTGTTGGCACGAAGCCACCACGAGCCGGAGTCGTGCCGGGGACGCACCGCGCGCGGGCATCGTCCGCGTCCGGCCCACGGGGCTGGTCGCCGCGCCGGCGTGGAACCGATACCAGTACCACCGATCGGGCGCGAGGCCGCGCAGCGTGACGTGGACCGCGTGGGCAAAGTCCGCTGCGGCCACCGCGGTGCCTCGCCGTACGATGTGTCGCATCCCGTCGTCCGTCGCGACCTCCCACCGCACCACCACGTCTTCGGCGCCCATCCCGCCCCCGTTGAGCGGATCCGGCGCAAGCCGGGTCCACAGGACGAACCCGTCCGGCCAGGGATCGCCGCTCGCCACGCCTAACGTGAATGGGTCACCGTTGGCCCGCAGCCCGGGCAACACGCGCGCTCCCGCGACGGCACCGAGACCGAGCGCGGAGAGCTGCTGGAGAAAGTGGCGCCGATCAGGCATGGCACCGCCGCCCGTGGGGGGTGATGACGGTCACGTGCGCCACCAGTGCATGACCACGGGACCGGCAATCGTGAGCCAACACACGACCGACATCACGACGGAGGCAAGCACCGCCGCGCTACCGATGTCCTTGGCGTTGCCCGCGAGGGGATGTCGTTCGCTCGAGATGCGGTCCACCGTGCGCTCGACGGCTGTATTCAGCAGCTCTACCACCACGACCAGCAGCATCGAGCAGAACAACACGAGGCTTTCCACGCGACTCACCGGGAGCCACCACGCCACCGGCCCGAGCACGACGAGGGTCGCGAGTTCCTCACGGACCGCGGCCTCATGTGCGATCGCATTGCGAAAGCCATCCATGGAGTGCCCGAACGCCCGAAACAGGCGGGGCCACCGATGCACACCTGCCTCGCTCACTGCGTAGCTCCCCGGGCCTGGCCACGCGCGGCCCGCGTCACGACTGCGTCACGATCGAACCGGCCCTGTCACTCGTCAGGCGCCTCGCGCCAACCTAACGCGGCGACGCGCCTGCCACCATCCCTCGAACACCTCGCGCGACGTGCGTGTCGGGACAAAGCCGAACTCTTCCCGGAGCCGCCGGTTCGACAACACCGGTCGATGTCGCAGGTACGGGACCTGCTCCGGACCATGCTCCGTGAACCCGAGCCACTGTCCCACCCGCAACATGCTGGCCAGGGTCGACGACGACACCTGAATGACCGTCGCCCCGGTCAGGGCCCCGATCTCACCAAGGTCCAGGAAGCCGTCCGCTGCGAGGTTCCAGGTGCCCGCGCGATCGTCGCAAATCGCTTGCACGATGCAGGCGACCACATCGCCGTCCCAGATGAACCCGAACCGGTCCTCACCATCCACCAGGCGAAAGAGCACCCGACGCTCGAAGATCGCCGTGACGCTGTTCCGCGTACCGTCGCCGAGGATGGTTGCGGGTCGAAAGACCACCTGCCGCAGCTCCGGGTGCCGCTCGCGATACTTCGCCAGCAGCTCCTCCACCAGCCGCTTGTGCCGCGCGTAGGGAAACTCCTCATTGCCGCGGAGCGGTGCTCCCTCGTCCAGCAGCGGTGGCAGGCCGGCGTGAAAGCCGTACGCGGCGGCGCTCGACAGCACCACCACCTGACGGACGCCATGCTCGATGCACGCCTCGAGCACGTTGTGGGTCCCGTCCACGTCGATGGCATACTGTTCATTGCGCGACATGCCAGACGGCGGGTTCACCACCGCCGCGAGGTGCACCACCACTTCCACCTCGTGCTCGGCCAGCAACTCGCCGCAACGCGCCGATCTGACGTCCATTTCCTCAAACGTCACACGCGGCGGAAGGCCCGCCTGGGGCCGCCTCACGTCCAGGGCCAGCACGCGTGGCCCGTCCGGGAGGGCGCCTAACGCCTGGGTCAGCAGCTGGCCGACATATCCGCTGGCCCCAAGAACGGCGATCGAAGCGCCGGGCCGGACCACGCTAGCCGACCACGTCCGTATCTCCCTGGCCCGTAATGCGGCGACTCAGGTGCGACCACGACAGCCCCACCCCCAGCACCAACGCGATGGCAATCAGGATCACCCGCGTTATCCCGCGGGTACTGGTCGCGCTCACCACGTTGTAGTCAATCAGGAGCCAGATCACGCCGCCGCACACGGCGGTCACGAGGATGGCTCCCATGATGCCGATCGACCGACGCGTGGCCTGCAGGAACACCACCCACGCCGCCACCAACAGGATGCCGGCGAGGAACTTGAGCGCGTTGAACCCTGCACCACCCGCGAGCGGCGCCAAGGCCCAGTGGTAGTAGGACCACCCCTCGGCGTTGTAGGTGGCGAACACCAGCACGAGCGCTGCCACGATGCGGAGCGCCAACGAGCCCCAGGAGAATCGATCAGCCATGTCAGTGAGAAGTCAGGGAAGGCACGCGCGACACCGGTCAGGACGCGCGGACGGGCGACGGAACAACCGTGGGAAGAAACGCCGGCGGCCGTCGTGCCGCCCGCACCTGCTCGAACGCAAAGGCATAGCCAATCAACCGCGCCTCGCTCCAGGCGGGCCCCATGAGGGTGAACCCGACCGGCAGCCCGGAGATCTGGCCCGCGGGGACCGTGATGGCCGGGTACCCCGAGACCGCGCTCAACTGCGAGCTGCCACCACCAAAATGGTCGCCGTTCACAAGGTCCGTCACCCACGCCGGCCCGCCCGTCGGCGCGAGGAGCGCATCGACCTTGTAGTCGGCCAACACGCGGTCCAGCCCGTCCGTGCGCGTCAATCGCTGGCACTTTCCCAACGCCACCCGATACGCCAGCGCGTCAAGCCCTTGAGTTTGCTCCGCCATTTCGAAGACCTCCTGGCCAAACCACGCCATCTCGACCGCACGGTTGGCCTCGTTGAACCGGATCAGGTCCGCGAGGCTGCGGTGGGGCACGTTCGGGCCGCACGTGGCGAGGTACGCCGCCATATCAGCCTTCAATTCGTGGAGCAGCACGGTGAACTCGGCATCCCCAAGCTGGTTCAACGACGGAATGTCGACCGGATCCACCAGGACTGCCCCCGCCGCCTGCAGGGCGTCGAGCGCCTCGACCATCACAGCGTTAACCTGCGGCCCCGCATTGAAGAGTTGCCGCACGACGCCGATCCGAGCGCCCTTGAGCGCCGCGGCGTCGCAAGCGGTCGTGTAGTCGGCCAACACATGGCCCGCACTCGCCGACGTCGCACCGTCACGCGGGTCTGCTCCCGCCACGACCGACAGCAGGGCGGCCGCATCGCGCACGGTGCGGCACATGGGACCCGCCGTGTCCTGCGTGTGCGAGATGGGGACGATGCCGGCGCGACTGACCAGGCCCACCGTGGGCTTGATGCCCACGAGGCCGTTCGCGTTGGCGGGGCAGACAATCGAGCCATCAGTCTCGGTCCCGATCCCCACGCAGGCCAGGTTCGCGGCGATGGCGGCCCCCGTCCCGGCCGATGAACCACACGCGTTGCGATCGAGGGCATAGGGATTCTTCGTCAGCCCGCCCACCGCACTCCAGCCACTCGTACTGCGGTTCGACCGAATGTTGGCCCACTCCGAGAGGTTGACCTTGCCCAGAATGACCGCTCCTGCCTCGCGCAGTCGCGCCACGAGGCCGGCATCACGAGCGGCCGTGGACTCGGCCAGCGCCAGCGAGCCGGCCGTCGTCCGCATCTGATCCGCTGTGTCGATGTTGTCCTTGAGCAGCACCGGGATGCCATGCAACGGGCCGCGCACCTTCCCTGCGGCGCGTTCGCTGTCCGCGCGGGCCGCAAGGGCCCTCGCGTCCGGATTGGTCACGAGCACGCTGTTGATGGTCGGCCCCGCCCGATCCACCGCGGCAATGCGCTCCAGGTAGAGCTCGGTGATGCGCGCAGCGGACAGCTCACCCGATACCATCCTGGCCTGCAGGTCGGCGACGGTGGCCTCCTCGAGCGCAAACGGAGGCACAGCTGCCGGTGCGCCATCCGCTCGCTCCGCGGAAGGGCTGCACGAACTCAGGAGCGGCGCCGCGGCCACCGTGGCGCCGGCGGCAAAGCCCTGCTTGAGGAATGAGCGGCGAATGAGCGGTTCCAAGGTCACCAAGGGTCGGCACGGCCGGAACGGTAGTGCCGAGTGGCCACGGGGGCCAGAGAAGAACACCGCGCATGTCCCCGCCTTGCCCGGCGCCCCCTCCCGCGCGAGCGTCGTTTGAAACGCCGTTGGCCCCGGCGCGCCGTTGGCCTACGCGCGGCGTCGACCTGTGATCGGCAACACCCCGGACATTCCCCGCACTGCCTCGAACTCCGGTGCCGGCCGACCAAAGTGGAATCCCTGCCCCCACGTACACCCCATGTCGGCCAGCAAGCGCGCCTGTCCAGCGGTCGCCACGCCCTCGGCCACCACGTCGATCCCGATCCCCGCCGCCAGGGACACCAGGCTGGCCACCAGGTGACGAGCACGCGACTCGACCTGAATCGCGCGGACGAAGGACCGGTCGACCTTGATCGCGTCCAGTGGCAGTCGATGCAGGTAGCTCAAGGAGGAGTAGCCCGTGCCGAAGTCATCGACGTGGATCTGCGTGCCCAGCGCCTTGAGGGCGGCGACAGTGTCCATCGCGACGTCCTGCCGCGTGAACAGGGTGCTCTCGGTGATTTCCAGGTGCAGGCGACCAGGTGCCACGCCCGACTCGGCGAGCGCGTCGGAGACGGCGCGGACCAGGTCTACCTGGGCAAACTCCCGCGCCGAGAGGTTGACTGCCAACGTCAGGCCACGGGGGAGGTCGGCGCGTCGTTCCCACGCGGCCAACTCGGCCATGGCATGGCGGAGTACCCATCGCCCCAGTTGCACGATCAGTCCACTGCTCTCTGCCACCGGGACGAACTCGTCAGGCATCAGCAGACCGCGGGTTGGGTGGTTCCAGCGGACGAGCGCCTCCACGCCGGTGACCGCGCCATCCCGGAACCGGACCAACGGTTGGTAGTGCAACACGAACTCGTCGCGCTCCAGTGCCTGTCGGAGCGCCGCCTCGATCTCGAGTTGCGTGAGTGCCCGTACGTGCCTGGCGCGATCATCGAGCTCGATACGCCCGCGCCCCTGGTACTTGGCGCGGAACATCGCCATGTCGGCCGACCGGAGGATCGCCTCGGGCGGCCCGTTGCCCGGCCCGGACAGGGCGAGGCCGAGACTCGCGGACGCCACCCACTCGGTGGAACCTAACGACATCGGCGTGCGGAGGGCCTCCTGCACACGCGCCGCCACCAGTGCAGGCTCGCGGGCGTCGCTCACCCGCTCGAGGAGGAGTGCGAACTCGTCACCACCCAGCCGCGCCACCAGGTCGCCCCCGCGCACGCAGTGCTCCAGCCGCCGCGCGACCTCCACCAACGCCGCATCACCCGCAGCATGTCCAAGGCTCTCATTCACCGCCCGAAAGTCGTCCAGATCGAGCAGCAACAGCGCGAAGGGCGAGTCCGCATCGCGCTGCGCGCGCGATGCCGCCTCGTGGAGTCGCTTGAGGAACGCGCTGCGGGCCGGTAGGCCCGTCAACACGTCCAGGTGCGCATCGGGGCGCCGTCCCCGCGGCGCCCGGTCCATCGCCAGCGCCTGCCACCCCAGCGCGCTCTGCGCCACGCGCGCGACGTCGACGAGCGCGGCCCGCGCAGCCTCCCCCCAGGGCCGTGGCGCTGAGACGCACGCGGCAACCAGTCCTTCCACCAGGCCATCCCCGCGGATGATCGGGGCCACCAGCAGGCCACCCACCCGCAGCTCAATGAGGGCCTCGTGGTCGATGGCGTCGTCCACCTGCAAGGCCAGTGCGACGTCCACCGCGTCCACCGCCCGGGCGAGAATCCCCGTCCGCAGGAGGATCCCGGGGTCGTGGGCCATCCAGGCGGGCGGCGATTCGCCGGCCGTAAAGCTGCGACGGTCAGACCCGAGGAGCACCACAACAAACGCGTCGCCCCCCGACACGGCCAGCCCCAGGCGCGCGAGGTGATCGAGGGTCGCCGGCAGCAGCTCTGCCGCCCCACGGACGGCAGGGCCCTCGGATCCCGAGAGCGGGGGGTCGCTAGACGTCGGTGTCAGCATGTCGGGTCCGGATCCGCGCGGCCTCCCCCCCTCCCCACCACGCGGGCGAAACCATCGCGCCGCGACCACGGAACATTACCCCCGGCGTGCTCGGCAACAAGCGACGTGGGTCACAACTCGCCAACGGCCGAGGCCGCCAGCGGTGCGGAATGGCTAAGCGCCGGCAGCGGCCGTGCAGGCAGCGCGTGCCCATCCACCAGCATCCCCATCTCGCGCGCCGTCAGGGGTTTGCTGAACAAGTATCCCTGGCCATGGGAACACCCGAGTTCCTTGAGGCGCTCATGTTGTTGTTCCAGCTCCACGCCCTCGGCGATGGTCCGCAAGGTCAGCAGGTCACCCAGGGCGATGATCGTTCGCGCGAGTGCATCCTGGTTCGGACCACGCGTCAGCCCGCTCGTGAACGAACGGTCGATCTTGAGGATGTCCACGGGGAACTGCTGCAGGTAGCTCAGCGACGAGTACCCCGTCCCGAAGTCGTCCACGGCGAGCTGGACCCCCAGGGCTTTCAGGGCGCGCAGACGCTCAAGGGCTCCCGAGCCATTCTGCATGAGGACGCTCTCCGTGATTTCGAGCACCAGGCATCTGGGGAGCAACCCCGGCCCGGCGAGCGCCCCCGCCACGTCGTCCAGCAACGTTTCGGACTGCAACTGCGCGGCCGACAGGTTTACCGTGACCGTCAGCGGCTGGGCCCGATCGACGTTCCATTGGGCGACCTGACGGCACGCCTCCACGAGAACCATGCTCCCGACCGCGATGATCATCCCGGTTTCTTCCGCGACTGGGATGAACGTGGCGGGCTGGATCGCGCCCTTGAGCGGATGCTGCCAGCGCGCGAGGGCCTCCATCCCGCTGATCCGTCCGGTCTCGAGGTCCACGATGGGTTGGTAGGCGACCCACAGCTCACGGTCGTCGATCGCCCGGCGCAGGTCGGCCTCCAGCATCACGCGATCCACGAGCGCGGTGTGCATGGATTGATCAAAAAACGCGAAACCACCGCGCGTGGATGCCTTGGCAGCATACATGGCGACGTCGGCGTTCCGGAGCAGTTCGTCCACGGTGTCCAGCTCCGCCGCGCGGGCGATGCCAATGCTGGTCGACACGCGAACCGCCTGACCTGGCGTCAGCTCGATGGCCGTCTGCAGGCTCTGCACGACGCGCTCGGCGACAATGGTCGCCTCCGCATCGGTGCGCGCATTCTCCAACAGCACGGCGAACTCATCCCCGCCGAGGCGGGCGACCGTATCACTGCCGCGCGTCGCATTGAGCAGGCGGCCGGCCACGATGCGCAACAGCGCGTCGCCCGACGCATGCCCCAGGGTGTCATTAACGTTCTTGAAGTGATCGAGGTCGAGGAACAACACGACGACGCTCGCCCGGTCGCGCACAGACCGCGCGAGCGCATGCTCCACGCGATCGCGAAACAGCGAGCGATTCGCGAGCCCCGTCAGACCGTCGTAAAACGCCTGGTGCAAGAGGCGCGCTTCGAGGGCCTTGCGCTCGGTAACATCCTCGGCGAGTGCAATGAGCCGCACGTTGCGGGCGCCACGAGCGGGCGACACCGTCACGGAGGCCCACACCTCGGTGCCATCGCCTCGCAGGAAGCGCAACTCGGCAGCGGACGACGGTTCCCCGCCACTGACAATACTGGAGACGAGCGCAGCGCCCGCCTCTCGGTGCTCCATCGGCGCGAATTCATGCACCTGCCGTCCGATCAAGTGCAGGTTGGAACCACCGACCAGGCGTGACATGGCATCGTTGGCCTCCACGATGCGGCCACCGTCATCAAGAAGGGCCACCCCAACGGCGGAATGCTCGAAGACCGCCTTGAAACGCGCCTCGAAGTCGCGTCGAGCGCCGACGGCCTGTTGCAGCGTCCGCCGGTTCCAGGAGGTGGCATAGCTGGCGACGGCGGTGCTCACGGCCAGGAACAGCACCTTGGCACCCTCATCCAGAAACGAGGTGCCGGGGGCCACCGCCGTGAGCTGGGGATCCATGTGCAGCTCAAGACGACCCGACACGACCAGGAACGCCACGACCGCCAAGTACTGCCCGATGGCCGTCAGCCCGGTCAACGTCGCGAGGTGCGGCGATCCGCTGAACGGGCGCGCTGCAAGGATGACGAAATACGCGCTGAGGATCGGCGACTTGATCGCGAGGTTGGCACTCTCGAACACCCCGTACGCCAACGCAATGGCGGACACGGCCGACACGTCGAGAATCGCGTTGATGACCCGCAACCGCGGCGTGTGCAAGGTGCGCGAATGCCACAAGAAGTGCTGCAGGATCGCCCAGAAGAGCAGCGGCGCCAGCACCAGAGAGTTGGCGGCATTGAGGTTTGCGGCCAGATACGGCGCATACACCGTCGCAGCGATCGCGAGTGCTCCGAGGATGCCGATCCGGAACGCATTCACCACCCGCTCCGCGCGCGAGTACTGCTCGCGGAGCACCGCCGTCGTATCGGCGTCGAAGTCGGGTTGGCGCGGGTCGAGGTTCGGCATGACGAGACCGGGCGAATTGCCCTATCCTCAGGGACTGCCCACCCCGCTGCGGGTCACCCGGAAAGTCCTTCCTGCGGACCACAAAATTCTTGGCGTCCGCCAATCATCCCGCTCTCCGCTACCCTCGGCCGCAACAACCCGCGGGCCTTATCTCAAGGCGGCGTCTCCCAGCAAGGCGCGAGCCCAGGCGGGGCAACAAAAAAGAGGCCGCTCACGCGGCCTCTTTGCAGTTGCCCCTCCTGGGCTCGAACCAGGACTCTTCTGATCCAGAGTCAGACGTGTTGCCAGTTACACCAAGGGGCAGTTCCGGTGAACCATTCACGGCACACGCGGCGTAAAGAAACTACCGTCACCCCCCGCCACGTGGCACCCCCCAATCCACACCCGTGATCGGTCGCTCGCCCACCGTCTGCCTCCTGGCCCTCGTCACCGCATGTGGCGATTCACTCCCCCGATGGGGCTCTGACCTCCCCAGCGCACGCCGCGGAGCCGACGAAGCGGCGGCCGCCTTCGCCTACCGTTTCACGAACGTGAGCCGGGACTCCACCTTCGCCGCGGCGCGCCCCCTGATGGGCCAATACGCCCTGGCGCCGTCGCGCCTCTTTCGAGACTCCTCGCTCTGGATGATCCGTGGCGCCCCGGACTCCTCTCAGGCCCTGTACCTCGACGCCGCCTTGCAGGGACCGACCTACCACTTCCGCGCGACCCCCAACTCCCCGTACCCCCGGAGGCTTGGCGGAGAGCGGCACTACATCCGGCTGCGAAAGGTGACCCCGTCGACGTACGAGTGGATCACGATCGTCGATCACGCGATTGGCAGCGCACCCGCAGCGGCCGTGGCCAACGGCATCCGGTACCTCCTCACAGCCTTTGAGGGCATGACGGGGCCCCAGGTCCGCGGCAACCTCGAGCGGGTGCTCCCCCTGGCCTCACGGCAGTTTGGGCGCCTGTTTCACATCGACTCCCTGCGGAGTACACCGGCCGCCGACGGCAGCACCCAGCTGACCCTCGACATCGCCTGGCAGCCAGACTCCCTGCGTCGTGAGGCTCCGTCGTTCGCGGCATGGATCGACCGCTACCTCATGCCGGCCGACTACACGGCGACCCTGGTTGACCCGCAGGGCGCCCGCTACCTCTCCCTCGTCGGCACTCCGGGTCACGTCCGCATCGTCGTCCGCGCCCGGGATCGACACTGGGTCGCCCTCGATGGGCCACCCCGCCCGCTACCCGACACCCTTCAGCTGCACGCGGACGCGTCAGTCAAGTTCAAGATCTTCCGCGTCGGCTTTCGACGGCTTGTCGGCACCATGACCTTCGAGGGCGATGCGCGCCATCGTGGCATCGCCGTGCGCTGGCAACGGGAGCCTGAATGGCGCTTTCCGTTGGCGGCCAACCAATTGATCCGGACCCCGTTGCGCACGCCCTTCGCCGGACGCGGAGTCGAGCTTCGCCTTGGTGTGCGGGACGATCTCGCGTCCCAGACCATGAGCCTCCGCCACCTCCGCCTCGTCGTTCACGAAAGCGCGATCATGCGGTGGTTGGGCGGGCTTGGGGCGACCGCTTTCGGCGAGTACGAGGGCCAAACGGAGGTCGAGGAGAATCGGTTCCTCGCGGCCTGTTTCGAGGCCCTTCGTCGCGACATCGCCGCGCTCGCCCCCTGAAACACAACTGGCCGCACGAGGGCGGCCAGTGAGGGAGCGGTGCGCCGGGAGTCGCCAAGCGCGTCGTCATTGGAACTCTACGTCCTACCGAACGACGGCTGGCTGAATCCTGCCCAGGTACCGCAAATCTATGGAGCTGAGGGGGGTCGAACCCCTGACCTCTGCATTGCGAACGCAGCGCTCTCCCAACTGAGCTACAGCCCCGATAAACCTGGAGAACGCTTCCGCTCTTATACGACGGTCGCACTCCGGCGTAACAAACCGGCCCCGCACAAACCGGGCCGAGTCGATGCCGAAACCTAGTGGAGCCATTCCTCGTGTCAACCGCCGGCCATGCAACCCTTGGAACCACATGCACTTGGCTCCCTGTTCATACGCTAGATACCAGCGAAGCCACCGGAAAGTTCCGCCGACCGCGAAATGAGACCCGACGCCCCCCTGCCACTAGAGCACCCGTATGTCCGCGCCCAAATCTCCCGACGGGGGGTGCGACTCAACAACCACAGAACGCGGTCTGACGGGGAATACGTCGTCTACTGGATGCAGGCCACGCACCGCCTTCAAGAGAACTGGGCACTCCGCTTCGCCACCCTCCAGGCGGACCGTCTGGGCCTACCGCTCATCGTGCACCAGGGGCTGGACCCCACCTATCCGCACGCGAACGACCGCATTCACCACTTCATCCTCTCCAACGCCGCGGAACTGGCGGTCGCCGCGCGTTCGCAGGGCCTCACCTATCGATTCGTCCTGCGCCATGATCGCGCGGACAATCCTCGAGTCGTCGACGCCCTGGCCGCTCGCGCGGCGCTCGTGGTCACCGACCTCTTCCCAACGGCCGGCATCGCCGAGCGGAATGCCCGCGTGGCACAGCGCGTGGACTGCCGGATGGTCGCCATCGAGTCGTATGCCATTGTGCCGTCCGGGATCTTCGAGAAGGAGGAATACGCGGCGCGCACCATCCGACCGCGGTTGCTCCCCTGGCTCACACACGCGCTGCAGCGCGTCGAAGATCGCCCCCCCCGTGTCCGGGCCCGGGAGGATCTGGTCCGCTCCCTGCCCGGTGCGGCCGTGGATTTCGCCTCCCTCGACATCGCGGGCGAGGTGGCACGCTGCGACATCGACCACACCGTCCCTGCCGCCGCGCTCACCAGCGGACTGTCCGCCGCGCGAGCGCGCCTTCTGGCCTTTTGTCGCGACACCCTGCCACAATACAGTCGGCGGCGCGTCGACCCTAACGACGACGTCGGATCCAGCCGCCTCTCCCCGTACCTGCATTTCGGCCAGATCGCGGCCGCCGAAGTGGCGCGGACGGCGCTGGAAGCGGGGCCGGCCGATCAGGTCGATGCCTTCCTGAACGAACTGGTGGTCTGGCGCGAACTGGCCCTCAACTTCTGCCTGCGCAATCCGCGCTACGCCTCGCTCGATGCGCTCCCACCATGGGTCCACAAGACGATGGCCGACCATGCTGCCGATCCCCGCGACGGCAGCTACTCGCTCGCCAGGTTCGAGTCCGCAACGACGCACGACCCCCTGTGGAACGCCGCACAGCACGAGCTCATGCAGACCGGCATGATGCACAACGTGGTGCGAATGTTATGGGGCAAGCACTTCCTGGCCTGGGCGCCCAGCTACAGCCAGGGACTGGCCTGGGCACTCCACCTTAACAACAAATACGGCCTCGACGGACGAGACCCCGGCAGCTATGCCGGGGTCCAGTGGTGCTTCGGGAAGTTCGACCGGCCGTTCTACAATCGCCCGGTCTTCGGGCTGATCCGTCCCATGTCCCTCACACGGGCACGAGAGAAATGGGACGTGGACCAATACGTGGCGCGGTGGACGCCCCCGGCAGACTAATCTCTCGGTGTAGGCGCCAGGGGGCGATCGGCCTCGGCCATCCGCTCACCGTACCGCGGCGGCGGCGCCACGTCATCGTGCACCTCCGTGCCGTGTGCCATTCCAGCGGCCCGCTCCACAAAGCGGCGCGGCGCCGTCCCGTTCAGCCGCAGCTCGGCGGTCAGGCGGCTCCTGGCCTCGCCCCCCTCGCGACCGATCATCGACATATGATCGCGGTTCCGGCTGATCACCACACCGCCCTTGTGACCGGCCTGCCTGGCCTCTTCCTTCGACCACTCGTGTGCGGTGCCCTTGGCGTGGGCGGCACGCCCCCCCTTGCTCGCGATTTCACGCTGGCGCTCCGGGTCCATCGACGCGAACCCGCGCTTGCTCTTCTCCGTCATGGCGACTGCCTCCTGGTGCGCCGAATGTGGGTCGCGCCCACGCCGGCCTCAGCGATGTGCGTCACACTTCACGGCGGGGGACCGCTGTTACAGGGCCGCTATATTCCCGCGCCATGCCGCTCATCGTCCGATTCCTTGGGACCTCGGCGTCGCGTCCCACGGTCGAACGCGGCGTCACGTCCATCGCCGTCGAACGGGAGGGCGAGACCCTGCTCGTGGATTGCGGCGAGGGGACGCAGCGCCAGATGATGCGCTACGGTGTCTCGTTCTCCCTCAACGACATCTTCTTCTCGCACTTCCACGCCGACCACTTTCTGGGGATCGCGGGACTCATGCGCACCCTGGCCCTGCAGGGCCGGGTCGAGCCGCTTCGATGCTGGGGCCCCAGAGGGGCGGAACGGGTGCTACAGCGTTGCGAGACGCTCGGCGCCGATCGGCTGACCTATCCGCTCGAGATCACCGAGGTTGAGCCGGGAGCGGTGTTGCCGCGCGGCGACTACGAGATGCGCGCCGTCCAGGCCCGCCACCGGGGGGCAGTGGCGATCAGCTGGGCCTTGGTCGAGCACGATCGTCTGGGGCGCTTCGACCCCGACACCGCACGCGCGATGGGCATTCCAGAGGGGCCACTCTGGGGGCGTATCCACAAGGGGCAAGCCATCACGCTCGATGACGGACGCGTGGTCGAGCCCGCCATGCTGGTTGGTCCCACGCGGCCGGGGCGACGGGTGGTGATTACAGGCGATACCCGGCCTTGCGACGAGACCGTTGAGGCCGCCCATCGAGCGGACCTGCTGGTCCATGAGTCCACCTTCGGAGACGAAGAAGCGGCTCGAGCAGGGGAAACCGGGCATAGCACGGCCCGGGAAGCGGCCGGTGTCGCACGCGACGCCGAGGTCCGTCGCCTGGTCTTGACGCACCTCTCCGCGCGGTACACGCGGGACACCTCCGACCTCGAACGGGAGGCGCGTGAAGTGTTCCCGGTGGTTCAGGTCGCGCGCGACGGCATGGAGATCGACGTTCCGTTCCCGGACGCGACGTAGGAGTCGCTGTTACGACGCGATGAACGTCGGCCGATCGGTGCTGATCGGCATGGAACGGCGGAAGATGCGCGACAAGGCGCGATCATCCAGCGCGCCGGTCACCGCGCCGGTGGACAGCACGGAGCTCGGGTCCATGGCCCCGGCGTCCCGCGCGTTGACCCACGCGTAACGATTGAGGCGCGCGGTTTCGCCGGTTGGGTGATGGAAGATCACCATCGCGCTGCTGTGCGAGGGCATGGCGACCTCGACACCCCACCAGGTGCCGTCGGGACCGCGAAAGGGCTTCTTCATGGCTCGCGTTCGGGAGGAGCGTTCGACGCGAGGAGGGTCTCCACCGGCTGGCGCCCGGCGAACCCCGCGTCCACTTCGTGCCAGTGCTGTACCGCCGTCTCACCGAATTTCCAGCACCACATCACCGGATGACCGTCGATTTCGCCAGGGAAATCGACCAAGCCCAGCTCGAACCCCTTGAACTCCACGCCGAGGTTGGCGAGTTCGGACTGGAACCCCTGGATGTCGGTAGCGAGGACCTGTGCCCGGCGCTGGTGCGCCTCCGCTTCCGGCGACGGTCGGTCGACGCGTGCATTCGCAGTCGCCACCTCAAACGCCTCGACGGCCTGCTGCCACTGTCGATAGTGGTCCAGAATATCACCGACGATCCGGCTCACCAGGGGGAGCATTCGGTTCGCGAGGTCGAGCGAGAAACGGGACGTCATGTGCTGAAGGGTGGCGAGTCGACTGCTCTGATTCAACCCCACCGGTCAGCCGCTCGCCAGCGCATGCTCGCGCCGCTTCGCCGCCAGGTCGTACATGTGGCGGTCTTCGGCCGTCTCCACCTTGAGGGGCGGCACCGCGGCAGGTTGGCCGTGTTCATCGAGATGCACGAAGGTGAGCCAGCACTCGTTGGTGTGCCGCCGCACGCCGGTGCTCATGTTCTCCGCATAGACCTGCGCGACAACGGCCATCGACGTCCGACCGACGAAAACGACCCGCGACCGAATCTCGACCAACTCCCCTACGCGAATGGGCTCCTTGAACAGGATCCGATCAATCGAGAGGGTCGTGACCTGCCCGCCGGAGTGCCGCATCGCGGCGAGGGCGGCACAGCGATCGACCATGCCCATGATGATGCCGCCAAAGACGGACGGCTGCTTCAGTCCGTTGGCCTGGTGCGGCATCATGAGGTCGGCGACAATCGCCTCGGAGTCGCGTGGCGTGCGTGTGGCCGTCGGAGAACTCATGCGGAACCCGGGAGGCGGGAGGAAGACGGGCGTGGGGATGCGGCCGGAGCGACCACCGCGTCGCTGGCCCACTGGGCAAACGCCCGGCGCAGGGCCTGGCGCCAGCTGTGGTCCGCGACCGACGAGGACAACCGATAGAGTCGGCGCACGGGCATGGGAACTTCAGTAATCGCGTGTGAGCTGCCGTTCACCACGAGGGTCAGGACGGCCGCGGCGCGATCCGCCCGGGCGGTGGCCACGAGGGTCCACGACGTGTCGCGCCACTCCAGCCGAGTGGAGTCAAACGACGCGGGGCGCGTATCACGGTAGGCGCGATACCAGCCTGTGGGCTGGAGGGGCACGTCTCCCACCGGGAGCACGTACCCTGCCGTGCTGGCGCCCTGCCCGACCGCGAAAAACGAGGCGACCGCCGACGAGTCGACGTCGACGAGCTCGAACGAGGTCGGGTCGAAGCGAAAGGCACCCACGACCTCGCGCGCCCGCGCCGCCCGAGCATCCGTCGCCCGCTGCACCGAGTCACGGGCCTCGCGGAACAGCCGCTCCCCCGCCGCGAGGGCCGTCGGCACCGTGGCTGAATCCGTGAGATCCGCAAGGGACACGACGCGGCCCGAGCGAAGGTCGAGCACTCGCCGCAGCGACCGGTGGGTATGCGCCTCCGGGGCGGCATCCACATCCAGGTGGAACTCGATGTTCAGGTACGGCCCCACCGCGTCGAGCAGCTCGGTGTCGGTCGTCGCCTGGGTGGTGCTGTCGTCCAGCAGTTCGTCATCAGGGCCCAGCGGGCGTTCGCCAGGGTGCCGCTGGTGGTAGCGGGCGGCGATGGCGGCGACCTCGGGATCCTCCCACACCAGCGTGGAGTCTCCCGAGAGGAGGTCCCGCCGATACACCGCCTGGCTGACAAACAGCGCCCGAGGGAACGAATAGTCGCGATCAACGATGTAGAGCTCCTCAAAGCGGCCGTCGAGCCGCGCGAGGAGAATGGGCGCCCGATGCACCTCGAATCCTCGCGCCCCATGTTCGACGAGGAACGTCGAATCGCCGGCGGCGAGGACAAAGGCCGCATCGAGGGGGGGAACCCGCTCCGGCGTTGGCGCACACGCCGTGACGAGCCCGACGACGAGGAGGAACCGCATGGCGCGTAAGATACGCGGGCCGCGCCGCGCGCCCTACACCGTGCGCACGGCGTCAATCAGGCGGTCGACCTCGTCCTCCGTGGTGTAACACGCGCAGCCGGCGCGCACGACCCCGGTCTCGGAGCAGCCCAGACGCTCGATCACCGTGGTCGCGTAAAAATCGCCGTCCGAGAGGAAAAGTCCTCGCGTGACGAGCTTCCGGGCCAGGTCTGTGGGATGCACGCCCTCTTTCACGAACGACAAGGTGGGTGTTCGTGGTCCCGTCCCAGGTACTTGGCCGTACAGGGTAACGCCCGGCACGGCGGCGAGCCCCCGCCACAAGCGATCGATGAGTGCATCACCGCGCCGATGGAGCTCCGTCATGGCGGAGACAAGTCGCTCGCGCCGCGAGGCGCCGTCTCCCACGGCGGCGATGAAATCGATGGCGGCGCCGATGCCGACGATCCCTTCGTGGTTCTGCGTCCCCGTCTCCAGGCGTTCCGGCGCCTCGTCGGGTGCCGGGATGAGCTTGGGGACGTCCAGCGATTGCAGCAGGGACGCGCGGCCGTAGAGGATCCCAGCATGCGGACCGTAGAACTTGTACGACGAACAGGCGAGGAAGTCGCAGTCCCAGGCGCGGACGTCAACGACGCCATGCGCCGCGAAGTGCACCGCATCGACGAACGTGAGCGCACCCACGTGGCGCGCCAACGCGGTTGCCCGCGGGATGTCGTTGATCGTGCCTAACGCGTTCGACGCCGCACCGATCGCCAGGAGACGGGTGCGCGGGTTCACCAGGGATTCGAGATGCGCCCAGTCGAGGGTTCCGGTGTCCGCGTGCATGCGGGCGACGCGGACCGTGATCCCGCGCTCACGAGCGAGCGCCTGCCAGGGCGCCTGGTTGGCGTGGTGGTCGAGTTCGGTCACGACCACCTCGTCGCCAGCGCCCCACCCACGCCCCAGGGCACGCGAGACATGGAAGGTGATCGTGGTCATGTTGTTGCCAAAGACGACTTCGCCCGGCGCGGCATTGACGAAGTCCGCTGCGGCCTGGCGCGCCGACGCCAACAGCGCATCCGTCTCCACGCTGCTCGGATACGCCCAATGGGTGTTGGCGTTGTGGTGATACAGATAGTCGAGCATCGCCTCGCCGACATTCGTGGGCACCTGTGTACCCCCTGGGCCATCGAAGTAGGCGACCGGGAGCCCGTTGTGCTGGCGGGCAAGTGCGGGAAAGTGGGCGCGGATCTGGGCGGTGGTGAGCACGGGATGGGGCAGTAACGGGGATGAGACGGCAGACGGCAGACGGCAGACGGCGGACGGCAGACGGCAGACGGCAGACGGCAGACGGCAGACGGCAGGCCCGAAGCACTACTTGGACGCGGCCTGCCGTCAACCCCGGATCTCCACGCCGCTCCAACGTTCGATGAGCTGCACGGCCTCCACGTGATCCGCCTCCTCGCCCAACATGTCGCGTGCGACCCGGAACAGCTCCGCCACCTGCTGGGTTACCGCGGACGGGATGCGCTGCTCTCGCATGAACTCGGCGGCAATCGCCACGTCCTTCTCGAGCAGGGCCAGCTTGAACGTTCGCGGGAAGGCGCCGGTCACCACGCGCTGCGGCACCAGGTTCTCCGAGGTATTCGACCTCCCGCTGGAGGCGTTGATCACGTCGAGCGCCACGCTCGGCTTGACCCCAGCCTTCGCCAGCGCAGCGAGTCCCTCGGCGGCGGCCCAGATATGGGTGGCAAGCCAGGCGTTGTTGACGGCCTTCAGTGCGTGCCCGGCGCCAACCGGCCCCACCAGCACGATCTTCTTCCCGAACATCTGCAGCGCTGGGAGGGCACGCGCGAATGTTTCCTCGTCTCCGCCGCACATCACGGTGAGGGCTCCATTGACGGCCCCAATCACGCCGCCGCTCACCGGGGCGTCCAGGAAGGCGATGCCGCGCTCGGCCAGGCGGGCCGCGATCCGTCGCGACGACGCCGGGTCCCCGGAGGTACAGTCCACCAGGAGCGAGCCAGTCACCATCCCGGCGAGCAGCCCCTCCGGGCCGTCGAGGGTAGACTCCACCTCGCGGCTCGTGGGGAGACAGGTGATGACCACGGGCGACGCGGCGCCAGCGTCTCGCGGCGTTGGCGCCACCACGCAGCGTTCCGTCTCAGCGAATGCCGCCGCGGTCTTTGCGGTGCGATTCCAGATGGTCAGGTCACCCTTGGCAGCGACGTGTCGCGCCATGGGAGTACCAATGGCGCCGAGACCGAGAAACGAAACCTTCATGGGGACGCGGACCTCGTCGGGTGCAAGCGCCCGACCGCTGGGGTTGCCGCCTAAGGTACGTTTCCGGGCATGCCCTCGAAACCGTTCGCCCTGCCGTGATCACCACGATCCGCCTCACGGGGATGCGCACGGTGCACTGCGTGCGCGCGGTCCGCACCGCGCTGATGGCCCTGGACGGCGTGGACAGTGCAGAGGTCCATGTAGGCACCGCGGTTCTGGAACACCGCGAGTCCATCACCACGGACGCCGTCCGGGAAGCGCTTAGTGCCACCCCGTATGGGGTGGAATCGGTGACAACGAACGGTCGCACCCTGCGCGTCATTTAAGGCGCAGATGTAGTCATTTTCGTGGATGTGTCGGGTGTGGGGAGCACGCCGCTAGAGGTGGCCGGGCGGTCGGCCAGCCCCGCGCACCCCTCCCGTCGCCCCGTGCCGTCCCTGCATCTTGCATCAGCGCCCCTCAAGCCTGCCCATGCCTCAGCTCTCCATCGACGGAATCGCGACATCTGCCCCGGACGGCGCCACGATCCTCGACGCCGCCCGGGCCCTCGCGATCGACGTCCCGACGCTGTGTTGGTACCCGAAGCTCCCCACGGTCGGGAACTGCCGCATTTGCCTGGTGAGCGTCGCCGGGAATCCGAAATTGGTCCCAGCGTGCGCGACCCCGGTGGCCGAGGGGATGGTGGTGACAACCGAGTCGCTCGGCGCCATCCGGAACCGGCAGGGGGTGTTGTCGATGCTGCTGGAGCGATACCCGGTCGACGAGATCCCGGCTGGCGGGTATCGCAACGAGTTCGAGCAGCTGGTGCGGCGGTATGACGTGCCGACCACGCGGTCCCACGACCTTCCGCTGCGCACCGGCGACGAGCGCGACGGCGACCCGATCATCCAGCACGACATGTCCACCTGCATCCTCTGCACGCGCTGCGTGCGGGCGTGTGAGGACATCCAGGTGGTCGGGGTGCTGGACGTGGCGCACCGCGGCGACCATGCGCAGATCATCGTTGGGGCGGACGGCAATCCCGAGCACGCCGGATGCACCTGGTGTGGCGAGTGTGTGCGCGTCTGCCCCACGGGCGCCATCCACGACATCATCCCGATGGCGATTCGCGCGGCGGGTGGGGAGATGGTGGACCGCTCCCGCTCGAAGGACATGCCGGAGCCGGATCGCACGGTCCGCTCGGTCTGTCCGTACTGCGCGGTGGGCTGCCAGATCGACCTCCAGGTCCGCGACGAACAGGTGGTGCACGTGCGTTCGCCGTGGATCGAGGAGAACACCCCAAATCAGGGCAGCACCTGTGTGAAGGGTCGCTTCGGCACCGACTTCATCCAGCATCGCGATCGCCTGACGACCCCACTCATGCGTCGCGGCTGGTCGAAGCAAGACGGCCGTTGGGTCTTCGATCCATCGGCCCATGAGGCCGCGGGGTGGGGTCGCCGCGGCGGACCGTGGGGATGGATCCAGGACGAGGGCCGCACGAAGAAACGCGCACCGAAGACCAATCCCTTCAATCGCGCGCCAACCGGGATGGACTCGCTTGGCGACCCGCGCGACCGCGTGGCGACGCCAGCGTCATGGTACGAACCCTTCCGCGAAGCGACGTGGGAGGAGGTGATGGAGCTGACGGCCCAGGAACTCACGCGCCTGCGCGACGTCCGCGGCCCGAAGTCCCTCGCCGTGTTCCAGTCCGCCAAGTGTTCCAACGAGGAGAATTACCTCCTGCAGCGGATGTTCCGCGGGGGGCTCGGCACGAACAACGTCGACCATTGCACGCGCCTCTGCCACTCGTCGTCCGTGAGTGCCATGCAGCGGGCGATGAGCACGAGCGCCGCGTCGGGCTCGATGCGCGAGGTCGAGCACGAGGCGGACGTCATCTTCATCCTCGGCGCGAACACGACCGAGTCGCACCCGGTCTTTGGCGCGGCGATCAAGCGCGCCATCAAGCGGGGAGCCACCTTGATCGTCTGCGACCCGCGGCGCATCGAACTCGCGTCGCGCGCGCACATCCACCTGCAGGCCCTGCCCGGCACCGACGTCGCCGTGCTCAACGGGATGTTGCATCACATCCTGGCCCTGGGGCTCGAGGACGCGGACTTCATCGCGCGTCGCACCCACAAGTTCGACGCCGTCCGCGAGGCGGTGCGTCCCTACACGCCGGAGCGCGCCTCACACATCTCGGGGATCCCGGCCGACCTGATCCGGCGTGCGGCCGAAGCCTACGCCCGCGGTCCGCGGTCGTGCACGCTCTGGGCAATGGGACTCACCCAGCATCACACGGGCACCGACATCGTCACCTCGCTCCTGAACCTGCTGCTCGCGACCGGGATGATCGGGCGCTGGGGTGCCGCGATGATCCCGATTCGGGGTCAGAACAACGTGCAGGGGGCGAGCGACGTCGGGGCCATCCCGATGTTCTATACGGACTACCAGTCGGTGACGAATCCCGACGTGCGGCACCTGTTTGCGTCCACCTGGGGGGTGCCTGACGAGCGCATTCCGCTCGAGGCCGGGCTCAAGGTCACGCAGATCGTCGACGAGTCATCCCCGGTGAAAGGGATGTACATCATGGGCGAGAACCCGATCATCTCGGATCCCGAGGTCGCCCATGCCGAGCATTGGTTCCGCGACCTGGAGTTCCTCGCGGTGCAGGATCTTTTCCTCACCGAGACGGCGCGCTACGCGGACGTGGTGCTGCCGGGGTCGTCGTTCGCCGAGAAGGACGGCACCTTCGTCAACACCGAGCGCCGCATTCAGCTGTCCAAGAAGGCGGTGAACCCGCCGGGCAACGCGCGGCCCGACCTCGACATCATCATCGAGCTGTCCAATCGCATCGGCCTGCCTACGCCGTTCACGAACGCCGCCCAGGTGATGGACGAGATCGCGCGCGTCACGCCGAACTGGCGCGGAGTCAGCCACGCGCGACTCGACGGCAACGGGGGGCTACAGTACCCGGTGAATGACCACCAGCACATGGGGACGGATTTCCTGTTCGCGGATGCATTCCCGACGAAGGACGGGAAGGCGACGTTCCATCCCGTGGAGTTCCTCCCGCCGGCCGAGCTCCCGGACGAGGAGTTCCCCTACCTGCTGAATACCGGGCGCCAGATGTACCACTGGCACACGGGCACGATGACGCGTCGCTCGTTTGCCCTGGACGCAAGGGAATCGACGCCGATCGTCGAGCTGAATCCGGCCGACGCGGCAGAAATGGGCGTCGCCGATGGGGAAACGGTCCAGGTCGCCTCGCGCCGTGGGACGATCCTGATTTCCGTCCGCCTGTCGGAACGTGTGGCCCGCAAGCAGGTATTCATCCCCATGCACTATCGCGAAGCGGCCGCGAACCTGTTGACCAACCCGGCGCTGGATCCGTATGCGCACATTCCGGAGTTCAAGGTGTGCGCCGTCTCGGTGGCCCCGGTGGCGGCGCCGGTTGCCGGCGACTAGGGCGGCATGAGAACCCTCGCCGTCCTCGCGTGGTGTGGCGCCCTCGCGGGCTGCCGCGTCAGCACCGGGACGGCGGGTGAGCTTGTCCTGACGGTGACCGCGACGCAGTCGACCATCCGTGCCGGGCAGACGTTGAATGTCACCGTGACCGCGATCAACGCCGGGGATGCGGCGGTGACGTTCTTCAGCCCGGACTGCGCCTTCCCCATCGAGGTCCGCGATGCCCGCGGCGCGGTTGTGCCGCACCCAGTGGGAATCATCTGTGCCGCCGTCCTCACCGGGCCGCGCACTCTCGGCCCCGGCGCGCGCACGACCTTTGGAACAGTGTGGATCACGCGGGAGACGCCGCAGCAGGCGAACGTGGCGCCCGGCGTCTACGAACTGCGCCCGGCGAACTTCCATGTCAGGGGAGCGAACGTCACGCATCACTACACCTCCGTAACAGTCACGAGTTGATCGTCCCGGGAGGCCGTCATGATGAGATGGGTCGCGACTGGAGTGCTCTTGGCCTCGGCCGTCGGGTGCCGATCCGTCAACGGCGCGGAGGAGCCGGTCATCCGGGTTGAAGTGATCCTCTCGCAGACAACGGTCGCGCACGGTCAGCCCGTAGGCGTTGCGATCCGGATCACAAATCCCTCGGATCACGAGGTGTTCCTCGAAGGTTGCCAGGGGTCGTTCTATAGGGTGCACGACGCCGCCGGAAGGATGGTCTATCCCTTCCCCAGCAACGGCGTCGTTGGGACCTGCCTCGGACAAGCCGAGCCGCTCGCGTCCGGCGCCAACACGACCAAGCGCCTCGCCTGGGCCACCCACCGGGTGTCGCCCACGGAGACAAATGGTGTCGTGACCTTCGTGGATCCGGGTGTGTACGAGGTGCGTGCAGCGGTTCGACAGACCCTGGCGACTCGCGATGCCGAGGCCACACCGCAACGGGTCACGATTCTCCCGCCGACGGGGTAGCAATCCAGCGCCCCGCGTCCAGATTGGGAGCGTTCGCACCTCACAACGCATGGATCTCGGACTTACGCACAAGGTCGCCCTCGTCACGGGGGCATCGTCAGGACTCGGCCTCGCGATCGCCCGCGAGCTCGCCCACGAGGGCGCTCGCGTCGCGATGGTCGCCCGCCGCGCGGAACTCCTTACCACCGAGGCAGCATCGATCAACAAGGTCGGCCGCGGCCAGGCAGTTGCCGTGGCGGGAGACGTCTCCAATCGCGACGAGATCGTGCGAGTAGTCCACGAGGTCGAACGGTCGATGGGGTCGGTCGACATCCTCGTGGCGAATGCGGGCGGCCCCCCATCCACGACGTTCGACAGCACCTCGGACGATCAATACCTCGCTGCGATCAACCTGAACTTGCTGAGCTCCATTCGCCTGGCCCACGCGTGCGTGCCCGGGATGCGGTCGCGCAAATGGGGTCGCGTCTTGTTCCTGACCTCGATGGCGGCCAAACAGCCGGTACCCGGGCTCCTACTCTCCAACACGGCGCGCTCAGGGCTCCTCGGCTTCGCCAAGACCCTCGCCAGCGAGGTGGCGAAGGATGGGGTGCTGGTGAACACGGTCATGCCCGGTCATTTCGACACCGACCGTGCCATCGAACTCGCGCGCATGCGCTCCGAACGCGAGGGGAAGCCGATCGAGGACGTGCTCAAGGCGCGGACCGCGGGGATTCCGCTCGGACGGTCAGGCGACCCCAGGGAGTTCGCCGCGATGGTCGCATTCCTTGCGAGCGAGCGGGCGAGCTTCGTGACGGGCGCGGCCATCCAGGTGGACGGGGGACAGATCGGCGGGCTGGTCTGAGCCGGCGGTCGCTCCCGGGACTGCGCAAGAGCTACCCCGACGGGTGACGCCGGGTCAACTTTGTGGCCGCTCGCCACATCCGCCTGCCCCACCGCCGTCACCACTGTGAAAGCTCTCGTCAAGGAAGCCGCCGCACCCGGGTTCGTCCTTCGCGACGTCCCCGTCCCGAAGATCCTCGACAACGAAGTCCTGATTCGCGTCCGGGCCGCCGGCGTCTGCGGAACGGACGTCCACATCTTCGAGTGGGATGACTGGGCGGCGGGCCGCTGCAAGCCGCCGTTCACCGTGGGCCATGAGTTCGCTGGCGAGGTCGCCGAGGTTGGGAAGCTGGTGACCGACGTGAAGGTGGGCGACCGCGTGACGGCCGAGGGCCACATCGTCTGCGGCCGCTGCCACCTCTGTCGCACGGGGAACGCCCACGTCTGCCCCAACACGAAGATCATCGGCGTGGACCGCAACGGGTGTTTTGCCGAATACATCGCGATGCCAGCCACCAACGTCTGGCACCTGGACGACAACATCCCGTTTGCCATTGGCGGGATCCACGATCCCATGGGGAATGCCTTCCACACGGCCCTGCATGGGACCGAGATCCCCGGGGCGACGGTGCTCGTCACCGGGTGCGGCCCGATCGGGATCTTCGCGGTCGGGATCTGCGTGGCCGCGGGTGCGTCGCGCGTGATTGCGAGCGACGTGAACCCGCGCCGCCTTGAGCTCGCCCGCCAAATGGGCGCACACGACGCCGTGCATCCGTCGAAACTCACGGCGACCGTGGACCGGGCCACCGACGGGCTTGGCGTCGACGTCGTCCTGGAAATGAGTGGCGTGCCTGCGGCGATCCACCAGGCCTTCGCCGAAGTGCGGGATGGAGGCCGCGTGCAGATGCTCGGCATCCCCTCCAAGCCCCTCGAGATCAACCTGGCCACCGAGGTGATCTTCAACGGGATCACGATCTATGGTGTGGTCGGCCGCCGGATGTACGACACTTGGATCCAGATGACGCAGTTCCTGCGCTCGGGCAAGTTCGACCCGACGCCGGTGATCACGCACCGCTTTCCGCTGGAGGGCTTCAACGAAGCCATGGGCGTGATCAAGAGCGGGGAAGCCGGCAAGGTCATCTTCGAGGTGGGTTAACATGGCACGCAACGCGCGTTTTGACGCCGAGCTGAAGGGCCGGATCGACCAGCTCAAGGCGGACAAGGTCTACAAGGTCCTGAACTACCTCGACTCGCCGCAGGGCCCGCGAGTGCAGATGGAAGGGCGCGGCGAGGTGTTGATCATGTCCTCCAACAACTACCTCGGCCTCTGCAACGAGCCGAGCGTGGTGCAGGCCGGCAAGGACGGACTCGACCGGTTCGGGGCCGGGACCGGAAGCGTCCGGTTCATCTGCGGCACCTTTACGGTGCATCGCGAGCTGGAAGCGGCGCTCGCCGGGTTCGTCGGCACCGAGGCGTCGATGACCTTTGTTTCGGCGTGGACGGCCAACGAGGCCCTCACGGCCAACATCGTCGAGAGCGGGGACCTCGTGTTGTCGGACGAGCTGAACCACGCCTCGATCATCGACTCGATGCGCCTCGCGAAGGCCATCACCAAGTGTTCCACCGGCGTGTACAAGCACGCCGACATGGACGACCTCGTGGCGAAACTGGAGGCCGGCAAAGACGCGCGGCGCAAGGTCATCTGGACTGATGGCATCTTCTCGATGGAGGGAGCCATTGCGAAGCTGCCGGACATCCTGGAGATCGCCCGGCGCCACGACGCCATCGTCGTCATGGATGACTCGCACGCCACCGGCGTCCTCGGCAAGACCGGACGCGGGACCGCCGAACACTTCGGCGTACTCGGCGAGGTTGACGTGATCACGTCAACGTTAGGCAAGGCGCTGGGCGGCGCGGCAGGTGGCTTTGTGGCAGGGTCGACCGCGCTGTGTGACATCCTCACCCAGCGGTCGCGCCCGCAACTCTTCTCGAACGCCCTTCCGGCCACGGTGGCGTGCAGCGCGATGCAGGCCGTGCGCGTGACCGAGGCTCAGCCCGAGCGGGTGCAGCGCCTGCGGGACAACGCCACCTACTTCCGCGAGCAGATCACCGAGGCGGGGTTCAAGCCGATCCCAGGAGCGACGCCGATCGTCCCGATCATTGTCGGCGAGACGGCGGCCGCGATCCAGATGAGCAACATGCTGCTGGACGAGGGCGTGTTCGTGACTGGCTTCGGCTTCCCGGTGGTCCCGCACGGCACGGCGCGGGTGCGCTGCCAGCTCTCGGCGGCGCATACGAAGGACGATATCGACTTCGCCGTGCGCGCGTTCAAGTCCGTGGGCCGAAAGCTCGGGCTCGTGTAGGACGGGCAAATGGTAAACGGCAGGCGGCAGACGCGAGCGAAGCAAGCGCCCCTGATCCGGCAGGCGTGGACCCGCCGCCCGTGCCCGAATGCCCCGACTCCTGCCGTCGCCTACCGGACCTCGATTGTGAGCGGCCGGCCCCGGTAGCGCGCGGGCAGCACGGCGCGGCGTACGGTCACCGTGCGGTGGCCGGCACCAACCACGGTGACCTCGACATCCACCGCGGAGACCCCGGCCGCCAACCCGAAGTGGACCGGAACGTCTCCCTGGGCATCGTACCCGCTCCCCGAGTCGACCAGCCGGGTGCCTAACAAGCGTCGCGTGCCGGCCCGATAGATCCGCACCTCGGCACCGGCGAAGCGGGCAACACCCTTCCCATCCACCACATGCACCGCAAGGGAACGAGCGGCGGACGCCGGCGCCAGCGCGTTCAGCCATACCATCTGCATCCCTGTAGGCGCCGAACCCGTCAACCAGAGGTCGAGGTCGCCGTCCTGGTCGGTGTCGATCCACTGCACGCCGTGGTCGGCCTGTTGCGCCCCAATGCTGTCCGGGGTGACGTCCACGAAGCGGTCGCCGGTATTCCGGAAGAGGAAGTCGCGATAACTCACCCCACCTGTAATTGTTCCATTGAGGTACAGGTCGATCCGTCCATCATGGTCGACGTCGGCCAATGCACACGCGTCGTACTTGCCGTCGACGGCGATTCCCCAGGCGCGGGACACGTCGTCGAACCGGCCGGCGCCGCGATTGAGGAAGAGCGCTGGCTTGCCGTAGTTGGCCATGACCACGTCGAGGCGCCCATCATTGTCGACGTCGGCCACGCAGGGGCGCACGGTGCCGAAGGCCGTGTTCCCTACCGAGCGCCCACCGGCGGCGATCCCGGAAGAACCGGACACGTCCGTGAACCGGGCACCGTCGTAGCGCCACAGGGCGTTTGCCGTGCCGTCCATGTTGGCCGTGAGCAGGTCGAGGTGGCCATCGTCATCGGCGTCGAACCAGAGGGCGCCCACCGTCGGCCGCGGATCCGCGACCCCGAGCGCCGCCGCGACATCGGTGAAGCGGCCTCCATCATTGCGGTACAGGGCGTTGGCGCGGTCGCGGAGCGCGAGGAACAGGTCCACGTCGCCGTCGGCGTCATGGTCCACAAAGGCGAGTTGCCGCACGGCCACGGAATCCCGGGCCAGCCCGGCCGCCGTGGTCACGTCCGTAAAGCGTGATCCATCGTTGCGGTACAGGCGGAGGACACTCCCCTGCCCCGGAGCGAACCCCACCAGGAGGTCCGGGTCCCCATCACCGTCATAGTCCCCCCACGCGGCCGCCCGCGTGGGGCGCGCGTCCGCAACCCCCGTCCCCGGCGCTACATCCACGAGGACCCCTGCATCATTTCGGTAGAGTCGGTTCGGCGCGCCGTTCATCCCCACGAACATGTCCGCATCGCCATCCCCGTCCATGTCGGCCGGGGCGTTGGTGAACGACACGCCGGTGGTCCGCGTCGACGCCGGCCCAGGCGTGACCTGTGGCCCCCGGGCCCACGCCACCACCCCGCCCTTCATGACCCAGGCGACCCGCCGCAAGGCCGTGATGTCCTGCAGTGGATTCCCCTCCACCGCCACCAGGTCTGCCAGCCGCCCGGGCGACACGGCGCCGATCGAATCGGCCATGCCTAACGCGGCTGCATTCACCGCAGTGAGCTGGCGCACCGCGTCCATCGGCCGCAGTCCGGCCACCTGGACTCGGTAGATGGCCTCCCGGGCGTTCTGCCCGTGCGCACCGGCGGTGGCATCGGTCCCGTTGATCACCCTCAGTCCCGGCACCGCCATCGCCCGGCGGAACACCGCCAGCTTGCGCGGGATGCCCTCCTCCATGAACCGAAAGCCGGCCTCGTCGTAGTTCCCGATGCCCAGGTAGCGGGCCTTTTGCTCGATGTAGTTCTGCGACACGAGCCCGATGTTGGGCTCGAAGTACGTCCCTCGCTCCGCCATCAGCGCCAGCTCGCGGTCCGTGACCTGCGACCCGTGCGTCACCGCCCAGCACCCCGCGTTCGCGGCGGCTCGGACGGCCGACGCCGCGTGCGCGTGTACCCAGATCCGTTTGCCCACCGCGCGCGCTTCCTCGCAGGCCGCGGCAATCTGGGCGTCTGACAGGGTCTGGTCGCCCCCTTCCCGTATGCTTTTGGACGCGAAGATCTTGATGACGTCCGCTCCGCGGGACGCGGTCTCGCGCACCCACGCACGGATCTGCTCGGGACTGCGTGTGGTGTCACTCAAGGCCGCGAGTGAGGTCAGCAGGCGCGGGCCAACGATCTCGCCGCGCGCGAGCAGGTCACGCAACTCGAGGTCGGCATTGGCCCCGATGCTCTGGACCGTGGTGAACCCCGCGCGAAGCAAGGCGTAGGCGTTCTCGCGCGCTCCATACTGTCGTTGGGCCGCGTTCTCCCCCTGGTTCGAGGCGCGGCCATCGGGCCCAAAGTGCGCATCGAGGTGTACATG
Source organism: Gemmatimonadota bacterium (assembly GCA_016712265.1). Classification (NCBI taxonomy): domain Bacteria; kingdom Pseudomonadati; phylum Gemmatimonadota; species Gemmatimonadota bacterium. The sequence continues at coordinate 1,342,882 of JADJRJ010000028.1, read as the reverse complement.
CGTGTCGATGAACCCGGGCAGCAGGGTGAGGTGCCGCAGGTCATGGGTCACCACCTCGTTCCGGCGCGCCGCACGAATCGACTCCACGCGCGACCCCGTGAGGGTCACCACCACGTCTCGCCGCGCGGACCCCGTCCCATCGACCAGCAATCCGGCGCGCACGGTGACGGGGGACTGCGCGGCGAGCGACCACGCATTCAGGAGGACGGCCAGCAGGGGATATCGCATGCCCCCACGATGCAGCCGTCGCACGCGTTCCGCCACCGGAACTGGACCGTGCGGCGACGCACGAACGCCCGCCGCGCGGTCCCCTTGCCCGACGAGTGCCGCCGACCCGACGCGCTCTGCCGTCAGAGCTGATCCGCGATCGCCGCGATCTCCTCGGCCTCCTCCCACGCCTCGCGGAGCGACTGCAGCTCCCCTTCGAGGGCCGCACGTTCCACCGTCTCGTGCAACGCCATCTCGATGGCCAGGCGCGCCGACGGCGCCCGGTTCTTCAGCGCGCCGACGAGGGAATCGTCCCACCAGTAGCGCCGCCCGCGCCGCCAATCGCTCGCCTTGCCTTGGCGGTTGAAGAAGGTGTCCGCGTGCGCATAGCGGCCCAGGAGGCTCACGGCACGATCGAGGTCCTCGGCGGACCCGCCCGTGGCGTTGATGGCGACCAGCAACCTTCCCAAAACGCGCTGTGCAGGCGGGCCGGCCAACTCGGTGCGCCCGGCCTCATGCTCCACCTCGAGCTTCCAGCCCCAGGGGTTGTCGTCGTGCAGCAGGCGCGCCTCGGGGAGGTGATACGCCTTCACGGCGTGATGCCCACGGCCGCCTGGCGTCGGCACGTGGGCGTAGGTCTTCAATCGGTAGGTGTACACGTCCCGCATCGACCCGGCGAGGGTCACCAGCGCCATCGGCGGATAGAAAATGAAGGACGACGCCATCCAGAGACTGGAAGACCAGGTGGGTTTCTGCGCTGGCGCCGACTGGACCACGTTCTGTCGCCGCTTCTCGAAGAGCGGCAGGTAGCGCCAACTGGCGAACTCCGGCCGGAGGGGCTCCCCGATGCGCACCAACTCGAGCCCCTCCCGCAAGCGCGTCATGCCCACGTTGTCGGTGGATACGCGCAGTGGCGTCGAGCGATACAAGCGCTCACACTGCTCGATCGCCTCCCAGCGCTCCTCGATGGCCGTCAGGTTCCAGCGTCGGCAGCTCCTGCATACCACCCATAGTCGTCCGCGCCGAGAGTCGAACGCCAACCGGCGCCCAACCGGGAACTCCTCCACCATTTCGTTGGAGCCAAGGTCCGACGTGCAGAACAGGCAGGTGGAGTACATCGCGACGTGGCGGGGCTTCGGGACGATGGATCCCGGCGGTGAGCCGCGCAAGCGCAGGGCCGGCCCCGGGCGCCGTCTTAATCATCCCTTCATCCCATCCCGGATGCGCGTCAGGGCCGCCTGCACCCGCGGGGGACCAACAGCGCATCGGCGATTGCGGCGATCTCCTCGGCCTCGCCCCAGGCGTCCTGCAGGGTGGCCAGCTCTCCCTCCAACGCCCGCCGCTCCTGCTCCTCATGCAGCGACATCTCCAGTGCCAGAAGGTCCTCCAGCTGGTACGAGGCGAAGGACCAGCGCTGGCCAGCGACTGAACAAAGGACCCTGCTCGTCTTGGTTGCCCTCGATGCGCGGGCTGGTCGCGCATCGCGCGATGAGCCCCTGGGCCCACCCTCCGCATCGATGCGAGTGAGCGAGTCCTCGATCTGGCGTTCCGAGCCGCCACGGGGGTTCACCAAGGGCATCACCGGCGCCAAGAGTCGGCCGCCGGACACACGCATCAAAGGCCGGCCGGCACCTCCGGACCGGCCATCAAGTGAAGGGCGCGACGGACACCGCGCAACAACTGTGACCCGGCGCACAGGTGCCGGCCGCTCGACGGGAGCGTCGGGCTTGAGGCCAGTGGCGCCGGTGACCCTCGCCCGCGCTGCCTCGTCTCCCTTCTGAGAAATGAGGGCTTCGGCTCCACAGTCGGGCCTCCAGCAGTGACGGACCCCCACCTCGGTACCATCCTATGCGCATCGCGCGGCAGCTTGGCCTTTCGCTGGTCGTCCTCGCCCTCCCGGCGGTCACGATCGCCCAAACGACCCCCTCCCGTACCAGCTTCGAGAACTCGTGGTATTGGGGCGCCAAGGGCGGCGTGTCGTCCTTCGACCCGAACGGCGCCGGCCGCGTCACCGCCTCGTCGATCGGCGCGGAATGGTTGATCACCCGCAGCCGCGGCGCGCTGTACCTCTCCGTTGATCAGTCGTTCTTCGACGATGTCGCGGGCGTCTACGACCCGACCGTGCAAGGTTCGGTGCGTCCGGTGGACGTCAGCGACTGGCGTCGGTACGGGATCGGGCTGCTCGCCTTCCCCGTGACCTGGGGCAACATGAAGCCGTACGCCGGGCTCGGCCTCAGTATCAACGTGATCCAGAACGCGAACCCGCAGGGCACCTTTACGACCACGGCGTCGCAAACGAGCGTGTTCGATGACGTGGCCGAGCAGACCTCCAAGGTCTCGGCAACGATGACCGCCGGACTCCAGATCCAACTCGGCCGTGCCGCCCTGTTCGGGCAGGCGTCGGCGATGCCCACGCGGAACAACTTCCTGATCTCCGGCTCCTCGCACACGTTTGTCCTCGAAGGCGGGCTGCGGTTTAACCTGGCGAGTGCCATCGACGTCCTGCGCTGAGGGCTCTCCGCGCCGGCGGGAACGGGTCGTCACCATCGGTGACGGCCCGTTTGGCTATTGGACGCGGCCAATAGTGGCGCCGGGGACGGGGCTAACGTTAGGTTGGTTCGGCTTCCCTCTCATGGATCTCCATTGAGCTGGTCCGAGCGATACGCGACACGGGTGGTCCTTGGCGTGCTCATGGGCATCGCGGGAGGCGGCGCGTCCATCTGGGCCGCCCCCCTACTGCGCGACACCCAGTTCATGGTGCCAGCCGTTATCACCGTCGTGGCGGTGCTCACCATCGGGGGCTTCTGGCCGGCGGCCATCGCCGCCACCATCACCTGGGCGGCGACGACGTTGTTCGTCCTCGCGCCGGGTGGCGACCTCCAAGCCATCTCCGGCGGCAACCTCGTCAAGGTCGCCATCGCCTTCCTGTCGTTTGTGGCCGGCTGCCTGGTGGACGCGCGCGCGCGTCGTGAACGCCGTGAGCTCGCCGAGCACGAACGACAACTCCTCGACTCGGAGTCCCGGAACCGTGAGCTGCTGAACCGGGTCTCGGAGGAGCGCGACCTCCTCGACGCGATCCTCGCCACGACGGAGGCGGCGGTCTCGGCCATCGAACTGCCGTCGCGTCGTGTGCTGTTCGCCAACCAGCGATTCGCCGAGATGTGGGGAACGACGCGGGAGGCGCTGCTTGGACAGGGCGTGGTGCACCTCGGGATGGAATTCGCGACACCACAGGGGGAGCCCTACCCCTCCGGCTGGCGCCCATCGGATATGGTGCTGGAACGGGGAGCCCTGGTGCGCGACCGCCACATGCAAATCCGCGTCAGGGGTCGCCCCTGGCGGCACTATAGCGTGAGCGGCGCCGCGTTGCGCGATGCGTCAGGCGTCGTGACCGGCGTGGTGTTCTCCACGATCGACGTGACCGAACGTGCCGCGACCGCCGACGCGCTCTCCGCCTCTGAAGAGCGGTTGCGACGGCTGACCGACGCCGTCCCGGGCTGTGTGTACCAGTTCACCCTCTCCCTCGATGGGCGCCGGACTTTCACGTTCATCTCCGGGGGGATGCGTGAGTTGCTCAACGCCCCGGGCGACGGCCCCATCCCTTCGTTCGACCAACTCCTGACCCTGGTGGCGGGGGCGGATCGCGAACGCCTGGCCCGCACCCTGGACGACGCGGCGCGCACGGCTTCCCGATGGACCGAGGAGTTCCTGCTGGAGCTGCCTGGTGGCGCTCGCAAGTGGATCCGGGGAACCGCGGTCCCGGACACGCCGCACGACGATGGCTCCGTCACCTGGCACGGGCTCCTCCTCGACATCACCGATCGCAAGCGACTGGAGGACGACCTCTTCCAGGTGCAGAAGATGGAGAGCATCGGCCGGCTGGCCGGCGGGGTCGCGCACGACTTCAACAACATTCTCACCGCGATCCGGGGCAACGTGGACCTCCTCCTCGAAGCCATGGAGGACACCCATCCACACGTCGCCGAGCTCCGCGATATCCAGGATGCGGCCCAGCGCGCCACCACGCTGACGCGACAGCTCCTCGCTTTCTCGCGCAAGCAGGCCATGCAGGCGCGGCCGATCGACCTCGGCACCCTCGTTCGTGACATGGAGAAGATGCTGCGTCGGGTCATTGGCGAGGACATCGTGCTCCTGACCCAGCCGTCGGAAGAGCTCGGCACCGTGCGCGCGGACCCTGGACAGCTGGAGCAGGTCCTGATGAACCTCGCCGTCAATGCGCGAGATGCGATGCCAAACGGGGGACTGCTTACCCTCGAGACCCGATCAGTCCAACTCGACGTTGCGTCCGCGACGGGCCTCGGCGTGGCCCCCGGGGACTACGTCTCCCTGGTGGTCCGCGATACGGGCCATGGCATGGACGAAGCCACGCGGGCGCGGATCTTTGATCCGTTCTTCACGACGAAGCCGGCGGGTAAGGGGACCGGCCTCGGTCTCGCCATGGTCTATGGCATTGTGCGCCAGAGCGGCGGGGCGATCACCGTCGAGACGGCGGTCGAGCGTGGAACCACCTTTAGGCTCTACTTCCCACGCACCTCGCGCACCCCGGCACGCCCGGTCGAGCGGAACACCCCGCCCTCGGTCGACGCGACGATGATCCCGGTCGGCGCCAAGGTGCTCCTCGTGGAGGACGATGCCGCCGTCCGGTCGCTGACGCATCGGATGTTGCGCGACGCCGGGTTCATCGTGCGTGAGGCCGCCGACGCCTACGAGGCGTTGACCATCGCCGGACCTGAATGTGCCGGCCTGGCCGCCGTCGTCACCGACGTGATCATGCCGGGGATGGGCGGGCGCGACCTCGTCCACGAGTTGCGCGCACGGTGTCCTGATCTTCGCGTGCTCTACATCTCGGGGTACCTGGACATCGACGTCCAGCGCCTCGAACTCGACAGCCACACCCGCCTGCTGGCAAAGCCCTTCTCTCGCGATGCGCTCCTGCGGCACCTCACGGCGCTGATCGATCGTGAGGCCGCGCCACTCGCCTAACGCCTGGGTTGAGGACCGCTCACCCACGGTGACCCGCGGAGCGAGAACCGCAAGGGCCACTCCGCCGCCTGGGTGATCCCGACGCGTGGTGTCCGCAGCACCTCCGCGTCCGCCACCGGATCACCCGACAGGATGCGGAGCCGCCCCCGGGACAAGGAGACGCCGTCGTCGGAGCCGGTGATCCCAAACGCCTGGCAGAGATTCCCCGGCCCGCGGGCGAGCTGCCGATCCGGGACGGCGCCACGCCGCCGCTGCATGACCTCGCGCCCCTCCAGCGGTTCCACCGCGCGCAGCAACACCGCGCTCCCGTGGCCGACTTCCCTGGTCACGGCGTTGACGCACCAGTGCAGGCCGTAGATGCGATAGACGTACGCGCGCCCCGGTGGCCCGTGCAGGTGCCGCGTGCGCTCGGTCCATCCCCGGGCGCTGTGGCACGCGGGATCCTCCGGCCCGAGGTAGGCCTCCACCTCAACGATACGCCCACGGGTCATCCCCGTGGGCGTTCGATGTTCCAGGACACACCCCAGCAGGTCGCGTGCGACCTCTTCCGTGGGGCGCGCATAAAACGCGGCCCCCAGGACACGTCGCGACGACCGTCGGGTCACCCCGCCTTCTTGGCGGCCTTGGCCTTGGGCTTTCGCGGGCGGGCGGCGGGCTCCGCTGGCGCCTCTTGCTTGGGCTTCTTGTCTGCCTTGCCCTTCTTTGCCGCGGGCTTCTTCTCCTTTGCGGCAGGAGCCGGTGCAGCAGCCGGCGCGGGCGCCGTACTGGCTGTGGACGGTTTGGCTTCAACGACGCCGACCAGGAGCAGTTCCGGCGGCGGAGCGGCGCCGGCGCGACCGCGCGGCGGCAAGCCGCGAGGACCCATCCCACGCGGGGTTGGCGCCGATGCGGGAGCCGGCCGCGGGGTCGCAGCTGCTTCGGCCGCCTTGACCTGATCTGCCACGCTGGCCGCCTTCGCGGGCAGCGAGACTTCGTAGTCGTCGCCGCGACGACGCAGGTCAATCACCTCGGCGTCATGGGCGTCCCGGAGGATGCGATGGAAATTGCGTTCGGAGAGCGACTCGGAGTTCCGGCCGAGCAATTCGAAGGCCTTGCGACGCACCACGCTGGACAGCGCGGCGTCCTCACCGCTCACCACCGCCGCCGTGGCATTGCGCGCGAGATCAAACGCTTCGGCGCGGGTGAGCCGCTCACCCTCACTCCCCATGGGATCCACGGGCGCCGCCGGCGCTGACGCGCGTGCCGGTGCCGGGGATGCGGAAGCAGCAGGAGCGGCACTCGGAGCAGAGGCAGGAGCGCTCGCCGCCGCAGCCGGTGCCCGCTCGCGATCACGGTCGCGCCCGCGACCACGCCGACGACGTCCTCCGCGATCTTCGCGTGCGGCCTCCGGCGCGCTCGCTGGCCGCGCCGCGTCGGTCGACGCCACGACGACCGGAGCACCGTCGGGCGGCGAAACCTCAAGCTGCCCGTTCTCCAGCTTGGTGATCTTGACTAACCCCTTGTCCGCAGCATCCGACACGAAACGACTGAACTTCGAGTACCCGGACCCGACACTCTTCTCGTCAAACGTGGCGTCCAGGTCCTGCATCACCTGTTTGAGGCGATCAGACCGCATCACGTCGCCGTTCTTCTGCATGCGCGTGATGGCTTCCGTCACCAGCTCCCATGGATCCCAGCGTCGGACTTCTTCGTCGCCGGACTTGACCAGCCCTGCCAATGCGTTGTAGCTGTAGTATTCGTCGCAGTTCATCACGAGGAGGTCGCTCGACGACTCCCGGATGCCGACCCCGATGACGTACTTGCCGTATTCCTTGAGCTTCGTGACGAGGGAGGCAAAGTCACTATCGCCGGAGAGCAGGATATAGGTCCCGATCTCGGGGCGCGTGAAGACGAGCTCCATAGCATCCACCGAGAGGCGGATGTCGGTCGCGTTCTTCTTGGAAGAACCGTACGCGGGCGCCATGATCATGTCGATCGACGACTCCGCCAGCGGCACGATGTACTGCGGGTAGCGGCGCCAGTCGGCGTAGGCGCGCTGGACGGCGACCTTGCCCTTGATGATGTCGGACCCAAGCAGGTTCCGGAGCTCGCCGGCGAGGTCGGAGCGGATCCCCATCGTGACGTTGTCGAAGTCGATGAGGAGGGCGGCGTTGGGTGCGTGCTGCACGGCCGGCGCACCATACGCGTGCTGGGGCAGCGCCTGCGGGCCCCGATGGAGGGGGGCCACTGCGGCGCGTGTTGCCGCCGGGCGGTTCGAACGCAATTGCATATCGTGAATTGTTGGTGTGCCCTCTCCGCACGCGGACGCCGGAGATCGAATTCCAGTCGCGTTCGGCGGCGGCACACGGAAGAGCCACCCAACGCGGGCGAGGCCACGCGGCTTGCGCCCCCACTTCGGGAGACCAGCCCGCCTCTGCTGCCCTCAGCCGCGGCGCGCTCACCGGCTCCCCGCGTGGGCGCGGAGACACCGGTGTCGCACCAGGAACTGGCGCCCCAACCTGCGGGCGCGAAGGGCAACGGCAAGCAATCTAACCACTTGCGCGGGGAAAGGGATCACCTCTCCCTGTATCTTCCGTGTCGAAACCACACGCCCGCGACCGCGTAGGCCCCTCGTGACGCTCGACTTCCGGAAGCGACTCCTGCTCGCCCTGTCCCTGTTCTCGATCATCCCGGCCGCCGTGGTGACCGTGGCTTGGGCCGTCGTCACCTGGCGCGCCTTGCCCCTCGTCACGGCGGGCGCGGCCTGGGAGCGGGTGGTGGAGAGTGGAAATAGCGCCCTGGAAGCCACCGGAAGGGACTCCCTGAGCACCGACGCCCGAGCTGCCTTGTTGGCTCACGCCCGCGAACTCGAGGACGCCGCCACTCAGGCACGCCGCCTGGAGTTCATCATCGAGCGGTTTTCACCGGTCGTTGCCCTGGCCGCAGCCGCCGTGCTTCTCCTCGTCGGACTGGCGGCTTCGCGCGTCGCCGGGCACCTGAGCCGACAGCTCAGCCGCCCGGTCCACGAGCTGGTCGGCTGGACCCGGACGATTCGCTCCGGAACCCCGCTCCCCGCCCAGGCCGGGGCCCGCGGGGCCCCGGAGTTCGAGGTCCTGCGAACGGGGATGCGCGAGATGGCCGCCGAACTCGAGCTGGGGCGCCAGCGCGCGGTGGAGGCCGAGCGGTTGGTGGCCTTCCGGGAGACCGCCCGTCGCGTGGCGCACGAGCTCAAGAATCCCCTGACCCCCATGCAGTTCGCGTTGGCCAACCTGCGCCGCGTCACGTCGCCCGAAGGGGCCGAGAGCCTGCGCGTCCTCGAGGAGGAGACGGGCCGGCTGCAGCGCATGGCGACGAGCTTTTCTCAGTTTGGTACGCTGCCCAGCGGGCCACCGGCGGCGGTAGACATGGCGGAGCTGCTCCGCGCCACCGCCACCGCGTGCGTGCCATCACACATCGCGCTTCGCCTGGAGCTCGCAGCCGACCTGCCGCCGCTCCTCGCCCAGCACGATGCGCTGCAGCGTGCCGTGATGAACATCATCCTGAACGCGGTGGACGCGTGTGGAAACGCGGGCACGATCACCGTCCGTTCGCAGCGGGAGGGCGCCGGCGTGCTCACGGAGGTTGTGGACTCGGGCCCTGGAATCGACCCTGCCCTGCTCCCCCAGATCTTCCAGCCGTATGTCACCCGAAAGCCGGGGGGCACCGGGCTGGGGTTGGCGATCGCGCAGCAGGTAGTGCAATCTCACGGCGGCACCATTGTCGCCCTGTCACCCCCAGGTGGCGGGACCACCATTCGTTTTCACCTGCCCGTCCACCCCGTCGAGGTGCGTACATGAACGGACCGGAATTCCTGATCCCGATCGCCTTCTTCATCACGGTGGGCAGCGTGATTCGGATGGTGCTGCAGCACAAGGAACGTCGCATGGAACTCGAGGGACGCGGGGCCGGTCTCGGTCCTGAGGGCAATGTCCGACTCGAGCGCATGGAGCAGGCGATCGACGCCATGGCGGTGGAGATCGAGCGCGTCGCCGAAGCCCAGCGGTTCACGACGAAGTTGCTCAGTGAGCGTGGCGTAGCGGAGCCGGCCAACCTGCCGCCAACGGCGCGGCGCTTTCCTTCCTGAGGCGTTATGCAGACCCGCGACGAGATCCGTACACAGGTGCAGGACCAAATTCGTCAGGTGGTCCGCGATGCGCGCGATGCCGCGCGTGAGGCCGCGGCCGAGGCGACGGGCGGAGCAATGGGCGGGGCGACGGGTGGGCTGCAGGGCGGACCGGACTTCCCAGCGCCGACCACCCCGATTGACGGCAACTTCCTGCTGGACGTGCTGCGCGGTGAGATCAGCGTCGCGCGCGAGGACGTCGCTAATCTCACCGCGCGCCTGGGGTCCGGCGCGCCACGGCAGCAGGAAGCGATCGAGGCGCAACTGAACCAGGCAAGCACACGGCTCAACCAACTCCAGGCCCGCCTCGATGAGCTGCTCAGTGGCCAGCCGGCGATCACATTCACCGAGCAAGGCGACCCCTTTCCGCCCGGACTGGACGGCGAACGCATCGAACGCATGGCACGGAATGCAACTGAGGGATTCTTCTTCACCGTCGTGGCCCTGGCGATCGGGATTCCTCTCGTGCGGGCCTTTGCCCGCTGGTTGGACCGACGTGGAGCACCGGCGGCCGCCCCCGAGAACACCGGGCGCCTCGACCGTATTGAGCAGGCGCTGGACTCTGTCGCCGTCGAGGTGGAGCGCATCGCCGAGGGACAGCGATACACCAGCAAGATGCTCGGCGAACTGCGAGCGCTCCCCGCCGCCGATCCCCTGCCTCCATGGACGGCGCGCCCGCGCGACACCGAGCGCGTTCGTCACACCACCCCGGTCTGAGCCATGCCGCAGCCAACCCCTCCCCCGCCACCCGCCGTGCAGCCGCTCGCACAAACCAACCAGGAACGGGCGATCGAGTTGATCCAGGGACAGATCAACGCCGTCCAGGCGGAGATCAAGGCGCTAACCGGTCAGCTGACACCTGGCACCACCGAAGCGCGGGAGGGTGCCATTGAAGACCAACTCTCAAGTGCGCAGGACCGGCTGGAGTCCCTCCGAGAGCAACTGGACCAGGCGATCACCGGCAGCACGCGGCCCGGCGCCTCTGGGGGACAAGACTCCAACGACATTCCGCGCGGCGTTCAGAACGTCATCGAGATGGGCATGGTGGGGCTCGTGATGATTTTTCTCGGGACGCCCATCATCCGGATGATCGCCCGACGGTTCGAGCCGCGACCGGTCGCTCCCGCCGGCGCCGATCCCAACCCCCGCCTGGATCGCCTCGAACAGGCCATCGACGCCGTCGCCATCGAGGTCGAGCGGATGTCGGAGGGCCAACGATTCACCAACAAGCTGCTCGGGGAGATGAAGGCACTTCCCGCCCCTAACCCGCTCGAGCAGTGGCCCCAGGGCGCCCGGGTTCCCGAACCCATCCGCCAGCACGAACACAAGGGCTGAGCCTCGCCCATGCCGTCCGTCCTCATCGTCGACGACGAAGCCAACCTTCGCCGCATGGTGTCCGCGCTGCTCGGCGCGGAGGGATACGAGGTCCGCGAGGCCGTCGACGGTCGCAGTGGGATTGCCGCCGCAGTGGAAAGCGAACCGGACGTCGCACTGGTCGACCTGATGATGCCCGGCGACCTCGACGGGATCGCCACGATGACGATCCTCCGGGAGCGTTTCCCGGACCTTCCGGTCGTGATGATGAGCGGCAAGGCGGCGCTCAGCGACGCCGTCCGTGCGACAAAGCTTGGGGCCTTCACATTCCTGGAGAAACCGCTCACGCCGGATGGGGTGATCCTCGCGCTGGGCGGTGCCCTCGACCTCCGGTCCGCGCGGCGCGAGGCCGCGGCCCTCCGTCAGGAGCTTGGGATCTCCGACGAGATGGTCGGCGAAAGCGAGGCCATGCGCACCCTGCGCGACCTCATCGCCCGCGTCGCTCCGACCGACTCGCGCGTGCTGATCACCGGAGAGTCGGGGACCGGCAAGGAGTTGGTCGCCGCCGCGATCCACGCCGGAAGTGGCCGGCGCGACCGCGCGTTCATCCGCGTGAACTGTGCCGCCATCCCCCGCGACCTCGTCGAAAGTGAGATGTTCGGACACGAACGCGGGGCATTCACCGGTGCAACCGAGCGGCGCATCGGGCGTTTTGAGCTTGCGCACAAGGGCACCCTCTTCCTCGATGAGGTTGGTGACCTCGGGCTCGATGCGCAGGCCAAGCTGCTGCGGGCCATTGAGGCGCGCGAGATCGAGCGCGTCGGGGGCGGAAAAGCCATCCCCGTGGACGCCCGCCTGATCGCCGCGACCAACAAGGACCTGCCGCGTGCCGCGCGGGACGGCGCCTTTCGCGACGACCTCTACTTCCGGCTCAACGTCATCCCCATCGCGCTCCCGCCGCTGCGCGACCGTGCCGGCGACATCCCACTGCTCGTCAGGCACTTCTCCGTGCGGACGCGCGTACGCACCGGCCGTGTCCTCCCGGCATGGACCGACGGCGCGCTCGCCCTCCTGAGTGCGTACCGATGGCCCGGGAATGTGCGTGAGCTGGCGAACATCGTGGAGCGGCTCGTGATCCTGCACCCGGGCCAGCAAATCGCGACCGGCGACGTCCGACGCGTCATCGCGGTCCCCGAAACGCCGGAATCCGTTCGTGCCGTGGCCCTGGGAGCCGAATCTGCCGGCCCGCTCGCCGAAATGCTCGACGATTACGAGCGAGTCCTCATCACCCGCGCCCTCGCGGCGAGTGGGGGCAACGTGGCCGAGGCCGCGCGACGCCTCCAGACCGATCGACCCAACCTGTACCGCCGAATGCGTCGGCTCGACATCGCACCCGATGTCATTGCGACACAGGGAAGCTGACCTCCCGTGGGGACGGCTCGACCAGTGACAGTCGTGGAAGTTGTTGTGCCGACAAGGTCATGAGGCAACCTTGTGTGTGGTACGGCTCGTGCCATGGGAGCCGTGTCCCCCTTCCGTTCGGTTTCCCGATGACGCGCTCTCTTCTCTGCCTGGCTCTCGCCACACTGTCGTCCGCGCCCACGCTTCGTGCGCAACGGCTCGATGCGGCCGCGATTCCTCGCGAGGTGGTCGATGAGGTCATGGCGCTGCACGACGCGCAGGGGACAACACGCGCCGAAGGCGCGTATACCCTGCGCGAAGGGGTGACCCTGGCTGACCTGGTGGTGCTGAGCGGACCGCTCGTGATTGAAGGCCGTGCGACGGGCAAGGTCATCGTGATCAACGGGGACGCGGAGTTTCGGCCCGGCGGCATCGTCGAAGGCGACCTGCTCGTCATCGGTGGTCGAGTCGTCGGCGCGCAAGCAGGGCAGGTCCGAGGGAGCATTCGAACCTACAGTGCCCGCCTCGCGTACGAGCAGCGTGGCGAACGCATGGTGTGGTCGGAACGTGCCGAAGATCCCTGGTGGCGCCGTCGGGATCGTTGGCGCGATCGCGGGTGGGGCGACCTGCGCTTGGTGTCCGCCAGGACCTACAACCGGGTGGAGGGGCTGCCCATCCAGTTCGGTCCGGTCTTCGGCCGCGAATTTGACTGGGGGCGACTCTCCGTTGATGCGCTCGGGATCATCAGGTCCGCGAACTCGTTTGCGTGGACTCCCGACAATGTCGGTCACACCGCAAAGGCCGAGTTGAGGCTGGGACAGTCCCAGGGGCTGCGCTTCGGGGCGCGGCACTTCGACGTCGTGGAATCGGTCGAGCGCTGGCAACTGAGCGACGCCGAATCCGGCCTCGCAGCGTTCTTCCTGCATCGGGATTTCCGCGACTACTACTCCCGACACGGCGGATCGCTCACCGCCTCGGTGTACCAGGGGCGTCAGCTGGAGCTTGGCGCCACCTGGTCCGACGTCCGGTGGGGTTCGCGGACGGCGAACGATCCCTGGACGCCGTTCCGTGACACCGATCGCTGGCGGGCGAACCCGCAGATGGACGAGGCACAGATGCACCTCTGGCAGGGCTTTGTCCGGCTCGATACGCGCAGTGACGAACGCCAGCCCACCACCGGCTGGTACCTGTCGGGCGAATACGAGTACGGGGACGGCACGACCACTCGTTATGCACCCACCACGGCGGGCGTGCGCCTCCCGACCACCGACGGGGCGACGACCTACGATCGGCTGTTCGTCGACCTGCGGCGCTACAACCGCGTCGCCCCGGGCGCACAGCTCAACTTTCGGCTCGTCGCCGGCGGATGGCTGAGCGGTGATGAGCTGCCCATGCAGCGACGGTTCTCCCTGGGAGGCCCCGGAGCGCTCCCCGGATACAACTTCCGCCTCCCGACCGTGACGAACGGGGTGGACCGGCTCCTGTGCTCGAACCTGCAAGGCACCGCAGGCACGATCCCTGTGGGGTCCCCGGGCGAATGCGAACGGATGGCGATGGCCCAGGTGGAGTTCCGCGGCGACCTCGGTTTTGATCCATTCGGGATCCTCGATGGCGATCGTGAGTGGCGCCGCCGCGGGTGGGGACGTGGGGCGCAATGGGTCGTCTTTGCGGACGCGGGCCGCGGGTGGCTCGTCGGCCCCGAGGACGGCGGCCGCTCGTACCCCCGGCACACGATCCCGAGGCTCTCCACATTCCATACGAACGTCGGGCTCGGTCTCGTGCTCGACGACCTTGGATTGTACCTGGCGAAGCCCCTCCACCAACCGGACGCGCCCGCCAACTTCTTCATTCGCTTGCGTCCGAGGTTCTGAGTGGTCGGGTGGGCGCGTCGTGCGGTGAGCGTGGGTGCGGCCCTGGCGGGGCTGCTGACTGCGCCTGCCGCGCTCGCCCAGGGGCGCCCACTCCTCCAGCTCCTCCTTCCGCCCAGTGACTCGCTGGCGATCGTTGGACCACGCGTCCGCGCCACGGGGGTACTCGGCGCCAACGCGATTCGCGAGCTCCTCGATCATGGCTTCCCTGCCCGACTCACCTACCAGGTTGAGCTGTGGAGTACCGCGGGTGTATTCGACCGGCGCCTGCAGACGACGACGTGGGCCGTGGTCCTCCGTTTCGACCCGGTGCGCCGGCTGTACGAAGGCGTGCGGGTCGTGAACGACGACGTCACCTCGATTGGCACGTTCGAGCGGCTTGCCGATGCCGTGCTCGCCATCGAACAGCCAGAGCGCGCCACGCTCCGCGGAGCCTCGGACGACACCGCCCCGCTCTACTACACCGCGACCCTGACCCTGGAGATGCTCTCCGTCTCGGACCTCGCCGAGCTCGAACGCTGGGTGCGCGGCGACCTGAACCCGGCCGTCCGTGGTCGGCGCAATCCGGGGACCGCCCTCGGCCGCGGGGCACGTACGCTCCTGTCGCGGCTCCTGGGCGGCGAGCGGCGGGTGATTGAAGCAAGGAGCGCCGTGTTTCGGGTGCGGCGCAACGGTTCGTAGCCACATTCCGCGCGGCCTCGCCGACCGATACGTTCACGGAACTCGTTCCGGATCCCCATGCACCCGATGTTCCTCCCAGAAGTCGAGTTCGGACCGGCGGCTGGCGCGTACGGAAGCCGCATCGACGGACTCCGGCGGCTTGGCGCGGTGGTGCCGCAGATCATGCACTTGTTCGCCTACAAGCCGGCGGCGACTGACTTCCTCGCCCAGTACACCCAGCAGGTCATGCGCGGCCCGTCGCCGCTGTCGCCGGGCCAACGTGAGCTCATCGCAGCCTTTACCTCCAGGCGAAACGACTGCCCGTTTTGAACGGGGTCCCACGCCGCGGTCGCGGCGGAGCTGCTGGGATCGCGCGAAGTCGTGGACGCCGTGCTCTCGGACTACACGACGGCGCCGTTGTCCGACGCGGAGCGCGTCCTGTTCGGGTTTGTGGTGCAGGTCAACGAGGCCTCGCATCGCATCGGGCCCGACGACATTACCCGCGTGAAATCGGCCGGCTGGAGCGAGGAGGCGATCTACGACGCGATCACGGTCTGCGCGTTGTTCAACTTCTACAACCGCTGGATCGACGCGACGGGCGTGAGCGACATGCCAGCCGAAGCGTACGCGCAGGGCGGGCGTCGCACGGCGGCACATGGTTACGCCACGCCACCGGGGCCCGCGGCGAAGGCCTGAGCGGCACGTCGGACACGCGAACGTGCATGGGGAGCGGAGCGGCAGCCCCGCCCTCGATCATCTGCCGTCTCGTTCCTAACCCAGCTGCGCCCGGATCATGGCCAGCTCTCCCTGTACCGCGCTGCGATCCAGTTCACGGTACGCGGGTGGCAGGAACTTCGCATCCGTGCACTCCAGGACGGCGGCGAGGATCTGCAAACGCTTCTCCAGTGACTGCGCCGACGGCACAAAGTCCGCCAGCGCCGCTGCGAGCCGATCCTTCGCGATGGTGTCTTCTCCGGCAATCCGCGCCTGGCGTGCGGCACGGGTAATGATTCCCTCGATGTCGGCGCCCGAGAGCATGCCGATGTGGGGGATAGACTCCGCGGCCGGCAGTGCATCGGGGGCAAGCGCCGTCCCCACCTTCCGAGCCATCGCCGTGAGCATCGCTTGCAGCTCAACGCCGCTATCCGGGTAGAACAGCGGGATATGGACCTCGGCACGTCCCTGCCGCTTCAGGTCGATCGGCAGGAGGTCGGGGCGCGCCGTCATCAGGACCCAGATGATCTGCCCCCGATACGCAGAGTTCCCCATCTGGTGGGCGATCATGCCGAAGACGCGGCTGGAGACTCCGCCGTCACCGCCATCGTCGCGGTCGCCGAGCATGGCGTCTGCCTCGTCGATGATCACCATGACCGGGCCCATGGCACGCAACACCGCGAGCACGTGCTCCAGGTTGGCCTCGGTCTCGCCGACGTACTTGGAGCGGAAGTTCTTCAGCGTGACGCATGGCATCCCCATCTCGCCCGCTGCCGCCATCACGAGAAAGGTCTTCCCGGTCCCGACCGGGCCGCAAATCAGGTACCCCATCGGCGCGAACTGGCGTTGGCCACTGGTGACCAGCTTCGCGTCCTCACGCAGCGTGCGCTTGGCTGCGTCCAGCCCCACCACGTCCTCGAGCGTCCAGCGAGGTTCGACAAATTCCAGGAGGCCGTGACACTGGCGCTCGATCAGCCCCTTCTTTAGCTGAGCGAACGCCTTGCCGGTCAGCGCCCGGCCATCCAGCGCCGCGCGCAGCGGCGGCGCGAGGTCGTTGAGCGAGAGCCCCGCCGTTTCCTTCGCGTACCGGTCGAGGGTCAGTCCGTCGGACAGGGTCGGGGTGCGACCGTTCACCATCGCCTGTACAAAGCGAATTCGCTGTCCCTCGTTTGGCAATGGGATCTCCTGCACCATCACGTGGGGATTCTGCACCAGGCGCGTCTGCAAGTTGGAACGCCGCTCATCGATCATGACGCAGGCGAAGTCGATACGACGCACCTGCGGCGCGGCGGCCCAGTTCACCATGGTCACGGCGGCCGCGCTCGCGGACAGCGAGAGGGTGCCTGGTTCCGCTGACGGAAAGACGAATGAGGCGTGGTCCACCAGGAGCGCGACGCGCAGGCGCTCCTCACTCGGCGTGTGCAGCTGGCGAATGAGGTAGCGATCCAGCGCAGCGAACACCGCTTGCGGCTCGACCACGCGCGCCTTCTCCAGGTCCGTGCCGAAGATGTCCGCGGTGCGCGGCAACATCGCACGGAACCGGGTGATGTCGCGTCCGGCGAACGGCCGGATCCCACGCCCGACGTCATAGTGCAGCACGAGATCCCAGGACCCGAACAACTGCTCGGCGAGGAAGGTCGTCACCGGACCGTAGGCCGTCCCGGGGTCTGGCTCGAGCGGTACCTCGTCGTACGTGTTCCCGTGCAGAATGAAGACCGAAGCGGTCCCGGCGTAGTATGCGTCAGCGACCGAGCGCGCCCAGTCCGGGTGCCAGTCGGGCACGACACGTCCGTTGGTCAGGGAAGTGCTACTCACGGACACGCACCGCCGCGGAATTGAGGATCATGGGGGCGTCGGTCGTCGACAATTCGAGGTCCTTGAGTGACACCATGCGCGACTCCACGTCCTCCGACAGCTTGAGGGTGTCGGTGAACGCGGTCACCTGCGCGGCAAGCTCGGTGGGGTCCTGCCGCGCGATGGCCGACTCGGCGAGTGCCTGCGCTTTCCCCTCAATGCGTTCCAGCTCGACCTCGATGAACTTCGCGTCATGCTCTGCCTTCTCGAGGTTCGCGATCCTCGTCGTGAGGTCCTTCAGCGTGTCTTCAAGCGAGCCCACGAGCCGCGCATCATTATTGGCGCGTGCGGTCGCCAGCTGGCGCTCGGTGCGCACCTGGCGGTCCTTGATCTCCAGCAGGTTGCTCTGCTCCAGGAACGTGAGGAGTGAGTCCCTGGTGATGAGGAGGCGGAGGTGAAAGAACAGCAGCCGATTGAGGGCGGTCTGCCGCATGTCGTCGGCGGGGGACGGTCCACTGCCCACACCGGACGCCAGATCCTGCATCTGCTCGCAATGCGTGACCAACTGACGAAAGCGGGTCCGGTCCCGCGGGTCGAGGCGATCCAGCAACTTCAGGAACGTCTGCGAGGAGGAGACGGCCGTCGCCGAGCGATTCACCTTGTGCAGCTGCGCATCCACCGCCTGTTGGAAGCGCGGGTGCGACGCCAGCCCAAGCGCGACGAGCCCTTCCACGCCGAGGACCATCGGCACCAGGGCGTCCGGAAAGGGCGACAGAATGGCGAACGCCGCACCTGCGCCGAATAGCAGCAGGTTCCACTTGTTTCGGAAGGCGGCGCCAAAGTAGCGGCTAAAGCTCGGGCGAGGTGGCGTAGAGGGAGCCATCAATCCCCTGCCTTCGTGGAGGTCTCCAGGGTCTCGATCAGGTCGCGCACCTCGAACACGGTCTTGATGAAATCCGGTTCGCGTTGCATCACGAGCGCCGGGCGATCGGGCGGCGGCACCGGCATCTCCTTGAGGATCGTGCCCGGCGCGCTGGAAAAGATGTGCAAGCGATCGGCGACGTACACGGCTTCCTCGATGCTGTGGGTCACCAGGAACACCGTGGCTTGTACCTCGTGCGCCAACGCCACCAGAAGATCCTGCATGGCATACCGCGTCCGCGGGTCCAGTGCCCCGAACGGTTCATCCATCAGGATGACGCGCGGCTTGAGGATCAGGCTGCGCGCCAGCGCGACGCGCTGGCGCATGCCCCCTGAGAGTTGATGCGGGTATTTGTACTGATCGCGATCGACACTGAGGCCGACCTTGCCGATCCACTCCCGGGCGCGCTCGTACCGTTCCGCGGTCGAGACCCCCTGGCACTCGAGGCCAAAGGCGATGTTGTCGATCACCGATCGGTTGTCAAACGACGTGTAGTCCTGGAAGACGAATCCCCGATCCGGACCGGGGCCGGTGACGGGTTTGCCCATGACTTCCACGGTGCCGGTGGTGGCCGGGTACTGTGGCGTGAGCCCAGCGATCAGGCGAAGGACCGTCGACTTTCCGCACCCCGACGGGCCGAGGACCCCCACGATCTCCATGTGGTTCGGGTTGTCCTCGATCGTGAAATTGATGTCGCGGACCGCGGTGTAACCGTCGTCGTAGGTCTTGGAGACGCCGGCGAACTTCACGACCGGGGGAAGCGCGGGTGGGGCGAGCAGGGCCGGCACCACCGGGGTATCGAGCAGCTTGGGCGCGACCGGCGCCTCGAGCAGCTTATCATGCGGCGCCGGCGTCCCCGGGGTCCCGCCCGTGGTGGCGTTCTCACTCATGGACCGGCCGGTACGGAAAGAAGCCGCGCTGGAAGAACTTGAACCCGTGGTCGATCAACCAGGCGATGAGTCCGATGACCAGCAGCGTGGCCAGGAGGTGTTCGGGAAGTCCGCGTCGCTGGCTCTGGAGGAGCATGAAGCCGAGCCCCGCCTTGGCGTCCACCACTTCGGCGAGCATGACGTAGCCGAACGCGAGCCCGAAGTTGGAGCGCAACGTCGCGTAGATATCGGGCAGCGCGAGGGCGATCAGCACCTTGGAGATGATGTGCGTGGAGGTTGCACCCAGGGTTTGCGCGGTGTCGACATACCGGTCGTGCACCTGGACGATCGCCCGCGCGGTCTCGTGAAACATGAAGGGGGCGCACGCGAGGAAGAGGAACATCACCTTCTGCAATTCCCCGACCCCAAAGGCCTGCAACGTCAACGGCAGGAGCGCGGCGACGGGGATATTGCGCATGAACACCGACACCGGTTGGGCCGCGGCGTCCACCAGGCGATAGGCCCCGGCCACGATCCCGAGCGGAATCGCCACAAGCGCCGCGAGGCCAAAGCCGAGCAGTACCCGCTGCATCGACGCGGCGATACTGCCCACCAGGTTCCGATCGTTCACCAGCGCCGGAAACGAGCGCAGCACCTCGCCAGGGCTCGGCAGCACGGTGGGGGAGATGCTGCGGGACTCCGGCGTGGGCCCCGACGTCAGGAAGGCCCAAATCGCCAGGACGAGGAGCACGGTGAACACACCGGCCCCCCGGCGAACCATGGCCGGGGGGAGGGTGCGAAGCGCCGACCAGGAACCGACCGGTGCGGTCACTTCTGTTCGAGCGGGTAGACCTTCACCTCCACCCGGCGATTCTTCGCATGATTACCGGCGTCCGCCGGGTCTGCGGGCCGGTCCCACCCGATCCCGTTCGTCGAGAACTGGTTGGGGTTCATGGAGGTGAACTTGCGCACGATCGCTTCCTTCACCGCGTTGGCGCGCCGGAGCGACAGCTCTTGGACGTCCGCGGCGGTCACCGTCCCGGCGTTCCGCATCGACCCGTCGGTGTGGCCCTCGATGACGATGCGCGAGGCCCCGTACTGTCCGGCGAGGCGTCCAATTTCCTCGACCACGTTGTTCACGTTGGGGTCGTACAGTTCCTCGATCGTCTTTCCGTCCGCCGTCTTGCTCACCTTCTTGTAGATGGAGTCGGAGTTCGGATAGAACTGGATCACCACGGCCTTGGTCAGGATCTCGTTCGACTCGGCCTGCACGGCGAGGGCCGTGGTGGGCACGAAGGAGATCTGGTACGTGTCCTTCTGGTTCGCGTACTTGGGGTCCTTCGCCAGCTTCGCGAGGACGGAGCCATCGAACACCTGGTCGAACGGGACCGGGTTCCCGGAGAGGGAGCCGACCTTGCGGTACAGGAAGTAGGCCGTCTCGAAGGTCCGCTGGAAGTTGGCCGGGTTGTTCGCGTTCAGGAAGAACTCGCGGTTTTCGGCAACATTCGTGTTGTGTGCATCGGCGAGCATCGCCAGTGCGTCGGCCTCCGGCAGGGAGTACCCGGTGGCCATGAGCTTGGCCGCCGCCTGCTTGCCGGCATCGGACTCCAGCTGGACCATCGCGTCGAAGATCCCCCGCATCAGCCCTTCGGCGAGATACGGGTGGTCCTTGGCGACGTCGGCCCGGAGGAACCAGGTGTCTGCGATCAGCTTGTTCGCTGTCTGCGTGTTGACCAACATCTTGTTCCCGCTCGCCTTGGACAGGTTGTAGATGTCCGGCGACCACGAGACCGCGCACGCG
This sequence comes from Gemmatimonadota bacterium, assembly GCA_016712265.1. Classification (NCBI taxonomy): domain Bacteria; kingdom Pseudomonadati; phylum Gemmatimonadota; species Gemmatimonadota bacterium. The sequence continues at coordinate 1,322,187 of JADJRJ010000028.1, read as the reverse complement.
ATGCGCTTGTCGGCATTGAAGGCCGCGGCGGCCTGGAAGGCGTCCTGCGTGAACTTCCACTCCACGTCACCCGGCTGCAGCCCACCCGAGATGAGTGTATTGAGGGCGAAGTAGTGCGACGGGGAGTTCTGCGCCAGCACGATGGTCTTTCCCTTGATGTCGGCGACCGAGCGGATGGCATTGCGGCACACGATGCCGTCGCCACCGAACGAGTAGTCGATCTGCTGGTAGACGCGGGGCATCGTGCGCGAATCGCGCTTGAGCTGCTCGAGGAACAGGGGCAACATGTCGACCGTGCCCCAGCCTACGTGGACCTTCCCCGCCGCGTACGCATCCCGCATCGCGACGGGATCGTCGATCAGCGTCAGCTTGACCTTGAACGTCTTCCCGCCCGGGCCCTGCCAGACCTTCCCCGGCTCGAAGCCGTTGTTGGCCAGGATGATCGGCGCCCACCCGGCCCACACGTTCAAGGCAAAGGTGACCGTGTTGTCGGCGAACGGCTCGTAGTTCGAGACCCCGCTGACCGGCGGCATGCGCGTGGGATCCTGGAACTGGATCTTGTCGTACTCCTTGAACGTCGTCAGCGACGCATCATCCGGAGCCTCCACGCCGCCCTGCATGTTCTTGAGGTCGTCGGCGCTGATGGTCGCGCTGTCGCCGTCTGTCCGGCCCTGGAAGCGATATGCCCCGTAACCGATCAGGCCGAGGAGCATAACTGCCATAACGAGGAAGAAGGCCGGACGCGGACCGGAACCTTGGGACATCACGAACTCCTGGTAGCTGGTGACTTGTTGCTGGGGATTTGGGACTGCTGACTGGGGTTGATGCTTGGCGCTAGCCGTTCGTTTGCGGACCCAGGGTCTTGCTCGCCTGGACTTGCGGCGCGGTCTCGGCACTCACCAAGCCCATCTCCACCTCAAACTGCCGCAAGAGATTTTCGCCCATCGCGGCTTCGGCCGCCTGTGCGGCCTTGATCTCCGTCACGCCCTTCGAGGACATGTCGGCGGCCACACGTGCTTCGCCGCGGTGCTTGGCGATTTGCTCCTGCACCAACTCCTCGGCCTGCCCGATCTTCGTGCTGAAGTTCGGTACGATCGATTCCGACACCGCCTCGGCCACGCGAGCGATCTCCGCCTCCGCCTTGGCCATCTGCAGCTCGGCGTGCATCCGCTGCGCCTTCTGCCGCAGGGTGACGATGTCCTTTTGGGCTTGCTGAAACTTGAGCAGGTGGTTCTGGTATGCCTCGTTATGCATCCCAAGCTGGCCCTCATTGTTCGTGAGGTCCTGCTTGACCTGCTGCAACTGGATCGCCAGCTGGGCGGCCACCTCCCGGTGCCCCGCCTGAAGGTGCGCCCGGATCTGGCCCTCCAGCCGCTGGACGTTCTGCTTGCCCGACGCCACCTGCATGTTCACGCGTTCGACGAGCCCGCGATACTGCTCCAGGCCCGCGCGCCCTTCCTGCAGGCGCGCCGTCGCCTGATCCACTTCCAGTTGCAGGATCGCGATCGGATCCCGCGACCAGAAGAAGTTCGCGAGCTTGTTGATGGCGGCCTTGAAGGCGGTGGCGAATTTGTCGAGGATCATCGTGTCTGAAGTGGGAACCACGCCCATGGGTGATGCTTCCTGACTACTGTCGTTTGACGGGAAATGTGTCAGCCGGTGCAAGGGTTTCGCCGGCGTCCACCGCCTCTGCCAAAATGCGTCCGCGGTACAGTGTGTCGAGACTCGCCTGCAGGGCAACCGCGTTGCGCGCCTCCAACAGGGTGCCGCGCACCTCCTGGACGAATCCGAAGTTCTCGGCGCCGACATCAAATGCCACCATTAGCAGGCGCACGGCACCGTCGCTCCGGCGGGCAATCTCGCGGGCCACCGCTCCCGGGTCGCGGCCTTCGGTGTTTTCGCCGTCCGTGACCACCAGGATGTACTTACGGATGGTCCCGGCGCCGTAGAGGTCCTCGACCGCCACGTTCATGGCGTCTCCGATGGCCGTCGCCCCATCGGGCGGCGGCAGGGTGGCGAGGGCACTCGCGAGCTGTTCGCGATCGTACGGCCCGATCGGCAGCGCCCGTTCGACCCCGCTGCTGAATACGTACAGCCCAACGTTGACCGGGAATCCCGCCTGCCGCGCCACAAAGGCCTCGGTTTGTTCCAGCACCCGGGCGAGCACGTCGCGCGCGATCCGGAACTTCGGGGCGCCCGCGTCGTCGCCGGGGACATCCTCCATGGAGCCGGAGTTGTCCAGCAGGATCGCCACCGATGCCCCCAAGCCTTCCTGGACGCGCGGCCGATACCGCGCCGTGTCTGCCGGTGCCTCGTCCGCCAGCTCGCGCCGCTCGACCTCGGACCGGCACAGCGACACGAAGACAATAACGGCGATGGAGACCAACGCATTCCGGACTTTCATGGGGGGCGCGAGAGGGGCGGGACCGGACGCACACCGGCCCCCACAAACATGCGGGGGGCCGGCGCGTCAGGGAATACGGAACCTCAGCCGTCTTGCCGAGGCCGACGCTCCATTCCCTCAAGCTGACGCAGGGTTTCTGCGCCGTAGAACATGCGGATGTAGCGCACCTGCGTGGGCGTCAGCTTGCGAACGGCCCAGCTCAAGTGCACAAAGTGCGGCTCGACCGGGGCGTGCAGTGGATGCATGCCGATCTCGTTCGGCATGCGGTTCGACTTCCGGGTGTTGCAGGACGAACACGCCGTGACGACGTTGGTCCACTCGTTCGACCCGCCGCGCGACAAGGGGATCAGGTGGTCACGCGTGAGTGCCTCGCGCGGCTTGAGGTCAAAGGCCGTGCGCCCGCAGTACTGGCAGGTGTATTCGTCGCGCGCAAAGAGGAACGTATTCGTCACCTGACGCCGAAATTTGCGCGGCACGTGGATGAACTTCGTCAGGCGGATCACCGCCGGCCGGGGCATCGTCAACCGCTCGGACCGCACCTCGCGACCGGTTTCGGCCTCGACAATCTCGGCCTTGCCATCGATGACCAGGCGCAGGGCGCGCTTGAGCGGAACCATGGTCAATGGTTCGAACGACGCATTCAGTGCGAGGCAGCCTACGACCACCGGGAACCTCCTCTCCCTGAAAAAACAAAACTCCCATCATGACGGCGCAGACGGGAGTTCAGGAGCAGGCGGGCGACGGGACGACTGTCCCGACTCCTCCTCCAGGCGACCAGTGCCGGCGCGGAACTCCTCCGGGCGGTGGCCACCCTCCCCTGAATCACGTCGCGCGGTTGCACCTGAATCAAGACCTCGCCCGCGGGACCGGCGTCAACCACCCGAACCGATCTGTCACCTGCCCCTTGGCAATCCCCATGAACGCCTGCTGGATCGCGAGCGTCGCTGGTCCGGGCTTGCCGTCTCCCACCGGGAGCCGGTCGATCGACTTCACCGGCGTGATCTCCGCGGCCGTTCCCGAGAAAAACACTTCGTCCGCCAGGTAGAGGAACTCGCGGGGAAGCTGCGTCTCGCGCACCTCCATCCCGAGGTCGCGCGCGAGGGTGATGACCGTGTCCCGTGTGATCCCGTGCAGGATCGCGTTGCTCATTTGCGACGTGTACAGCACCCCATCGCGGACCATGAACAGGTTCTCGCCGCTCCCCTCCGAGACAAAGCCGAACGAGTCCAGCATGATTCCCTCGCTGTAGTCGTCCTGCTTGGCCTCCACCTTGGACAGCTGCGAATTGAGGTAGTTCCCCCCTGCCTTGGCCATGGTCGGGAAGGTGTCCGGCGCCGCACGACGCCAGCTCGACACCCGCACATCCACGCCATTCGCCAAGGCGTCGTGCCCGAGGTAGTGGCCCCACTTCCAGCAAATGATGAAGACCTCGGCCGGGACGCCGACGGGGTAGAAGCCCATCTGCTCACCAGTCCGCACGACGATGGGTCGGATGTAGCACTCCTCGAGCCCGTTCGCGGCGATGGTATCCACCGTGGCCTGCATCAGGTCCTCGACGGAATAGCGCATGGGAAACCGGTAGATCTTTGCCGATTCAACCAACCGTCTCATGTGCTCGCGCAGCCGGAAAACCGCGCCGCCCGTCGGGGTCTGGTAACAACGGACCCCCTCGAAGACCGAGGAGCCGTAGTGCACGACGTGCGACATGACGTGGATGGTGGCATCCTCCCAGTTGAGGAGTTCCCCGTCCCGCCAGATCTTCGACGTCTTGCCAGACGATGCGTCCGCCATTCGGCCTCCAGAGCTCTGGAGGGAAGTCTAGCGGCCCGGCCACGGCGGATGGAGGGGTCCGGTGTGCCCCAGAGGTATCAGTTCAGGCGTGAGAGGGCCTGCCCCGTGTCGGCCACCACGGCAAGATCCGAGCGGATGTCGCGGACCAGCACCCCTCCGCGTACCAACTCGACGCCGTCGACCGCCACCATTTGCGCTCGTCGTCCGGCTGCCCCGAACACGAGGGTGTCTTCCGGGCGGAATCCAGGGCCGTCCCGCACGGGATCGGCGGCGAAGGACACAAGGTCGGCTGCCTTCCCGGGTTCCAGGGTCCCGATGGTCGCCGCCAGACCTAACGCCTCCGCGCCACCTCGCGTCACCATGTGCAGGAGCGCGGACGCCGTTGGCACTGCCGCTCGCCCGGTGAGCGCGCGTTGCTGGAACACAGCGAGGCGCGCGTCGTCCAGCAGGTCCATGCGGTTGCTACTCGCGACCGAATCGCTCCCCAGTCCAACCGGAATGCCCGCCGCGATCATGTCCAGGAGCGGCGCCGTCCCGTGCCCCAGCTTTGCGTTCGACGCCGGACAGTGGGCGATCCCCGCCCCCGAGGCTCGCACGAGCTCCAGGTCGGATGCGGACGCGCGGACCGCATGTACGAGGAGGGCCCGCGTTTCCAGGACGCCCAGCGCCTGGAGCAAGGCGATCGGTGAGGAGCTGCGGGGCACGACCTCGATGCCGCGAGCGCGCCAGGCATCCGCAAATACCCCGTTGCCCTCCACCACCAGTGCCTGTTCGGCCTCGCTCTCGGCGATATGCACCGTCAGCGGAACGTCCAGCGCTCGGGCGAGAGCTGCCGTCTCGGCGAAGAGCGCGTCGCTGACGGTGTATGGCGCGTGGGGTGAAACACCCACGGACACCCGCGGCGTGGCCTGCGCCCCCCACCGTTCGACTTCGGAGCGCAGCCCGGCCACCGCCTCGCCGGCCTGCACGGGGTGCGGGCCAAACACTTCGCGGAACATCACCCCCCGGACCCCCATGTCCCGCATCGCCGGCAGCGACTCCCCGCTATCGCTCACATCCGCGTAGGTGGTAATCCCGGCGAGCAGCCCCTCAGCAATCCCGGCGCACGCGGCGGCCCGGCGCCGCTCCGGGGTCATGACGTGCTCACGGGACCTTGTCAGTCGCAAGATCCACGGTCGAAAATCGAGGTCCTCGAGGTACCCCCGCATGGCGGTGAGTTCGAGATGGGCATGCACGTTCACCAACCCCGGCATCAGGATCGAGGCGCCAAGGTCGACCCGAAGGCCCGGGGGAGCGTCGATCGCACGGCCAACCCACGAGATCTTCGCGCCCTCCACCGCGACAGCGCCATCGGCGATGGCAGGGCCGGAGATCGGCAGCACCCAGCGCGCGTGATACACGCGCAGTGTCATGTGCCGGGGATCTTGAACGGGTTCGCAGTTTCCGCCTTCTTCGGGGCGGCTTTGGGCGCAGTGGCTGGCGCCGCGGCAGGACGCCCCACCGCGGTGTCTCGCTGCGGGGCGATGAGGAACGGATTCGCCCCCGAACACCCGGCGCCCTCCGTTCCTGCGAGGAAGTACTCCTGGAATGCCCCGTTCGGGCCGCACGCGTCCCCCAGGACGACCTGCTCGGGTCGCGGCCAATCTGGCGGGGCCGGCTTGCGACGATAGGTCTCCAGCATGAACTGCGTAAACGCGGGCGCAGCCAGTCGCCCACCCTGGGCATTCGCCATGATCTTCTTTGGCTTGTCGAAGCCCATCCAGACGCCGGCCACCAGGTCGGCGGTGAAGCCGATGTACCAGACGTCCGCACCATCGTTCGTCGTACCGGTCTTGCCGCCCGACGGCACATGGAAGCCCGCTCCCCACACGCTCCCCGCGGCCGTCCCCCGCTGGACGACGCCCTTCAACATGTCGACCATCAACCACGCTTCCGCGGGACTCATCACCTCCTGCGACTTGCCCGACGGCTTCCACAGCACCTCGCCACGTGGGCTCTCGACACGCAGGATGGCATTAGGCTCTGCGTAGGCCCCCAGCGTCGCGAAGGTGGAGTAGGACGCCACCATTTGCAGGGGGAAGACATCGGCGGACCCAATGAAGATCGACGGCACGCGAGGAATCGCCGTGCGGAGCCCCATGGCCCGTGCCGTCTCGATCACCGCGGCCTCCCCGACATCCATCCCGGCCCGGATCGCCACGAGGTTGCGCGACTGCGCGAACCCGTAGCGCATTGTTTGCGGGCCCCCAAACGTCCCGTCGTAGTTCCCGGGCGTCCAGATTGACCCGTCCACTTGGGGCATCTCGATCGGCGCGTCGTCATAGATCGTCGCGGGCGACCTGCCTTGCATGATCGCCGTGGCGTACACCACCGGCTTGAACGTAGACCCCGGCTGCCGCAGGGCCTGCGACGCCCGGTTGAACTTGGAATCATCGAAGTCCCGGCCGCCAATCATGGCCCGCACTGCGCCGCTCCGGGGCTCCACGGCGACAAAGGCGCCCTGGAGGTACGGCGACTCCGCGGCGTCCCCGCCCACCGTCGTCCCCCGCGCCAGATGCTGCTCGAACGTGGTGTGCGGGAACTTCCCGTACTTTCCGCCCTCAATCGTTCGCAGCTGGGTTTCCAACGCCCGATCGGCGGCGGCCTGCATGTCCAGGTCCAGCGTCGTGAAGACGCGCAGCCCCTCATCATACAGCCGCGCCCCGAACTTCTTCTCGAGCTGCTGCCGGACAAACTCCACGAAGTAGGGCGCGATATCGCCGGACTCGGTGCGTTGAGCCAGCTGCAGCGGGTACGCCTTGGCTAACGATGCCTCCTCGTCCTCCACCGCGCCCTGCCGCCGCATCAGCTCGATAATCGTGTTCCGCCGCATGATCGCCCGGTCGGGGTACCGGCGCGGGTTGTACCGCGTCGGTGCCTTGGGAATCGCGGCCAGCGTTGCCGCCTCGGCCAACGTGAGATCGCGCACTGACTTGCCGAAATACCGCTGCGACGCCGTCTCTACGCCAAACGCCCCAGATCCCAGGTTGATCTGGTTGAGGTACAGCTCGAGGATCCGCTCCTTTGGATACCGCCCCTCGATCATCAGGGCGACGCGCGCTTCACGCAGCTTGCGCACGAGACTGCCCATCGACACCGACCGCTCCCGCGAAATCTGGTCCGGGAAGACGTTGCGGGCGAGCTGCATGGTGATCGTCGAGAACCCCTCCGCAAAGCTGCCGGCACGGAGGTTGGCCAGAACCGATCCGGGGATCCGCAAGAAGTCGATCCCACCGTGACTGAAAAACCGCTTGTCCTCGGTGCTGACAAACGCATTCCGCACCACCGCCGGAATGTCGTCGTACGAGACCAGGGTCCGCCGCTCCAAGCCGAGCTCGGCAATAAAGCGCCCATCGACCGCGTACAACTTTGACGTCTGGCTGGGCTGGTAACTGTCGAGGATCTCCACGGAGGGGCATCGACCACCGCGGCACACCAGCGCGAAGCCACCGTAGACACCACCCAGGCCGGCGCCGACCCCGAAAACCGTTGCAAGCGCCAGACGGCGGGTCGCGACAGGATGGCGCTGGAACCAGCCCGGCCTGCCCCCCCCGCGGCGGCGCCCCGGACCGCGGAGTTTGGACAGGCGCGAAACGAAGCGGCGAAGCAGCTGGCGCATGGATGAAATGGTAACACCGAACGGTGGCATTTGCTCCGGGCGCGGATCACACCCGTGACGGCCCGCACCGCCGTTCCTTACTTTGCTTGCCATGACGCCATTCTTACACGAACTGACCTGGCGGGGACTCCTGCACCAGGCCACAGAGGGCGCCGATGCCGCGCTCCAGGCTGGACCGGTGAGCGGGTACGTCGGGTTCGACCCCACCGGCTCGTCGCTTCACGTGGGCCACCTGGTACAGGTCATGGGGCTCGTCCACCTCCAGCGCGCGGGTCACCGCCCGATCGCACTGGTCGGCGGCGGCACGGGAATGATCGGCGACCCTTCCGGTCGCAGCGCCGAGCGCAACCTGCTCACCCTCGACCAGGTCGCACAGAACGCGTCCTCCATCCAGAAGCAGCTGGAGCACTTCCTCGACTTCACCGGGCCGGCCGCGGCGCGCATGCGCAACAACGCCGACTGGCTGCTGTCCGTCTCGCTGGTGGACTTCCTGCGCGACGTGGGCAAGCACTTCAGCGTGAACTACATGCTGGCGAAGGACAGCGTCCGATCGCGCATGGAGGTGGGGATCTCCTACACCGAGTTCTCCTACATGCTGTTGCAGGCGTACGATTTCCTGCAGCTCAACGCCCGCGACGGGGTCACGCTCCAGATGGGGGGCTCCGACCAATGGGGCAACATCACGGCCGGGACGGAACTGATCCGTCGGTCCTCCGGACACGAGGTATTCGGCGTCACCCTCCCGCTGGTGACGACGGCCGACGGCAAGAAGTTCGGCAAGACGGCCGAAGGCACGAGTGTCTGGCTCGATCCAGCGCGCACCTCGCCGTACGCGTTCTTCCAGTTCTGGATCAACGTGGACGACCGCAATGCCGGGGAGTACCTCCGCATGTTCACCCTGATGCCGCGTGAGGAGGTCGAGGCGCTCGACCAGGCCGTGGAGGAACGGCCGGACAAGCGCGAGGCCCAGGCGGCGCTCGCGCTCGACGTCACGACGCGAGTCCACGGCCCGGATGCGGCGCGCGCGGCGCGGGAGGCCTCTCGCGTGGTGTTCGACCGCAAGGCCGACGTCCGCGAGCTCCCGTTGGCGGTGCTGGAGATGTTGCGCGCGGAACTGCCCGGAGCGCTCCTGCCGGCAGGGGACAGCTTGTCCGTGCTCGACGCCCTGACCGAATGCGGCCTGGCCAAGTCGCGAGGCGAAGCCCGGCGCCAACTCCAGCAGGGCGCAGTCTCGGTGAATGGGCGCAAGCTTGGCGCGGAGGAGTTGGTGGTCCCGCGTCATGAGGCGGTCCACGACCGCTACTTCGTCGTGCGCAAGGGCGGGCGCGAGGTCGCGATCGGGGAGCTCCCGCCGAGCTGACTCCGGCCTCCGGCCGCGCTCACCCCTGGCGCAGCACCTCCACGGCGCGTTCGATGTGCGCGGGTGGGGTGAAGACGTGCGGCGACAGGCGGATCGCGCCCTCGCGGAGGGAGTGGATCACCCCAACGTCCGCGAGGCGGCGGGACGTCGCAGCTGCATCAGGCGGTTTGACAGACACGATCCCGGCCCGCCGATCCGGGTGCGGCGGGGTCACAAGTTCCAACCCGGCGTCACGCGCCCCCTCCATCAGGGTCCCGGTGAGGCCACGGATGCGGGCCGTGGCCTCGTGATATCCGATCTCCGCCAGGACCTCCAGTGAGGCGTTCATCACCGCGAAATCCTGGTACGGCAGCGACACCATCTCGAACCGACGCGCGTCGGGCCAGTAGGTGAACCGATAGTCGAGGAGCCGCGTGAAGTCGTCCGTCCCTTCCATGCTCATCCAGCTCACCTGCCGCGGCTCCAGCTCCCGGACGAGTGCGTCCCGCACGTACACGAATCCGCTCCCCCAGGGCGAGAGCAACCACTTCTGCGTCCCGCACGCGAGAATGTCGATTGGTGTCTGTCGCACATCCAACGTCAACGGCCCCAACCCCTGGATGGCATCCACCACGAAGTACACCCCGCGCGCGCGACACGCCGCACCGAGTCGATGCAGGTCGAGCCGCATCCCGCTCTCAAACGACACCCAGGAGACCACCAACGCCTTGACCCTTGGCTGTTCGATGGCGGCGAGCAGCGCGTCCTCGTCGAACAACCGATCACGACACGGCACGAGGCGAAAGTCGACGCCGACATCACGCGCCATCGCCATCCACGGGTAGACGTTCGCGGGAAAGTCGCGATCACTCGCCACCACCACGTCACCGCGCGCGAAGGGGAGCGAACGCGCCGCGAGGTTGAGCCCATACGAGGTATTCACCATCAAGGCGATCTCCCCCGGCGACGCCCCGATCATCGACGCGAGGAGCGCGCGCGACCGGTCCAGGGTCGCGAACTGCTCGGTCGCGCCATAGGTCCACGGTTCGGCCCGTCGATCGGCTTGCTCCCGGGCGACGCGCCGCGCCCGCTCGGGCAACGGCCCGGTCGAGGCACTGTTGAGGTAGATGGTGTCCTCGCGAACCCGCGGGAATTCCCGCGCCACAATTTCATCAAGTGTCGTCATGGGGTCGTTTGCCCTTCGCGATCTGCTGTCTGCCCGTTGCCGTCTGCCATCTCGCACACCGCGTCACGCCACCGGGTCCCGCAAAGCGGGCGGCGTGTCGGGTGGCTGCCGCTTCCAGCGCCGATGATGCCAGAAATACTGCTCGGGATAACGTCGGACGAGACGCTCGAGCGCGCTGGTGAACCGCTGTACGGTGGCGTCCACGTCCGCATCACGATCTCCCGTCGTGATCACGGGAATTTCCTCGGCCATGAATCGGTACCGTCCCGACGGTTGCAGCACCGCGGCGCAAAACACCACGGGAGCGTGGAACTTGAGCGCGAACACGGCGGGTCCGCGTGGCGTCTTGGCTGGGCGCCCGAAGAAGGTGACAAACGACGACGCCAGGCCGAGCACCCCTTGATCCGCCACCAGGGCGGCGTGACGTCCTTCCTTGAGCCCTCGCGTGATCTGGCGCACCGCGTCGCTGTCGTAGATCACGTGCATCCCGACCCGCGAACGCGTCCGGTTCAGGAACCCATCAAACAGCGGATTGGCCATCCGACGCACGACGGCGTCCAACGGGAGGCCATGCATCGCCAGGTAGGCACCCGTGAGCTCCCAGTTCCCTACATGGCCGGTGCACAGGACGAGGCCACGCCCGCCTTCCGCCAGGCGCTGGATCAGGGCAAGGTCGCCGTCCTCCTCGAACAGGGCACGGAGTCCCTCCTGTTTGAGGTGCGGGAGCAACGCGAGCTCGATCGCCAGACGCCCCAGGTGCGCATAGGAAGCGCGGGCCATGGCCCCGACCTCCGACGGCGCCATGCCGGGAAATGCCGCGGCGAGTTGGCGCTCCACGGTGGTCCGCCGGATGCCTAACGGGCGGTATCCCAGCCGCCCGATGAACGCCCCCACACGGCGCGCCACGTTGAGCGGCATCAGGCGCAGGGCGGCCGTCACCGCACGCAACGCACCGTACTCCAGTCGGTGCCGCAGGCGCGGGGGTTTCACCGCTCCTCCGTCGTGACGCGTTCCACAAAGGCCAGGGTCTCGCGCGCGACGCGATCCCAGTTGTAGTGCGCTTCCGCCGCCTGGCGTCCGGCCGCCCCCATCGCGCGTCGGCGGGCGTCGTTGGACAACAGCCCGCGGATCGTCGCGGCGAGCAGGGTCGCATCGTCCGGCGCGATCACGAGCCCCGTCTCCCCATCGCGCACGGCGGACCGGACACCGCCCGAGTCCCCGGCCACCACGGGCACGCCACTGGCAGACGCCTCTACAAAGGAAATGCCGAACCCCTCGACATTGATGCCGTGGTCCAGCCGCGACATCCCGACATACACGGACGCCGTGGCATACGCTTCCGCGACCAGATCGTCGGAGACGGCACCGAGAAAATGCACACGTCCGGCGACGCCGCGCGCCACCGCGCGGGCCTCGAACGCAGCGCGATACTCACCGCCACCCACCACCAGGTAGTGGACGTCGGGATCGAGGTGCGGCAGGGCATCGATCACGGTGTCCTGCCCCTTGTGCGGCACCAATCGCGCAATGGTGACAAGCAGCGGCGCCCCGCCAATGCCCAGCTGTCGACGCAACGTCCCCTGGTCCCGAGCGGGGTGGAAGTGCACCGGATCGGTCCCGAGGTCAATCGCGGCCACCTCGGGCAGCCCCCGCACACCGCTGCTGCGCATCACGCGGCGCGCGAGGTCAGCCGTCCAGGCGGAATTGGCAACGATCCCCCGCGCGTGGCCGAGGATGTCGCGCGCGGACCACCGCTTGATGCCCTGCTCGCCCACCTTGCGCTCCTCCCGCAGCAGGTCTCCGCCATTCACATAGACAACATACGGAAAGTTTCGCATGCGACGCGCCATCATCACGGCATACCCGCACGGACGGATGTTACCGAGGTGCACGACACCGACGCCGCGATCGAGCAGGCGCACGAGGTGCGCTGCCCACCGCACCTGGTTCGTGAACACCTTCGCCTGCGCGAAGGGGAAGCGCTCGCGAGCGATCGCATACGGCTCCTGCGCGTCGAACGGCGCCGCCTCCGGCGCCGCCACGGTGGAGACCAGGACGGACCCGTGGGGAAACCGGCGACACAGCTCCACGTGGCGCCGGGCCATGCCCCCGAGGTCGGGCGCGTAGTCCTGCGTGAGGAACAGGTGCTGCCTCATCGCGCCCTGCGGTCCAGGGCCCAAAGCTGCGCATACTTGGCCGCCACGCTGACGGCCCCCAGCGCGGCAAGGACGGTCCCATGCGCGCCGTCCCGCCACCCCTGGCGCACGAGCCACATCGTCACGAAACGCAGCGGGGGACGCACGACGATGTCCACGAGACGCGCGCGACGTCCGCGCGCGTGCTGCTGGGCAGCCCACCACCCAGAGTAGCGCTGCAACTTCTCGAAGTACTCCCCGAGGGTCGCGTAGGGTTCGTGGACCAACGGCGTCGGGAGGTCGCTCACCGGGCCATCCACCACCACATGTTCATGCACCGGACGCTCATCGTACCGCAGCTCACGGCGAAAAAGACGTACCGGTCGATCCTTCTCCCACCCGCCATGCCGAATCTCACGGCCCAGGAACAGGTTGCGCCGTCGAACCCGCCAGGCGCTGGGTCCATCCTGCGCGATGGCCTGTCGCACCGCCTCACCCACGTCGGGCGTGGCGCGTTCGTCCGCATCGAGCACCAGGATCCACGGGTGGCGCGCGCGGGCGATGGCGACGTTGCGCTGCGCACCAATCGTGGTAAACGGGTGGCTGAAAACGGTGGCCCCCGCGCGTCGCGCGCACTCGACCGTGGCATCGGTCGAGTCGTTCTCCACCACGAGCACCTCGTCGGCCCACGACACACTGAGGATGCACGCCGCGATCTCGTCGGCTTCGTTGCGCGCGGCCATCACGACCGTCACCGCGACCTTGGGGGCGTTCATGGGCGCACGCGCGAAGCATCGCGGGACGCGCGCGCCGCCCCTTCAAAGCCGGCCAACATCTCCCGCAGCTGAAACTCACGCTCCACGCGCGAGCGCCCGGCACCCCCCATGGTCGCGCGACGCGGCGCATCGGCCAACAGGACCGTGGTCTCCGCCGCCATCGTCGGCGGATGCAGGCTCGACAGCAACACGCCGTGTATGCCATCGGTGAGGTACCGCGCCGTGACCGGGGTGCGCTCGGCCAACGGGACGATACCGTGCGCCATCAGGTGCAACACGCCGAGCCCGGCATCGTCGCCGTCGGCCACCACCCATCCAGCACTGACCCCGTCCAGCACGTCGACGGCACGCGATCCCTGCGGATACCACTCGACGCGGCCCGCCAGTCCCAGCGCGGTCGCCAGCACGTGCAGGTCAGGGTCGGCGGCGGCGGACCCGATCACCCGCAGCCGGAGCTGGTCGTGTCGCTGCGCGAGCATGGCCACGGCGCGAACCACCTGAGTCGCGCGACGAATCGCCTCGTTAGCGGCGATGCAGGCGACGACCGCGTAGGGATCGCGCACCGGCGGAGGCGCCTCCTCGGGCACCTCGACACCCAGTTCAACACGCACGGCGGGCGGGAGCCCCGACCGGGTCGCCGCGGCCGGAGGAGCTTCGCTGGTGGAGAGGTACCGCGTGGGCCACCAGCGCTCGGCGCGCAGGGTGCGTGTCGTGACTTCAAGGGACCCGCCCGCGCCGATGCGTCGCACCAGGGCCCCGCGACCCACCTTGCGGAGCGCATGCGCGACCATGAAGTGCTCCCCCTCTGCGTGCACGAAAACCGTGTCGCTGTGGTGTTCCTCGATGATTTCGCGGATGCGGAGCGCGTCCGCGCGGGCGCGCCGCACGGCGTCCAGGGCGAAGGGCCGCGCGGCCGATCGCGTCACGAGGCGCGCCATCGCGCTCCCGTCCGGGGCCGCGACCGCCGTCTCATGCCCGCGCGACGCCAACGCATGAGCAACCGTCGCGAACACGCGCGCGGGGCCGGACCATCCTGCGGCCGCATGGACGAACAGGAGCCGCATCGTCAGCCCGGGGCCGGCGTCGCGGCAAACTGCAGGTCGTGGAGGCGCCGGTACGTGCCCCCCTCCCGCGCGACCAGCTCCGCGTGCGTTCCCGCCTCTACCACCCGCCCCCCCTCGAGCACGAGGATGCGGGACGCATGCGTCACCGTGGACAGGCGATGCGCGATGACGAACACGGTACGACCTGCGAGCAGCCGATCGATCGCTTCCTGCACCTGGCGCTCGGATTCGGTGTCGAGCGCCGACGTGGCCTCGTCGAGGATCAGGATCGGCGGGTCCGACAACAGGGCGCGCGCAATGGCGAGACGTTGGCGTTGCCCACCCGATAATCGTGTCCCGCGTTCGCCCAGCACGGTGGCATACCCCTCGGGCAGGGCCTGGATGAACTCGTGCGCGTTGGCCGCCCGGGCCGCGGCCTCCACCTGCGCGTCGGTGAAGCGGCCTGGTGATGCATAGGCAATGTTGTTACGCACCGTGTCATTGAAGAGCACGGTGTCCTGTGACACGATCCCGGTGAGTGACCGCAGTGACCGGAGGGTGAGTTCGCGGGTGTCCACACCGTCCAGCAGGATCCGGCCGCTGCCCACGTCGTGGAAGCGCGGGATCAGGTCCACCAGGGTACTCTTGCCGGCCCCACTCGGTCCCACGAGCGCGACAAGGTCGCCGCGCCGTGCCGTGAACGCGATGTCTTGCAACACTGGGGCGCCGTCATAGGCAAACCCCACCTGGTCGAAGACGATCTCGCCGCGAAACGCTGCGACGTCCTTGTGCCCGGTGTCCCGCTCCACCGGGTGATCGATGACCTCGAACACCCGTGCAGCGGCGGCCAGGGACTGCTGAGCCATCGCCTGGACCTGCGACAGCTGCTTGAGCGGCTGCAACATGCGCATGACGATCACCAGGAAGGCGATCAGCATGGACGCATCCAACAGCCCGGCCTGGACCTGACGGGCGCCAACCCAGAGGATGACCATTGCGATCGCCGTGGCCAGCGTCTCGGTAATCGGCTGCGCCGTGTTGGTCAGCCGGGCCACCCGTACCATGCCGCTCGCGTACCGGCCGCTCGCCGCGGTGAACCGGTCCACCTCGAACGCCTCGGCGCCCGTCGCCTTCACCAGGCGAATCCCGCTAATGGCCTCCTGCGCCGTGCTGGTCAGGTCGCCGTACTGGTTCCCCAGTCGCCCGTGCCCCTTTCGCAACTTGCGCAGGAGGGGCTGCAGGAGGCCAATCAGCAGCGGCGCGACGACGAGGGCGAGCATCGACAGCCGCCAGGACGTGGCGAAGAGCCACGTCAGCGACACCAGAATGGTCGCCCCGCTCTGGATCGAGCGGGTCACGGCCTCAGTGATCACCTGCTTGGTCGTCTGCGTGTCCGAGAACAGCCGGGCGAGCACCTGCCCCGCGCGCGTGCGCGTGAACCAGCTCAACGGCAGGCGTTGCAGGTGCGCGTAGAGCGCGTGCCGCAGGTCGCGGGTGATATACTCTTGCAGGCTGGCACCCACCTGGCCGCTCACCCACACCAGCGCATTCTTCGCTACCACCGCGGCCAGGATCACCACGATGATGTTGCGCAGGGACGTCATCGTGTCGTCGGCCACGAGGATGCGCTCAAACAGCGGTTGCAACCGGTCGCTAACGGCCCGCCCGGTGGCCTGCTGTCCGAACAGCAGGTCGAGGAACGGGATGAGGAGCGTCAGGGAGAAGACGTCCAGGACGGCCGCGCCCAGGTTGCACGCCACGGCCACCGCCATGCGCCAGGCGTGCGGACGAAGGAAGGGAAAGAGCCGACGCAGCATGGTCGCGACGCCGCGCGCTACCTCGGCGTGAGAAGCGCCAACGGCACGATGCACTCCTCCGGCGTTACCCCGCCGTGCAGGAACGACCCACGGTACCGACCCTGGTATTCGCGCAACTTGGTGGGGTAGACGAAGAAGGTGTTCCCCACGGCCAGCAGGGTGTTGGCCCCCATGCCGCGTCGCGGGAGGCGCAACATGTCCTCCTTGGTGAACTGGAGGGCGTACTCGGGACGCTCCGCCCGCAGGTCCTCACCAAACTTGTAGCGCAGGTTGTGCGTGGCGTCCCGCCGGGCGAAGACCGTCGCCGGGGTGGTGCAGTGGATGGACCCGTGGTCGCTGGTCAGGACCACGGTGACCTTTTTGCGCGCCGCCTCCCGAAGCAACGCATACAGCGCCGACCGTTGGAACCACTGTAGCGTCAAGGCGCGCAACGCGACTTCGTCACGGGCCACCTCATACAGGATGGCCGACTCCGACCTGCCGTGCGTGAGGAGGTCGACGAAGTTGAAGACAAAGGCACTGATCCCCTCGCCGCCGATAGCTGTGGCCAGGTGCCGCTCGAGGTCGTCGGAATCGCCCGGAGTGGAAATCTTCTGGTAGCGCACGGACGCCTGCACCTTGAGCTCAACCAACTGCGCCTCGAGCAGTTCTCGCTCGTGGGCGTTGAGCGACTCGTCGTCGCGTTCGCCCCACCAATCAGGGAGCCGCGCGGCGATTTCCCCCGGGAAGAGCCCGGCGAAGAGCGCGTTGCGCGCGTACGGGGTCGCCGTCGGGAGGACGGCGTAGTAGTGGGTCGTCTCCACCTCGAACATCGCGTTGACCACGGGCTCGAGGACCCGCCACTGGTCCAGTCGCATGCAGTCAACCACGACCAACGCGACACGCCGGTCCCGCTGCAGCACGGGCAGGACGAACTCGGGGACCACATCGATCGACAGGGGAGGACGGTCGCCCTCCAGGTTCTTCAACCACGCGGGGTACGCCTGCGCCATGAAGGCCGCAAATTCCCGGTGCATGTCCGGATAGAGGCCGCGCAGCGATTCGTACAGCCCGGTCTCTCCGGCAGCGGTGAGGTCCACGTCCCATCGCATCAACTCATCGAAACGCTCGATCCACCCGCGCCAGTCGAGGTGCGGGCTGCGCTCGAGCTCCAGGGCCCGGAAACGCTCCACAAACGCCCGGGCCACGGCTTGCTGCCGAATGCGTGGCCCCTCCAGCACCTTCGTGACGACCGAGAGGACCTGCCTTGGGCTGACCGGCTTGACGAGGTAGTCCCGCACATCCGCACCTAACGCTTCGCGCAATGTGCCGTCGTCCTCGGACTTGGTGATCATCACCACGGGCATGGCCGGCGCCAGCTCCCGGACATCGCGAAAGGCGTCCAGCCCTCGACGCCCCGGCATCTGCTCGTCCAGGAGCAGCAGGTCGTAGGAGCGACGACGCAGCATCTCCAGGGCATCGTCGGCGTTGCGCGCCATCGACACCTCGAACCCCTTGTCCACCAGGAACAGGCGATGCGGTTCGAGCAGGTCAGCCTCATCATCCACCCATAACACGGCGCGGGACGACGGGCCGAGCTTGGGGAGCGGCGGCATGCGTTCGAATGTAGGGTCGGAGGCTGTGTTTGCCGAGTGGTCGATCTCCGGTAGATTGCGCCGCGTGATCGGCCTCCCTCGATACGCACTCGCGCCACCAACGTTCCGTTTCCGGGCGGCCATCTCGGTGGCCGATCGGCTGCCGCTCGGCGGGGAGCGCGAGCTTGCCCTGGCGAGTTGGATGGCCGCGCGGCTCCTGTGGGACCTGGGTGACGGGGCGTCCGGCGAGCGCCTGCGCGCACGCGCGGCCGCCACGCGACAGTGGGGACAGGCGCTGGCCCTGCCCGCGCCGGCCCGTTCGGCCTTCACGCAAGTGCTGGACGCCTGCGCGCGTGGCGACCGTGTCGAGGCCCTGGCCGCCTGGTATCGGTTGCTTGCCCTGGGTTCTCGCGCAGTCGACGCCGCCTTCCGCCAGGAACGCCGCGCTATCGAAGAGCGGCTCGCTCCCCTGCCGGATGCCTAACGACTCGCCCCGCCCGCGTCCGTTCGACGCCACCGCCTGGCTGGCGCGCCTGGACGCGACCGGCGCGGCCGACGATACCGTCTCCACGGGCTTTCCCAGTGTCGACACCCGCCTCGGTGGCGGACCGCGGCGCGGAGACCTCGTCGTCCTCTGCGGCGACGCCGGCGTCGGGAAGAGTGCCTTCGCCACGGCGGTCGCCCTCCGCGCCGCGGAGGCCGGCCACGAGGTGGCGCTCTTCTCGGGCGAGGCGGACACGGAACGCCTGATTGAGCGGGCCCTCGGCATCCTGTCCAAGACTTCCACTGACACGTTGCGCCGCGGTGACCTGGACGAGGAAACGCATGCGCGGGTCGGCGCTGCGGTCCTGCGACTCCGCGACCACTCGCCCCTGTTCTCGTTCGTCCCCCCCCATGGGGTCGGCGGCCTGTCGGACCTCCTGATCGATCAACTCGGGATCGGGCTCGTCATCGTCGACCCCGTCGAGGCGCTGGCCACGGGACGTGCCCCACGCGACGAGGAAATCGCCCATGTCGTCCGCGAGCTCAAGGCCATGGCCGTGCGCCGGCGTTGTACGGTGCTCGTCACCGCCCAACTGGCGCGGCCCGTTCGGGACCGCGCGGATCCGCGGCCCCAACTCGACGACCTCGGCGCTCTCGGCGCCCTCACCCAACACGCCGACGTCGTCCTCGGGCTGTACCGCGAGGAGCTGTATCACGCCGCCTCGGAC
This sequence comes from Gemmatimonadota bacterium, assembly GCA_016712265.1. NCBI lineage: Bacteria > Pseudomonadati > Gemmatimonadota > Gemmatimonadota bacterium. Next base: position 1,303,253 of record JADJRJ010000028.1, on the reverse strand, counting down.
ATCGACGGGGCGGCCGAGCTGCACCTCCTCAAGCACCGGACAGGATCGTTAGGCTGGGTCGACCTCTACCTCTACAAGCGGTGGCTGCGCTTTGAGGATATGGTAGAGGGCTGAGACACGTCCGCCCAATGGCCGCGCGGCCGCCGGGCCGTCTGCCGTCTGCCGTCTGCCGTCACGACGTGTAACTTCCTCCCCTCCCCATCCCGCTCGACGCATGGCTGGTCACAGTAAGTGGAAGCAAATCAAGCACTACAAGGCCGCCACCGACGCCAAGCGTGGCGCCATGTTCACCAAGCTCATCCGCGAAATCACCGTCGCGGCCAAGCAGGGCGGCGGCGACCCGGGGGGCAACCCACGGCTGCGCACAGCGATTGACACCGCCAAGGCCGCGTCGATGCCGAAGGAGAACATCGAACGGGCGGTCAAGAAAGGCACCGGCGAGCTCGAGGGGGTCGACTACGTCGAGGTCCTGTACGAAGCCTTTGGCCCAGGGGGCGTCGCCCTCATGATCCACGCCCTGACCGACAATGCGACCCGCACCGTGGCCGAGGTCCGCTACAAGCTCTCGCGCGGCGGTGGCAACATGGGCGCCACCAACTCGGTGTCGTGGATGTTCGAGCGAAAAGGCCAGCTCTACCTCGACGCCACGAAACACCAGGAAGACCCCACCCTCGAGGCCGCACTGGAAGCAGGCGCCACCGACTTTGCCCGCGAAGACGACCAGTACGTTGTTTCCACCGAAGTCGCCGCCTTCCATGCCGTGAAGACCGCCCTCGAGGCGAAAGGCATCGTCTCCACCGAGTCCGAGATCGCCTGGATTCCCAAGCAAACCGTTCGGGTGGAAGGGGCCGATGCCCAATCGCTCATCAAGCTGATCGAGGGCCTCGAGGAGCTGGATGACGTGCAGAAGGTCGACGCGAACTTCGACATGGACGTGTCGGAACTCGCGGCCACGGACTGACGCACGCGTGCTCATCCTCGGGGTCGACCCAGGGACGGCCGTCACCGGATATGGGCTCGTTCGCCTCGGCGAGCGCGCCACCCCGCGACTGGTCGAGTGTGGTGTCATCCGGACCCGGCCCCAAGACGCCCTCGTGCATCGGCTGCTCGAGATTTCCACCGCCCTTCGCGCAATCATCGACCGTTGCCAGCCCGAGGTGATGGCGGTCGAGGACATCTTTTACGCCAGGAATGTCCGAACAACGGTGGTCCTGGGGCACGCACGCGGCGTGATCATGCTCGCCGGGGCGCAAGCCGGGCTCGATGTCCACGAGTTCCCTCCCGCGGAGATCAAGAAGGCGGTAACCGGGACCGGGAACGCCACGAAGGAGCAGGTGCAGTTCATGGTGGCCCGCCTGCTTCGGCTCGCGGCCCCACCGTCGCCCGCGGACGCCGCGGACGCCGTGGCCGTGGCACTGACCCTGTCCATGCGGGTGCACCTGCTCGTACCTCGTGAGACGCGGCAGTCCTCGGTGCGCGCCGCATGCTGACCCTGGTCACCGGCACCCTCGTCGCGCGCGAACTGGACCGGGCCGAAGTGATGACGTCGGGCGGAGTGGGTTACGCCCTCGCGATCCCACTCGGCACCTTTGAGGCCCTGCCGCGAGCTGGGGAGAAGGTGACCCTGCACACGCATCTCGTCGTGCGCGAAGACGAGTGGCAACTCTACGGCTTCGCCACACCCTTTGAACGGAGAGTGTTTCAGCGCCTCCTGGGGGCTACGGGGGTGGGACCCGCCCTCGCACTTGGGATGCTGTCGACCCTCTCGCCGGAGCGCGTCGTTCGCGCCCTCAAGGAGAAGGACCTCGCGACCCTGCAGCAGGTTCCGCGCGTGGGACGCAAGAAGGCGGAGCAGATGATCCTGGACTTGTCGGAGAAGCTCACCGACCTGGTCGCCGGCGGGGCCGCGGGATCGCGCCCCGAAGGGGCCGGCGCAGACGACGCCATCCGGGCCCTCGTCGCCCTGGGGTACTCCACCCAGGATGCAGAAAAGGGCGTCCGACATGCGCTGGACGCGGCGGCCCCCGGAGCGACCGCCCCGGAGCTTATCCGGCAGGCACTCGCCCACATCGCCCGCAAGTAGAAACGTTAGGCGGAGCGAGGTGACGCGCGCCCTTGAGAAGTGCGGCGCGCGCTCCAGATTGCCGGAGTCACTCCCCCCTCACCCCGTTCGGCATGCCCGCGCAACGCGCCGCTACGTTCACCGAAAGTGTCATCCGGGAAATGACCCGGGTCGCCGCCCAATACGGCGCGATCAACCTCGCCCAGGGCTTTCCCGACTTCCCGATGCCCGCCCCGATGAAGGAGGCGGCCTGCGCAGCGATCAACGGCGACATCAACCAGTACGCCGTGACCTGGGGCGCGCCAGCCCTGCGGGTCGCGATCGCCGAGAAATACCATCGGTGGTACGACATGACGGTCGATCCCGATCGAGAGCTCACGGTGACATGCGGGGCGACGGAGGCGATGGCCGCGGTCTTCCTCGCCCTGATCGACCCGGGCGACGAGGTCATCGTGTTCGAGCCGTTTTACGAGAACTACGGCCCGGATGCGATTCTGGCCGGCGCGAAGCCGGTGTTCGTTCCCCTCGAATGGCCGGATTGGCGCTTTGACCCCGATCGCCTGCGCGCGGCATTCTCCAATCGCACGAAGGCCATCGTCATCAACACGCCACACAACCCGACGGGTAAGGTCTTCAGCCGCGACGAACTCACCCTCATTGCCGACCTGTGCCAACAGCACGACGTCTGGGCAATCACGGACGAGATCTACGAGCACATCCGGTACCAGGGCTCGCACCACGTCCTCGCGACGTTCCCGGGGATGCGCGAACGCACCATCACCATCTCCGGGCTGTCCAAGACGTTCAGCTGCACGGGATGGCGGCTGGGTTTTGCCATCGCCCCACCACGGGAGAGCGTGGCCATTCGCAAGGTGCACGACTTCCTGACGGTGGGTGCCCCCGCCCCCCTGCAGCAGGCGGCGGCCGTCGGGATGGCCTTTGACGTCGACTACTACAACCACATGGCGCAGGACTACCTGCGGCGCCGGGATCGGCTGTGCGCGCCGCTCGCGCAGGCGGGCTTCAAATTTTCCCCGCCAGACGGCGCGTATTACATCCTCGCCGATTATTCCGCGTTCAGCGATCGTGGCGACACCGAGTTTGCCATGTGGCTCACCCGCGAAGCGGGCATCGCCACGGTGCCGGGATCCAGCTTCCACTCGCCCGGGGCGACAGTGCCGCGCTACATCCGGTTTGTCTTCTGCAAGAAGGACGACACGCTCGACGCCGCCGCCGAGCGCTTGCTCAGGTTACCGGCGTTGGTCTGAGTACCCGAACGCTCCCCGGCGTCACGCGTGGCGGCGCCGGGGCCTTGAGGAGGCGCCGCTCGAACTCGTCCGGCGGCACGGCACGCGAGAAGAAGTACCCCTGCCCAAGCTCGCAGCCCAGCGCCGTCAGCCCATCCCGCTGCTCCAGGCGCTCGATCCCCTCGGCGATCGTCTCGATGCCCAGCGTCTGGCCCAGTGCGATGATCGCACGCGCCAACACCGGGTCCCGGTTCGCCACGGCGACCGAGTCCACAAAGGTGCGGTCGATCTTGAGGACGTCGATCGGGAATTGCTGTAGGTACCCCAACGACGAATAGCCGACGCCAAAGTCGTCAATCGCCAGCTTGACCCCCAGGGCCTTCAACTCGCGCAGCGTCTCGAGCGTCTCCTCCGATCGCCGCATCAGCACGCTCTCGGTGATCTCGAGCGTCAGCGCCCCCGGCGCAAGGGCGCTCTCGCGCAACGCGTGCCCGACGTCGGCCACGAGCGCCGCCTCCTGGAAATGCCGGCCCGACAGGTTCACCGAGAGGCGCAGTTCAGCCGCACGCGCGGCGGTCCGGCGCCATGTGGCCGCTTGCTGACACGCCTCCTGCAGCACCCGGCGACCCACCGGAACGATCAGCCCGGTTTCTTCGGCCATCGCGACAAAGCGCGTCGTGGGGATATGGCCGCGGACCGGGTGGGTCCAGCGCACCAAGGCCTCGGCGCCGTACAACCGCCCGTCCGCCAAATGCACGATCGGCTGGTATTCCACGGAGATCTGGTCGCCCCCGATGCTCGACCGCAAATCGGCCTCCAGCTCGAGCCATTCGACCAGTTCCGCGTGCATCGCCGGCTGGTAGACCGCATGCCCGCCCTTCGCGCGCGACTTGGCG